>WBXI01000006.1 GCA_008933025.1 Verrucomicrobiota bacterium
AGCCGCGTCCTGGCTCCGGTTCATGGGACTTTTCTGGGCCACCGCCCCCATCGCCTGGCTCTACGCCATCCCGGTCGAACGCCTCGCCGATTCCCTCGCGGCCGCCCGGTTCAACGTCGCCTTGCTCGCCGTCGTCTCGCTCTGGCGCGTCCTCCTGATCGCCCGCGCGACCAGTGTCCTCCACGCCGTCCCTTTCGTCGCCGCCCTCGCCTGGGTGGTGTCCGCCGCATGCCTCGAGGTGACCGCCGTCTACATTTTCGGGCCCGGCCTCGCCCGGGACATCATGGCCGGGATGGGCGGCCTGCGGAATTCCCCGGAGGAAAACCTTTTGCTCGGCGCGCTCCATCGGGCCACGAACGCCGCGATCCTCGCCTTCGTCCCGGCCGTCCTCGTCGGGATCGCGGCACGACGGTGGCACAAGTCGCCCGTCGCGGCCGGCGTGGTCCCCGCCCCGGCGCCGCTCCCGTGGAAGACCTTCGCCGCCCTCGCCGCCTTCTGGATCGCCGTCGCCATCCCCGCCCAGCGCGAAGTCCGGCTCAACGCCGAACTCGATGCCCTCGTCGCGGCCGGGCGTTGGCGCGAGGCACTCGACCACCTCGCGGCCCATGGTCCGAAAGCCTACGCGCCTTCGCGCCAGCTTCCCCCGAAGGCGTTCGAATATTCCGTCTTCACCCAATTGCCCGACCTGTTGGGTGCCCTGGCCACCAACGACCCGCCCTGGCTCCACGCGCATCTCCTCCGGCGCTGGAACATCCTCGCTTCCCACCTCGGGTACGTTCCCGCGACCGACGGTCCCCATCCGACGGTCGACGACGAATACGTCGGCTGGCGCGGCTACATGGCCTGCCGCGAACTCGGGCCCGATGTCCTGATCCGCGCGCTCGACGGCCTCGAGTGCTCCGCTTCGGGGCGAGCCTGGGTGAGCAACAACGTCGCGATGTTCGCGTTTGCCGCGGAGCACGCCGCGCCGGGGAGCCGGCAAATCGATGGAACGAACCCACCCCCGTCCGGGTCTGCCGCCGACATGCGGCGACTGGGCGAGCGTCTCGCCCGCCACCCGAAGCCCCGAACTTCCGGCTTGCCCCGGACCGGGGCTTCTGGCGACGGTGCGTCGCGATGAAGGTTCGGCGACACGTCGACGGCCCGTCCGGGACCAATGGTTCCCGGGCGAACCGCATCATTGGGGAGAACATCATTATCGGCGGCGCAAGCCGGCCTTGCTGAGCGAGTTTTCCCCGAACCGAAAACCCCGTTCCGCAGGCCGGAACGGGGTTTTGGTTTTCCGGACCCCACTTTTCGAGACACCCTCCGACACTCCTCCATGAAATCCCACGTCGAGATCTACGACACGACCCTGCGCGACGGCTCGCAGGGCGAAGGCGTCAACTTTTCGGTCGCCGACAAGCTCCGCATCGCCGAGCGCCTCGACCAGTTCGGCATGCACTTCATCGAGGGCGGCTGGCCGGGCTCGAATCCCAAGGACATCGAGTTCTTCGCGCAGGCCAAGCGGCGCAAGTGGCGCCACGCGCGCCTCGCGGCTTTCGGTTCCACCCGGCGCAAGGGCGTCGCCGTCGAATCCGACGAACAGGTGCGCCTCCTCCTCGAGGCCGGCACGCCCGTCGTGACGATCTACGGGAAGACCTCGATGCTCCATGTCCGCGAGGTGCTGCGCTGCACGCCGGAGGAAAACCTCGCGATGATCGGCGACACGGTCCGCTACCTGAAGGACCACGGGAAATTCGTCGTGTACGACGCGGAACACTGTTTCGACGGCTTCAAACTCGACCCGGAATACGCGCTCGCCTCCTGGCAGGCCGCGGAGAAAGCCGGCGCGGACCGGGTGGTCCTCTGCGACACCAACGGCGGGTGCCTGCCCGGCGAGGTCGCGCGGATCACGGCCCACGCGATCGGCCGGCTGAACTGCCCGGTCGGCATCCATTCGCACGACGACAGCGGCCTCGGGGTGGCCAACGCGCTGGCGTCCGTCGAGTCCGGCGCGATGCACGTGCAGGGCACCGTGAACGGCTACGGCGAGCGCACGGGCAATTGCAATCTCGTCAGCACCATCCCCTGCCTTGCCCTCAAGATGGGCCGGCGCACCGTCGCCCCCGGTTCGCTGCGCAAGCTCCGGGACTTGTCCCAGTTCGTCGACGAGATGGCGAACATCCGGCCGAACCCGCGCCAACCCTGGGTGGGTTCCGCGGCTTTCGCCCACAAGGGCGGCACCCACGTCAACGCCGTCCAGAAACTCGCCTCCAGCTACGAGCACGTCGACCCGTCGCTCGTCGGCAACGCGCGCAACATCCTCGTCAGCGACCTCTCCGGCCGCAGCAACATCCTGCTCAAGGCCCGCGACCTCGGGTTCGATCTCGACGAATCGAAGCCCGACGCCAAGGCGATCCTGCAACGCGTGAAGGAACTGGAGCACGAAGGCTACGAGTTCGAGGCCGCCGAGGCGTCGCTCGCGCTCCTCATCCGCGGCCTGGTCGAGAAGAACCCGGAACTGCTTTTCACCGTCGACGCCTTCCACGTCTCGACCCGCGGCACGCCCGCCTCGTCCGTCTGCGAGGCCACCGTCAAGGTTCGGGTCGGCAACGTCGTCCACCACACGGTCGCCGACGGCGACGGCCCGGTGAACGCGCTCGACGGTGCCCTCCGCTCCGCCCTCGCCCGCTCGTTCCCCAAACTCGCCAAGGTCACCCTCACCGATTACAAGGTCCGCATCCTCGACGGCGTCGCCGGCACCGCCGCCCGCACCCGCGTCCTCATCGTGTCCGGCGACGGCACCCGCGAATGGGGCACCGTCGGCGTCAGCGAGAACATCATCTCGGCGTCGCTCCAGGCACTGGTGGACTCCATGGAATACGCGCTGCTCCAGCGCCGCGGTCGCTGACCGCCCCGCCGGACGACGCGCGGGCGGGTCCTTTCGTCGCGGACCCGCCCCGCCGTCCTAGGGAACCGCGGTCGCCCGGAAGAGCCCGGCGTCCACGAGACAGTTGGTCGAGAAGGTCCAGGTGCCCGACGTCACGCGCTGCGTGGCGATCGGGACCCAGGCCACCGCGTCGCGGCTTTTCCAGACGGTGTAGGTCCCGATCCACGGTCCGTTGACGTCGAAGAAGAACACGTTGGAAGCCACCGAGGTCTGCACCAGGCGCAGCGGCACGTCGAATGGGTACACCGCCAGGCGTACCGGGGCACTGGTCACGCTGCCGGCCGTGTTCGCGACCACCACCCGGTAGAGTCCGTCGGCCGAAGCGGGCACGTTGGTCAGCACGAGCGTCGGCAGCGTCCCGCCGGGCACCGGCAGGTCGCCGACCCACCATTGGTACGACGGCGCCGGATCGCCGGTCGCCAGCACCTCGAACCGTGCCGTACCGCCGACGGCCACCGACTGCGGCAGCGGGTCCCGGTCGACCACGGGCACGACGCCGTTCGGCGCGATCTCGATGGTCACCGGCATGCTCACCATCATGGGGCCGTAATTCACGTTCCCGGCGAAGACCTCAACGTTGTAGGTGCCGGCCACGGTGGGCGTCCCCTGGATGTAGCCCTTGCCGCCCGGCTTGGTGTCGATGGCCAAACCGGGCGGAAGCGGTCGGCAATCGAACGTGTCGAGGGTGTGGTCCGAACCGGGGTCGAGCACCGTGATGCGGATCTTGAAGGGCGTGCCGACCTTTCCCGAAACCCAATTGGTGGGATCACCGACGGGCGTCGTGCCCGAATAGACGACGACGCCGCCGATCGCCGCGGAAGCGGCCGAAAGGGCGTGGGCACCGCCCGAAACCAACGAGCCCAGTCCGGCCCAACGGCACAACTGCACCGCGAGGGGCGCGCCGAGTCTTCCCAGGACGAACAACGGCTGGAACCAAGCCCGTCCCTGGACGAACAACGCCAGGAGCAACGGCCACAGGCGCGCCGCCTTCATCGGGTTCCCTCCCGGGTCCGGTCGCCGGCCCCGTGCCGATCCTCCGGCGTCGCCTCTCCCAATTCGCGCACCCCGCCGCGCGAATCGACCTCGAATCGCCGGGTCTCCGGGAAGAAGCAACTCGACCCGCTGCAACCCTGCAGCACGACCTCGATCCGCAAGGGCGCCGGCCGTGGTTGCGGCAGGACCCAATCCGCCGAGAACGACGCGGCGTACACGCGTTTCTTTTGGCCGGAGAAACGGTCCTTCACCGGGACCGATTGCGGCAGCCGGAACCGGATCCGGTTGGTCGTGCCGTCGAGCCGGAACTCCAGCTTCTCGGCATACAACAGGTGGGCGGCCGGGAGCCGGAATCCCAGGGTGAGGCACGCTTGGCCGGAATTCGTGGCCATCGTCGGGACAATCTCGAACGGACTGGCACCCCGGGCCGACCCGCAGGCCAGCCAAACCAGCAGGCCCGGCATCGCAAGCCGGCACATGCGCCGGGCCGCGCCGCGCGCCCCTTGGGCCATGGCCCGGGCCACTCGGGCCGGCGCCGTCGCCACCCACGCAATCCAGACGCGGTGCATCGTTCGTTCCTCAATTGCAGCCGCAGCCCCCGCCCCCGACGGCGCGGCCGCCGTGCACCGCTTCCCGCGAAAACCACAGGTGCTCGCCCATGGCCGACCCGAGGCGGTCCCGGTCCGGCCGCATCCCGTACTGCGCCAGATGATCCCGTTCCCACGGCCGGACGGCGGAGCAACCGGACATCACGGCCATCGCCGCCACGGCGATCACCGCCCGGCAATACCGGATGGACGACCGGGGTTTCATCGTGGGACCTGCCCGCGCGCCTCGGGCACCGCGTTCGTGCCCGGCGCACGCAACAACTGCTCGATCTCGCGGAGGTACAGCCGCTTGGTTTCGTGCCCCTTGTAGCCCGGGTGCATGAACCGGACGATGCCCTCCCGGTCGAGCAGGAACGAGGTGGGCATGGCGACCACGTTCACCCGTGCCACCAACCGCCGCTTCGCGTCCCGCACCACGGGAAACGAAACCGGGTTGTCCGCGAGGAACGCCTTCATGGCCGACTTGCTTTCGTCGACGTTGACCGCCAGCACCTGCAAACCCTGCGACCGGTACCGCTGGAAAAAGTCTTCCATCAACGGGAACGATTCCTGGCACGGGCCGCACCACGACGCCCAGAAATCGACGACGACGACCTTGCCCCGGAGTTCCCGCGGCAGGTCGCCTTCCATCCCGAACGCCGCCAGGTCCGGGAACCGGTCGCCGACCTGGAGCGCCGGCACCGCGTTGGTGGGCGTCGCCGCGGTTTTCGTCTCGGCCCCGAACGCCGGCGATGGGTTCGCGAACGCGGCGCCGACCGCCACCGCGCACGCGAGCGGCAGCCATCCCCACGCACCGCGCCGGGGAGGGGTTTCGGTAGGAGTGATGTTCATGCGACGATGCGGGCGCGGTTCAGAATTGCAGCCGCAACCCGACGGTCCAGATGTTGGCCTCGGGGTAGTTGCTCCGCGAAGTCACGGCGTCGAGGCCCAGCATCCGGTAGCGCTTGTACGCGGCTTCCAGAGTGCCGTGCCGGTGGACCCGCCATGACACCGAGGCACCGTAGGTGAAAGTCTCGAGCTCCGAAAGCCGGTAATCGGCCGAGGAAAACGCCGGGATCACGGCGTCCGGCGTCGACTCGGGATCGGTGGGATCGCCGGCGAACCGCACGCCGTAGAACGACGCCGCGGACTGGCGGTGGTACCGGAACATCGGCGCGACGCGGACCCGGTTCCCGAGATCCTGGAACCACTCGACCCCGGCGGTGTGGCCGACGATCCCGAAGGAATCGTGGCCGAACCGATAGCTGGTCTCGACGGCGGCGTGGAGCGGCGGGATGGCCTGGTTCCAACCCACCCAGACCACTTGCCGCGTCTTGTGCCCGGGACGTTGGTCGGGGAACAACGTCCGGGAGTTCGGATAGCCGTCGAAGCGGACGCCCTTGTACGGATCCGAGAGGTAGCCGGAGGCGGTGCCCAGCGTGAGGTTGACCGTCAACAGGGACAAACGGTTCAGGACCTGCACCCAGCCGACCAGGAATTCCCACTCGTCCTTCCGCCGCTCGCGGCGCCACGACTTGGGTTGGATGGTGTCGAAATCGCGGGCCAAACCCAGGTTCAGGGTCGAGTTCTTCCCGTTGAAATCAAAACTGTAGTTCGCCCCCGGCGCGTACGAGACGTAGTCGTTCTCGCGGCTTTGCGCGAAGTGCGGCGCGATCGTGTGCGCCCCGTGGCGCCAGACCCATTCCAAAGTCTCCGCCAACCGCAGGTCGGTGAGTTCCGCCAGCGGGACCTGCGTGCTCCCCTTCGGCGGCGGCGCGCCGGTCGGGGTCGCGCCCGAGATCGCGTCCGCCACGAACTGTGCCCGGACCGTCTGCTGCGCCGGCAGGTCCGCCTCGACCTGGACGGCATGGGTCTGCACGTCGGTGCGGTGCGCGTCTTCCTGGTACGCCTCGAACCGGTACTGCACGCCGATCTCGCCCCGGACCTGCAGGCGGCCGAGCCCGGGCAACAGCAGCGCGGCCAGCAATGCCAGCAGGGGTCGCGGCCGGGCCGCCGTGGAATCGCCCAAAGCCTTCATGTTCCGTGTTCCCCGGCCACGACCGGAACCAGACCGGTCCCGGCGACGCGTTGCACCGGCTCGAGCGGCAGTTCGAGGCGCGACAAATGCCAGACGCGGCCCTGGCGTTGGCGGAATCCCAGGTTGCCCGGCAACGCGACCAACGCCCGCACGACCCGCAACCCCAGCCCCAGCGTGTGCCCCGCCGGCGTCGTGTGCCGCACCTGGTTGAGGATCGTCAACCGCACCCGCTGGCCCGCCACCCGCAGGCGGATGCAGATCGGCCCGCGCCCGTGCACCAACGAATTCGTGAGCAGCGAGTGCAGGATTTGCTTCCCGTACCGGGGATCGACGTTCACCCAGCAGCTGCCACCGGGCTGTTCGAGCCGCAACTCGCGTTTCTCCTCCGCCGCCAGCAGCCGGAAATCCCGGATCAGATCGTCCAGCAGCGCCGCGATGTCCACCGCGCGGCGGTCCCATTGCAACCGGCCCTGGTCGGCCTTGGCGATCAACAGCGACTGGTCCACCACGTGCGTGAGCCGGTGCAACTCCCCGTGCAGTTCCTCCGCCAGCTCGGGGTCGATCCGGCCGTCGGACTGCTCGACCTTGAGCCGGAGGATGGTCAACGGCGTGCGCAGTTCGTGGGCGACCCGCGCGGCGTACTCGCTCATCTCGCCGAAGGAGGTCCGCAGCCGGCCGAGCATGTCGTTCAGGTGCCGCACGAGGTCGCGGAACTGCTCGTCGGCCTCCGCCAACTCGACGCGCCGGTCCAGGTTGCGGGTGCTCACGGCCATCAACTGGGTGTTGAGGCTCCCGATCGGGCTCAGCGACTTGCGCGCGATCCACCAACCGAGCAGGAGCAACGCCAGCACCATGGGCAACGAGAACGTCAATCCCGCCACCACCAGGTCGTTCATGATCTCGCGGATCTCTTCCTCCGTCAGGCTGCCGCGCAGCCGCCAGTTCTCGCGCGTCGTCGCTTCCGTGCCGAACGATTTCCGGCGGAGTTCCTGGTCGAGGTTGCTGTAGGTCAACCCCATGAAGACCGCGGTCGCCGCGAAGAAACTCAGGGCAAACCACAGGGTGAGCCGGACCCGCAACGACTTCATTCGGCCTCCTCCCGCAGCGCGAACCCGACGCCGCGCACGGTGTGCAGCAGGGGCTTGGTCCCCGGCAGGTCCAGTTTCCGGCGCAGGTAGTTCACGTACACGTTCACCACGTTCGTCTGCGAATCGAAGTGCTGGTCCCACACGTGCTCCACGATCGCCGTCTTGCTCACCGGCTTCGGCGAACTCACCATCAGGAATTCCAGCAGCGCGAACTCGCGGTTCGTCAACTCGATCTCCGCCCCGCCACGCCGCGCGCAATGCGACACCAGATCCAGCTCGAGATCCGCCACCCGCAGCGTGTTGGCCTGCTGCGGACGCTGCCGCCGCAGCACCGCCCGGATCCGCGCCAACAGTTCCGTCAGCGAAAACGGCTTCACCAGATAGTCGTCCGCGCCCGCGTCCAATCCCCGCACCCGGTCCTCCACGTCGCCCCGCGCCGTCACGAAGATCACCGGCACCGTCGATCCCTTCCGGCGCAGGTGCCGGACCACCGTGAACCCGTCCTTCGCCGGCATCATCACGTCGAACACCATCGCGTCGTACGGGTGGTTCTCCGCCAGCCACAGCGCCTCGTCGCCGTCCGACGCCAAGTCGACGGCATAGCCCTCCGCCTGCAGGCCCTGCCGCAGGTGTTCGGCCACCTTCGTCTCGTCTTCCGCGATCAGGATGCGCATGGATTTTCTACCCACCCAATAGGCCGATCCCTCCCCCCGGGCGAGTGCGATCGTCTCCTTAAGAAAAAACTAACCGCTGCCCGACGCCGTCCTTACGCGGGACCGGGCAGGTTCATGACGGCGACGGTTCTCTCCTCCCGTCCGTCGCCGTGGCGGTCCAAGGTGCTGATTCCTTCGGACCGCTTTATTCCGCGGGGGACGGTTCGCGTCCGGTTGGTGGCGCGGGCCGTCCCCCCAATTCCCCCGGCCCCACCCTCCGTAGCCTTCACCGTAAGGCGACGGAGCCCATCACCACGTAGCTGTCGCCGTAAGTCGACGGATTCGTTACTCTCCGACAATGCTCCGGCTTCTCTGGTTCCTGCTGGCAGCGGTGTCCCTGGCGACGCTCTTCTGCCTGTTGCCAGCCTGGGGGATGGAGATTGCCTGGACGGGGCACTTCCTGGAACCGCACCGCATCGCGGCAGATCCGGCGGGCTTGGTCGTCCACCTCGCGTTCGTCGCTTTGCTCCCCTTCCTGATCGTGGGCTCGGTGGCACCGCTGCTGCCCGACAAAGCCATCCGTCCGGCCCTCTTCGGCGGGTTGGCAATGTTCGCGCTGTGGCTGGCAGCCGCCGTTGCTCCCCGGAGCTGGGTTTCGGCCGCTCCGATGGACCGCCAGACGGTCCGGGAACATGCCGAGGCGGTGTCCCGCGTTCGCACGGGGACCATCCCTTCCGACGAACGAATCTCGGACGGGGAAATCGTGTGGTACGAAAAGCGGTGGGGAACCGATTCGGGGGCCATCATCGGCTTCACGCTGATTCCCTGCCTGAGCCTCGCCGTCGACTGGTGTGTCCGGCGACGCGAGGCGGCAACGCGGATGGCACGCTGACCCGAGGAACCGCGGTTCCCCGGAAGCGGCGAACTCGTTCGCCGTGCCGGTGTGCCCTTGTCTCCCCGCTTCCCGAATCGCCGGGTACGGGGACCCGGCCCGCCGGCGAGGCCCGCCGGCTCATGCCGGGTGCGTTCCCGTTCGGATTGGTCCCGTCTCGACCCTTGCACCGCGGACCCGCACGCCGTCCACTTCGCCCATGCAGCTCCGGTTCCGGCGCTTCGACCTCCAACTCCGCCATCATTGGGCGATCGCCACGGACCTCGATCGCGGCGGCGGCAAATCCCTTTGCCCGGTTGTCTTCGTCGAATTGACCGATCGCCACGGCAGGACCGGCATCGGAGAGGCTTCCCCGTCCAGCCAGTACCACGAATCGCACGGGACCGTCGCCGCGTTCCTCGGCCGCATCGATCCGGCACGGCTCGATTTCGACGACGTGGCCGGCAGCATGGCCCATCTGGAATCGATTTCCCCCGGCAGCCCGCCCGCCCGATGCGCCGTGAACCTCGCCTTGCTGGACGGCGCCGCGACCGCCGCGGGGGTTCCCGTCTGCGAGTTTCTCGGGCTCGGCCCCTTCGCCGAGGGGCGCCACGTCAGCTCGTTCACCCTCGGCCTCGACACCCCCGAGGCCATGGCCCGCAAGGCCGCCGAGGCCGCTCCCTATCCCCTGCTCAAGTTGAAGCTCGGCGGCCCCACCGACCGCGAGAACCTCGCCGCCGTCCGCCGGGCCGCGCCCGGGAAAACCATCCGGGTCGACGCCAACGCCGCGTGGCACGACCGGGAGGAAGCGCTCCGCAACATCGAGTGGCTCGCCGCCGATCCCCTCGTGGAATTCGTCGAGCAACCCATGCCGCCCGACCGACCCACGGCGGACTGGGCTTGGCTGAAGGCGCGCTCGCCGCTGCCCCTGTTCGGGGACGAACTCTACCAGGGACCGGAGGATGCCGCCCGCTGCGCCGAGTGCGTCCACGGCATCAACGTGAAACTGGTCAAGACCGGCGGCATCACCCGCGGCAAACTCGCGCTCGAGGCCGCCCGCGCCCAGGGACTCCGGACCATGATCGGCTGCATGATCGAATCGTCGGTGCTCATCAGCGCCGGTGCCCATCTCGCCGCCCTCGCCGACCACCTCGATCTCGACGGCTCGGTGCTCGTCACCAACGACCCCTATGCCGGCGTGCGCAACGAGGGCGGCATGCTGCGCTTTGCCGGCGTCGAACCCTTGGTCGGGCTCCGGGTGAAACCCCGGGACTCGGCATCCTGAATCGAATCCCATGCGCTTCTCCATTCCCGCGGCGTGCCTCGGGTTGCTCCTGGCCTTGCTGGCCGGCACCGGATGCGAAACCCAGCCGCCGCGCCCCCCGGCACCGCGGCCCACCCCGGCTTTCCGCGCCGACAAACTCGACGAGATCGATCGCGCCGTCGCGACCCGCGTCGCCGCGGGGGAATTGCCCGGGGCCAACCTCTGGCTCGAGCATCGCCGCACCGCGCACCATGGCGCCTTTGGCTCCCGCGCCCTGGAACCCGCGCGCGAACCCATGTCCGAGGACACCGTGTTCGACGCCGCGTCGCTCACCAAGGTGCTCGCCACCACCCCGTGCATCCTTCGCCTGGCCGAGGCGGGCCGGATCGGCCTCGAGGACCCGGTGGCCCGGTATCTCCCGGCCTTCGCGGCCCACGGGAAAGGCGGCATCACCCTGCGGCATCTCCTCACCCACACCAGTGGCCTGCGTCCCGGCCTGCCCTCGCGCGGCGATTGGTCGGGCCCGGGCGACGCGCTGGCCCTCGCCTGCGCCGAGACGCCGGCCCAGGCCCCCGGAAAACAGTTCGTCTATTCCGACATCAATTTCATCGTGCTCGGCGAGCTCGTCCGGGCCGTGTCCGGCCGCGGCATCGACCAGGCCGCGCGCGAGTGGTTCTACGGGCCGCTCGGCATGCGCGACACCGGCTTCCTCCCGCTCGCCGCGGGCCTGCCTCCCTCCCGGATCGCCCCGACCGAACGCCAACCCGGCGGCGCCTGCCTGCGCGGCGTCGTGCACGACCCCACCGCGCGCCGCATGGGCGGCGTCGCCGGACACGCCGGCGTCTTCACCACCGCGCCCGACCTCGCGCGCTTTTGCCGCATGCTGCTCGGCGGCGGCGAACTCGACGGGCACCGCGTCCTCTCCCCCGCCACCGTCGCCCGGATGACCTCCGTCCAGACGCCCGACGGCATCCCCGCGCGCGGACTGGGCTGGGACATCGATTCCCCCTACGCCGGCCCGCGCGGCCGGCATTTTCCCGTCGGCAGCTACGGCCACACCGGTTGGACCGGCACCTCGGTCTGGATCGACCCCGGCTCCGACACCTTCGTGATCCTGCTGTCCAACCGGAATCATCCGACCGAGGCCGGGGATGTGCGGAATCTGCGGCGCGAGGTGGGCACGTTGGCGGCGGAAGCGCTCGCGGACGTGGCGTGGCCGACGCCGGTCGGCGCCGCGGCGCCCTTCCCCGCCGACGATCCCGGGTTCGGCGCGGCCGGCCCGGCGGACGCGGGCGTGCTCCAGGGAATCGACGTGCTCGAGCGCGACGGGTTCCGTGCCCTGCGCGGTTTGCGCGTCGGCTTGGTGACCAACCACACCGGGCGCAACCGCGCGAGACGGGCGACGATCGACCTCCTGCACGGTGCCGCCGGGGTGGAGCTCGTGGCCTTGTTTTCGCCCGAACACGGCATCCGCGGCCTGCAGGACGAGAAGGTGGCGGATGGCCGGGACGAGAAGACCGGACTCCCGGTGTACAGCCTGTACGGCGAGCGCCGCGCGCCGACACCCGAACAACTGGCCCCGCTCGACGCCGTGGTGTTCGACATCCAGGACATCGGATGCCGTTTCTACACCTACATTTCCACCCTGGGGAACTGCATGGAAGCCGCCGGACGCGCCGGAAAGAAGTTCGTGGTGCTCGACCGGGTCAACCCGGTGAACGGCGTGGGGGTCGAGGGCCCGGTCCTTTCCGCCCCGAGGAGTTTCGTGGGCTGGCACGAGTTGCCCCTGCGGCACGGGATGACCACCGGCGAATTGGCCCGGTTGTTCGACGCCGAGCGGAAACTCGGCGGCAATCTCGTGGTGGTGCGCTGCGAAGGCTGGCACCGCGCCGACTGGTTCGATGCCACCGGATTGCCCTGGACGAATCCGTCGCCCAACATGCGCGGTCTCGCGGAGGCGACGCTGTATCCGGGCGTGGGATTGTTGGAAGCCTGCGCGGTGAGCGTGGGACGCGGGACCGGCACCCCGTTCGAGGTGATCGGCGCGCCCTACGTGGACGACCGGGTGTTGGCCGCGGCCATGAACGCGGCCGGGCTGCCCGGCATTCGTTTCCTCCCCGTTCGGTTCACCCCGACGGCGAGCGTCCACCAGGGCAAGGAATGCGGCGGGGTGCAGATGCTGGTCACCGACCGCGACGCGTTCCGGGCGGCGGACCTCGGCATGGCGTTGGCCTCGACCCTTCACCGCCTGTGGCCCACGGAACTCCAGCTCGGGAAGATGGCGTCGCTGCTGGGCGATCCCGAGACCCTCGAGGCGATTCGTGCCGGCAAACCCCCGGGAGAAATCCGCGCGATCCGCGACCGCGGGCTCCCGGACTTCCTGCGACGCCGCCAACCGCACCTCTTGTACTAGACCCGCGCCGGTGGCGAGCGGGGCACCGGGCCTTGACGACCGGCGCCCTGCCTACCCGCGGTGCTGCTCGCGGAACTTCCGCGGCGTGATGCCGAACCGCCGGCGGAAATGGGCGGTGAAATGGCTTTGGTCGCAGAATCCCGATTGCCGGGCCACCGCCGCCAGCGGTGCCGCCGTGTCGACCAACCAGTTCCGCGCCAACTCGAGACGGCGCAAAACGACGTACTGGTGCGGCGCCAACCCCGTCGACTGCTTGAACCGCCGCGCGAAGTGAAACGGGCTCAATCCCGCCTGCTTCGCCATCGCCGCCAGCGACAGGTTGCCCGTCACATCCGCGCGGATGCAGGCGATCGCCAACCGGAGTTGGGCCGGGGTGAGGCCGCCGGTCCGCGGATGTTCCGCCTGGACCCGGCCGTATTGCCGCACCAAATGCACCGCGAGGGCACCCGCCAATGCCTCCACGTAGACGCCTCCCCGCGGGCTTCCGCTCGCCGCTTCCCGGCGGATCTGTTCGCCGATCGCCGTGCAGACGGGATCCGCAACGCCGCGGAGGGGTGGCAACTCGACGGCGTTTCCCCGCGTCAACTCCCGCGCGTGGTGCGCGACGAACTGCGGCGTCAGGGAGATCGTGAAGAATTCCCCTTCCACCCGCGCCAACGTGTCGAACACGACCGCGGCCGGGTACAGCGAGAATTGCCCGGGTGCCGCGCCCTCCGGCCGGAGCGGGCCACCGTCCGGGGATTCGCACGCCGCCTTCCCTTCCGGCGAAAAGACGAGGAGGTGGTTCACCGGCATCGACGGGGGAACCTCGCGCCACCCCGCGCCATGCACCTCCAGATGCACCGACGGCCATTCCACCGGATCGCTCGCCAGCTCCGGCGACGCGCGGAAGACGGGCCGCAAATCCCCCGTCGCCGCGTCGATCAACATTTCCCGAACCGTCGCCGTCGGAAGGGATCGGGGCATCGTCCGGCAGTTCAAGACGTTCGTCATGCTGCCTGTTGGACGGCACGGACCGGCGACGGTTACAGGATTGTCGGTCCGGGCAACTCCATCGTGCACGCCAACAACTCGCCGCGTGGCACGAAGCCCAGATGTTCCCAGAAACGCCGCCCCGATGGGTTGGAGGCAAACACCATCACGTGCACCCGGGTCAATCCCTCGGCCGCCAAGGCCGCCACGCAACGGGCCACCATCAGCCGCCCCAACCCGCGCGAGCGGAATTCCCGCGCCACCGCCAAGTGGTAGATGAAACCCCGGCGGCCGTCGTGTCCGCACAGGGCCGTCCCCACGATCGTCCCGGCGCTCTCCGCCACCACGCTCAGGCCGGGATTGCGCCGGAGGAAGCGCGCCACCCCCTCCGCTCCATCCGTCGCGTTCAATCCCATCCCCTCGGTCTGCCCCCACAGGGCGTGGGCGGCAGCGTGGTCTTCCGGCTCCATCGGGCGTAGCACGGGTATCATGCGCGCCCCAGCGTGCCGCCGCCCACCGCGCACGCGAGCCCGAATCGATGGGGCCCGAATTTTCGTCCGCCGCCGCCGTCCGACGCCACCGTCCACCCGACCCGTGGCCGCGCGGGCGACGGGGCGGAAGCGACGGAACCCCGTGTTCCCGGTTGTCCCGGACGACGCCCCGTGCTCACGATTCGGCGATGTTCCCCTGCCGCAACGTCGCCGGCCCGCGCTTTCCCGCGCCGCACCCCCCGGCAACCCAGCCGACACGGCCATGATCTGGGCCCAACATTACGACCCGCTGGGGAACGCGACGGCGTCCACCCTCGTCGCGGCATTGCCCGTCGTCGTGCTGCTGGGACTCGTCGCCCTGGGCCGCATCCGCACCTGGCTCGCCGCCGTGCTCGGTCTCGCCGCGGCCACGGCCGTCGCCGCGTTCGCGTTCCGCATGCCGCCGTCCGCCACGCTCGGCGCCGCGGTGCATGGCGCCGCCTTCGGACTCTTTCCCATCGGCTGGATCGTCCTCAACGTGATGTTCCTCCATGCATTGACCGTGAAGAGCGGGCGCTTCGACGCCCTTCGCGGACAACTCGCGCGCCTCGCTCCCGACCCGCGCCTCCAGCTCATCCTCGTCGCCTATTGCTTCGGCGGCTTCATCGAGGGCTCCGCCGGATTCGGTGCGCCCGTCGCCATCACCGCCGCGATGCTGATGCAACTCGGCTTCAAACCCATCGAGGCCTCCGCCCTCACCCTCATCGCCAACACCGCCCCGGTCGCGTTTGGCTCCGTCGGCATCCCCATCACCACGCTCGCCCAGGTCACCGGTCTCGACGTCTTCAAGCTCTCGCAGATGGCCGGACGCCAACTCCCGTTGTTCTCGCTCGTCGTCCCGTTCTGGCTCGTGTGGGCGTGGGGCGGTTTCCGTGCCGTCCGCGGCGTCTGGCCCGCGGCACTCGTCGCCGGCCTCTCCTTCTCCGTCGTTCAGGCCTTGGTCAGCAACCTGCACGGTCCCCTGCTCGTGGACACCGCCGCCGGTCTCGCGTCCATCGCCGCCTTCATGGGCCTGCTCCGCGTCTGGAAACCCCGCGACGTCCCGGCACCCCGCGCCGGCGACGGCGCAACCGATCCCAAGCCGGTTCCCGCCGCGATGGCCTCGCCCCGCCCCGGCAATCCCTGGACGCCCTGGATCATCCTCGCCCTGGTCCTGTTCGCGTGGGGATTGCCCCCGGTGAAACAGGCCATGGACCGACTCGGGGTGCCGACGTTCGCGGTGCCGGGCATCCATGCCCGCGTGGTCCGCGTCCCGCCCGTCGTCGAACTGCCGACGCCGGGCAAACCCACCAAGCCCGAGGCCGCCGAGTTCAAGGCGAACTGGCTCTCCGCGAGCGGCACGGGAATCCTCGTCGCCGCCCTCCTTTCGGCCGCCGTGCTCGGCTTCCGCCCGCGCGAACTCGCCGCCATCTACCTCGAGACCCTCCGGCGCGTGCGGCCGTCGTTGCTCACCATCGCGGCCATGATCGCCCTCGGGAACGTCACCAAGTACTCCGGGGCCGACGCCACGCTCGGGCTCGCGCTCGCCAACACCGGCAGTTGGTACCCATTCTTCGGCACCCTCCTCGGCTGGCTCGGCGTCGCGCTCACCGGGTCCGACACCGCCTCCAACGTGCTCTTCGGCAGTCTCCAGAGAATCACCGCCACCCAACTCGGCCTCAGCCCCTACCTGATGGCCGCCGCCAATTCCGTCGGCGGCGTCATGGGCAAGATGATCGACGCCCAGAGCATCGTCGTCGCCAGCGTGGCCACCGGCATCCACGGCGCCGAGGGACGGATCCTCCGCCGCGTCTTTTTCCACAGCCTCGCCCTCGCCGTCCTTGTCGGCATCTACGTCTCCCTCCAGGCCCGCTGGCCCTTCCTGGCCCGGATGGTGGTGCACTGAGGCGTCGCGTCCCCTTTTTCCCCGCGATCGCTTTTGCCGGGACATGCGCCGTGGCGACGCGCCGTTCGTGATCCGCGCCGAACCGGCGCGGCAACACCGGACACCGTTCCACGACCGCTCCCACCCCGGTCGATCGCGTGTCGCAGGGGCACGAGCACGCCCACTTCCGAGCCCGTCTGAAAACCAGGCGGGGGTCCTGCGGCAAGGGACTTCATCGGGCAAGCGAGGCGGCGAAAGCGGGGCGGGCCCCGAGTGATCCGTGACACCCGAGCCAACGAAACGTGCCCGAAGAAGACCCGGCGCCCGGAGGGCTCCGAGGGGTCGACGGTCCGGTTCGGAAAACCGGCGCCTTCGAGGCGCGGGAAACCAATCCATGCGGTCGCTCGGGCAATAAACGCGAAGCCGTCGCGGATAGCGGATGCATTCTGGCCGCGTGGGGCGGAGGGTGGGATCCAATGGGCCGGCTTCCAAAAGGCGGGCGGCCGCAGACGAACACATACCATGAAAAGACTACTCTCCCAGTTGGCGCTCCTCTCGGGGATCGGCCTGCTTGTTGCGCCGACGGCCTGTCAGGCGACGCCCGCCTTCGCGCGCCAACTCAATGCCCAATGCACGGCCTGCCACACCGAGTATCCCGTCCTGAACGAGTTCGGCCGCTTGTTCAAGGTCGGTGGCTACACGATGGCCACGGACCAGACGAAGCTGCCCCCGGTGGCGTTCATGGTGCAGGCGGGTTTCACCCACACGCAGGCCTCCGTGCCCGGCGGCGCGGCGACGGGTTTCCACGACAACAACAATTTCTCGCTCAATCAGGCCAGCATCTTCTACACGGGACGCCTGTTCGGACCCTATGCCGACCCGCTCTTCGGGCCCACTGCGGCGGGGTTCCTCAACAAGATCGGCATCTTTTACCAGCACACCTACGACGGCATCGGGCATTCCTGGGCCTGGGACAACGCCGAAATCCGCTACGCCGACACCGGCTCGCTCTTCGGCAAGACCGCCAACTTCGGCTTCTATGCCAACAACAACCCGACCATGCAGGACCCCTGGAACACCCTGCCCGCCTGGGGATTTCCATTCAGTTCGTCCCCGCTCGCCCCGACGCCGGCGGCGGCCACGCTGATCGACGGCGGCGTCAGCCAGCAGGTCGTCGGCGCGGGGGGCTATGTGCTGATCGACAACAAATGGTACGTGGACGCGGGCGTCTACCACACCCTCGGCGCCGGATTCCAGCGGTGGATGGGCGTGGACCCCGCCGGCGAGACCCAGATCCCGGATCTCGCACCGTATTGGCGGTTGGCCTATACGGGCCGCAACGAAATGGGGACGTCATCCTGGGAGATCGGAACCCACGGAATGGCAGCCAGCACCTATCCGGGCCGCGATTCGAGCGCCGGAAAGGACCAAATCCTCGATCTGGGAGTCGACACCCAATACCAGACGACGTTCGGCAACAACGACGTCCTGGGCATGCTGTCGTGGACCCATGAAAACCAGACTTGGGACGCGAGCCAACCGCTGGCATTGACCACCAATGGCAGGGACACCCTGTGGAAGGCAGCGGCGACCATCCACCTGCTCCACGACAAAACTTACGGCGTCGCGGTTCAGTACTTCCTGACGGACGGCAGCAGCGACGCGCTCCTGTACGGCGGCAGCGCCAACGGTTCGCCGCTCAGCGACGGCTTCGTGTTCGAATTGAACTGGATGCCGCTCAACAAATCCGGCGGCCCGTTCTTCTGGCCGCGGAGCAACGCGAAGTTCACCGCCCAATATATTCTCTACAACCGATTCGACGGCGCCCGTTCGAACTACGACGGCACGGGTCGGAACGCCTCTGGAAACAACATGTTGTTCCTCGGCGCCTGGATTGCCTTCTGATCGAGCCGCAACCGCCTTCTTGCGTCGGCTCGCGACTTTTCCCGCGAATGCCGGCAAGCCGGTCGTATCGCCCGCCAAAGGGACGTCCCATGGGGTGTCGGTTCCGGGCACCTGGCTCCGCCCGCAGGGAGGCGCACGATTTCACACGGGGTCACGACGAACCCATGGGACTGTCCGGTTCCCGCGTGTCTCCGGGGCGGAATCCCCGGGCCAACCCCCGCGACCCGGCGGCAGTCGCCTCACCCGAAGTCGTGCGACGCCGGCGCGTTCATCCGCAGGTCCAGCCACTCGAACTTCTCCGCCTTCACGTGGATCGTCGCGTGCCGGCGTTGCACCACGCCCTCGCACGCCAGGAACGGCTCGCTCACCAACCGCAACCGCTCCGCCTCGAACAACGCCGGCGACACGATCAGGTTCGCCACGCCCGTCTCGTCCTCGAGGCTCACGAAACAGATCCCCTTCGCCGTGCCCGGCCGTTGCCGGCAGATCACCTGCCCCGCCACCCGGACCCGCCACCCGTCTTCCGCCTGCGCCAGTTGGGACGCCTGCCACACCCCTTCCAGCCGCGGCCGCAACAACGCCATCGGGTGCGGTCCGGTCGTGAGCCGCAATCCCTCGTAGTCCGCCTCCATCCGTTCCTTCGCGTCCATCCGCGCCAGAGGCACGCCCGACCCGGCGGTACCCGGGCCCGGCCCGAACAATTCGTCCGGCCGCAGCGCGCGCTCGGCTTCCCACAGCGCCGCCCGCCGGTGTTCCGCCAACCCGTTCAACGCGCCGATCGATGCCAGCGTCCGCCACTCGTCCGCCGGCAGTTTCACGCGCGACCGCAGGTCGTCGAGCGACGCGAACGGCCGGCGTTCGCGCTCGGCGACGAGTCGGTCCGCCCCGGCCCGGCGCAACCCCCGGACGCCCGCGAGCCCGAGCCGGAGGTGGCCATCCGGTTCGATGGTGCAATCCGCCGACGAACGCAGCACGCACACCGGCCGCACCTTCACGCCGTGCCGCTGGGCGTCCTGCACCACCGTGGCGGGCGAGTAGAAACCCATCGGCTGGTTGTTCAGCAGCGCGCAGTAAAACTCCGGCGCCCGGTGTGCCTTCAGGTAGGCGCTGGCGTAGGCGATGTGCGCGAAGCTGATGGCATGCGATTCCGGGAACCCGTAGAGCGCGAACGATCCCACGGCGCGGACGATGCGTTCCGCGGTGTCGTCGGCGACGCCGCGTTCCCTCATCGCGGCGCGGAGCCGGGCCGACACGCGCTGCATCTTCTCGTCCGACCGATGGAAACTGATCGCGCGCCGCAATTCCTCCGCCTCGGTGCCGCTGAAGTCCGCCATGACCATGGCCATGGAGAGCATCTGCTCCTGGAACAGGGGCACGCCGAGCGTGCGCTCCAGCACCGGGCGCAACCGCTCGTCGTAGTAGGTCACCGCCTCGGTGCCGTCGCGTCGGCGCAGGTAGGGGTGGGCGAGGTCGCCCTGGATCGGTCCCGGCCGGATCAATGCCACCTCGACCACCAGGTCGTAGAAACACTTCGGCTTGAGCCGCGGCAACGTCGCCATCTGCGCGCGGCTCTCCACCTGGAACACGCCCACCGTGTCCGCGCGCTGCAGCATCGCGAACGTGGCCGGATCGTCCTCCGGCAACCGCGCCAGATCCACGGGATGTCCCCGCTCGCCCGTCAACCGCACGCAGTCCTGCAGGGCCGACATCATGCCGAGACCCAGCAGGTCCACCTTGATGATCCCGAGTTCCTCGCAGTCGTCCTTGTCCCATTGGCAGACCACGCGGCCGGGCATGGCGGCATTTTCCAGCGGCACCACGCGGTGCAGGGCATCCTGGCACACGATCATTCCGCCGGTGTGTTGCCCGAGGTGCCGGGGCAACCGCCGCATCTGTTGGTAGACCGACACGAACGCGGGCGCGCGCGGGTGGGTCCGCGGCAACCCGGCCTGTTCCATGTGTTCCTCCAGCGCGACCGTGTGCGGGAAATCGCCGTGCGAGAACAGCGCCGAGAAGCGGTCGAGCACGTCGGCCGGCAGGTTCAGCGCCTTGCCGATTTCCCGCGCCGCGCTGCGCCCGCGGTAGGTGATGACCGTGGCCGTCATCGCAGCGCCGTGCGGGCCGTAGCGTCGGTACACTTCCTGGATCACCCGCTCGCGCCGTTCGCCGCTGGGCAGGTCCACGTCGATGTCCGGCCACCCCTTGCGTCCCTCGCTGAGGAAGCGTTCGAACAGCACGTTGAACCGGACGGGATCGACCGCGGTGATGCCGAGGCAGAAGCACACCGCGCTGTTGGCCGCGCTGCCGCGGCCCTGGGCGAGGATGTCGTTCTCGCGGCAGAACCGGACGAGGTCGGCCACCATCAGGAAATAGCCCGCGAACCCGAGTTTGCCGATCAACGCCAACTCCTTCGCGAGCAACCCGCGCACCTTCTCCGGAATCCCGTCCGGATACCGCCGCCGGGCCCCGGTCCGGGTCCATGCCTGCAGCACGCCTTCCATCGTCTCGCCCGGGCCCACCGGGAACCGCGGGAATTCGTACCCCAGATCGCCGAACCGGTATTGCAACCGATCCGCCAACGCCACCGTCTGGGCGATCGCCTCCGGCACATCCGCGAACAAAGCCGCCATGGCGCGCGGATCCTTGAGGTGACGGGCGTCGTTCGACGCCAGCAACGAGCCCGCGGCATCGAGATGCGTGTGGTGGCGCAGGCAGGCGAACACGTCGAGCACGGCACGGGCCTCGGGCGTCGCGTGCAACACGCCGTTGGTCGCCAGCAACGGCAGTTTCCGGGTCCGCGCGAGGTCCACGAGCGCCGCGTTCACGCGGTCTTCCCCCCGCACCCGGTGGCGCTGCAGTTCCACGAAGACGTTGCCCGGCCCGAACGCCCGCTCCAACCGCCGCGCCGCGTCCGCCGCGCCCTGCATCCCGCCGCCGCCCAGCAACGCCCGGCGCAACGGGCCTTCCTCGTCGCCCGTCAACGCCACCAACCCGCCCGCACCCCCGTCGAGTTCGTCCCAGCGGATCCGTGCCTCGCCTTTCGCCGACCGCAGGTGCGCCCGGCTCAACAACCCGCACAGGTTCTGGTAGCCGCCCCGGTCCACCACCAGCACCGGCACGACCGACCCGTCTTCCATCGCGAGTTCGGACCCGACGACCGGCCGGATGCCGGCCTCGCGCGCGACGCCGGCCAACCGGGGGATTCCCTGCACGCCCATGCGGTCGCACACCGCGATGGCGGGCATGCCAAGGCGTGCCGCGGTGTCCGCCAGGGTTTCCGGCAACGACGCCGCGCGCAGGAAACTGAACGCGCTGCGCGCGTGCAACTCGACGTAGCCCGGCGCTTTCAATCCATCGCTCCTTCCACGGTCCAGACGCCGCCCGATTCCACCAACCGCAGCACCGTCCCGCCCCGCAGCGACACGTCCCATTCCGCGCGCGACCACCCGTCCGCTTCCCACCAGCGTCCCGAGGCTTCCCACGGCCCCGACGCCTCCACGATCCGCCCGCCCGCCACCGTGCACCGCACCGATGCGGGACGCCGGCTGGGATCGGCGCCGGGTTCCACCGGCTTCGCGGCCCCGGCGGAGGCGACGCCGGGGAATGCCACCACCTTCGCGTCGACCGTGTCCGGCGCTCCGGGCCGGAACATCGGGTCCAGCCACGCCGCGACATCCGCCGGCAGGGGCGGCCGGAAGCAACGCCACGGGGTGCGCCGCGCCAATTCCGCGGCGCGGCCCTTCGCCGGCGGCGCGTTGTCGAAATCGGGCGGCACCAACCGGAACTGGCCGGGCCGATGCCCGTCGGAACGCACGGGGCTGCCGACGCGATCGGCACCGACCAACGCGCTGAGGCGCGCGAGGGTTTCCTGGAATTGGTGCGGATCCTTCAACGCGGCCTCGAACAGGCCGAACTGCCGTTGCACCGGCCGCGCCGGCTCCGCCGAGAGCGTCGCGCCCGTCACCGCCGACTCGGTCCGCACGCCGTCGAGATGCGTCTGGAGCATCCGGAACAGGACCTCCGCGCGGCGGGTCGGCTGCGGCACGTCCAGACGCCGTTCCCACGCGGCGCCGGATTCCAACCGGAGGCGCAGCACCAGCACTTCCGCGACCCAGCCGAATGCCGCGAGCCGCGCCTCGAGCGATTCCGCGTGGCGCCGCAGCACGAACAGCAACGGCTCGAGCGTCTCGACCGGATGCCCCAGTTCCGCGGTTTCCTCGAAATGTTCCGCCGGCCTGGCCAACCGCAGCGGCCGACGGGCGGTCGTCGATGCCGCCGCAAACAATCCCAGTGCCTCCAACCCGAGCCGGTCCGCGAGTTCCGCCTGGCCGAGCGCCAGCAAGGCTCCCACCGTGGACACGCCCCATTTCCCGAGGATTTCCAGCACGTGGGGCGTCGGGTCCAACGCTTCCACCGGCAGCGACGCCACGAACCCCGCGGCGTCCCGCGCCCATGCCACCGGTCCCGCGACGAGCGACGCGGCCGAATTCACCGCGGGCCAACGCGCCGCGTGCAGGGCCACGGAAGGCGTCGCGCCGAGACCCACGCGCGCCTGCAGGCCGAGACCCGCGGCCACCGCGTGCAAACGCGCGCCCCACGCCATGGGCGCCGTGCCGTCGCCCGACCCGCCGCCGCGCCATTCGGACAACCCGCGCAGGTCGAGCGTCACCGTGCCCGGGGAGGTCTGCTCGAGGTTCGGGGAGAAGCCGAACGCGGCCTGCAGCAACGCGTCCGTCGCGGTCGCTTCCGCGCGCGGCGAACGGTGGCGCACCCCCACGTCGCGGCAGCGCGCGAGGGCCTGGGGCGCGGTCATGCCGGATGCCACGCCCGCGGCCCGGGCCGGCCCGGTGAGATCCATCACGCGGGGCGTGTCCGACGCCGGATCCACCAGCACCACGGGACGCGCCCACTCGGCGGGTTCGTGGCGCAACACGGCCTGGAGCGGGAATTGCGGGACGTGGACGACGGCATTCATCGGTTCAACCGGCCTGCTTCGCGTCGCTTTCCGCGCCGTCGACCGCCTCCACCGCGCGCAGCACCTCGAAGCGCACCGACGCCAAGGCTGCCGCCGGGCCGGCATCCAGGGCGTCCAACCCGAGTCCCGCGGCCACCCGCACCCGCGCCAACGCGGCCCCGGTCATCGACGACGGCGTGACCACCAGCAACGCGGATCCATGGTGCGACAGCAACCGGCCGAACCGATGCCAGACGCTCGCGGAAACCCGGCGCAGTTGGAACGCCGGGTTCGCCTTCAGGTCGAGCAGCACGAGCGGAAAATTCCGGTCCCGCAGGATCAGGTCCGTCGCCTTCAACGCCTCGGCGGCATCCCGGCAACGCACCCACAACAACCGCGCCAGTTCGTCGGGCTCGAGCGCGTCCACGTCGAGGCTGTCCGCCCCGTCCACCAACGCCACGAACCGGCCGTCGGCCGCCGCCCGGCGCACGATGGCGTGCAGCACCTGCACGGAACCGGAACCCGGTCCGGTACCGACCAATTCGGTGAGGCCACCCTGGGGAATCCCGCCACCCAGCGCCCCGTCGAGCGCCGGAACCCCGGTGGGCACCACGGGCGTGGACCGCGGCTCGGGCAGGCCCAACCGCGCCTGCGGGAGACGTTCCCGGAGGAGACGGCGGAGTTCGACGACGCTGGTAGGGTTGCGCATGACACCCAGGGCCGGAGCGATCCGGGACGGGCACGGTACGCCGCCCCGTGCCGACCGGAACCGAAATCTTGCCACCCCGGTAAGATGGCCGCGACCATGCACCCGGGGGTCGGACAACGGCGGTCCGATGCCCGGCGGGTGCCGTCGGCCAAACCCAGCGCGGGCCGGGCCGACGCCGGCAAACGTTCGGGACCTGGAATTCTTGTTTCCACATGGCATGCGGACGGCTAGTCCTCGGGCATGCGATTCGGGCGCTGGACTTTGGCGATCGGCATCGGCGCGGCGGGATTCGGAGCCTTGGCGGTGGCCGACGACGTCCGTGCCGTGGCCGGCGTGCCGGGTTTCGCCGCCATTGGCATTCTCCAATGGATCGACCCCCCCACGGGGTTGCCCGTCGCGCTGTTCGCGGATCCCTTCGGCCGACTGCCCGCGATCGTCCAGGACCGGATCGTGATCGGCGACCCCGGCACCGCGGACTTCTCGACGGGACAGGTTCCCCTGCTGGTGGCCAGCGAGGTCCTGCCGGCGTATTGGGAACAACCTTGCGTCTGGAAGACCGCCCGGCGCGGGCCGGCGGGATTTGCCGGGCGTATGGGCCCGTGGGCAGCGCGGGATTTCGCGGGGATTCCCGCGACGGACCGGCGCGCCTCGGAATGGGACAATGGATCCGAAGCCCGGGTGGTCTGGTTTGCCGCCGGCAATGGCACCGGTTCCCAGGGTCGGACGGCACCGGCCGTCGTGTTGGCGCCGCGCGAACTGCACGTCGAAATGCTCGTCGAGCCCGGCCGGGCGTTCGATGTCTTGTCGTCGACCGACGTCGGCGGCCCCTATGCCGCCGTTTCCCGGGTCATCTCCGGTCCGGACGGGCACCTCGTCTTCACGGTGCCGGTGGTCGACGACATTGGTTTTTTCCGCCTCTTTCCGCTGTGAACGAACCTCCGTCCCCTTTCCCAAAGTCCATTTCCGAAGAACACATTCCCGAAGCACACATTCCATGAAAACCATCCCGCGTCTCTGGATCGTCGGTTTCCTCGTCCTGCTGCTCCAGGGTCCAGCCGTCCTCGCCCAGTCTTCCGCCACCACCGCCACCGTCCTCCTGACGATCAAAGGCAAGGACGGCGAACTGTTGGGCGAGGTGACGCAGAAGGGACGCGAGGGACAGCACAGGGTGCTCGCGTTCAACCACGAGATCGCTTCCCAACGCGACCTCTCCAGCGGGCTCCCCACCGGCAAGCGGCAGCACCAACCGCTCCGCGTGGTGAAGTACATCAACCGGTCGTCGCCGCTGCTGCTGAATGCGATGGCCAAAAGCGACGTGTTTCCCGAGGTCACGCTCACCGTGTGGGCGACCGCCGCAACGGGCCTCGAGAACGTGCTGGTCACCTACACGCTCTCCGATGCCCGGATCGTCGATCTCCGCGTCTGGATGCCCAACAAACTCGATGCCGCCGCGCAGTCGTACGTGCCCTCCGAGGAGGTCGCGTTTTCCTACTCCACGATCACCGTGACCTATGCCCAGGGGGGCATCGTCGGCTCCGACGGCCCCTGAGCCCGCAGTTTCCCATCGCCCCGGCGCCCGTGCTGTGTCCCCATCTCGCGCCGGTGAACGGTCAGGGATCCGAATTCGACGTGGTGGTGATCGGCGGCGGTGCCGCGGGCCTCTTTTGTGCCCGCACGGCCGGGCTGCGGGGGCGGCGCGTCGTCGTCCTCGAGCACAACGCTCGCCTCGGGAACAAGATCCTCGTCTCCGGCGGCGGCCGCTGCAATTTCACCAACGTCGGCGCCACCGCAGCCAATTACGTCACCAGCGGCAGCCCGCACTTCGCCAAGTCCGCCTTCGCCCGTTTCACCCCCGCCGATTTCCTCGCCCTCGTCGAACGCCACGGCATTGCCTGGAACGAACGGAAGCTCGGCCAACTCTTCTGCGTCCAGAGTTCCCGCCAGATCCTGTCCATGCTCGAGGCCGAGTGCGCCGCGGCCGGCGTCGCCATCCGGACCCAATGCCGGGTCGGCGGTGTTTCCCGCATTCCCGGCGAGGGAACCCTGCGCTGGGAAATCGCGACGGATGGCGGTCCGGTGCGCGCCGCGTCGCTGGTCGTTGCCACCGGCGGACTCTCGTTCCCCAAACTCGGCGCGACCCCGTTCGGCTACCGGGTCGCCGAACAGTTTGGTTTGAAGCTCGTCGCGCAGCGCCCCGGCCTCGTGCCTTTGACGTGGAATCCGCCGGACCATGCGTCCTACGCCGACCTCACCGGCCTCGCCATCCTGGTCGGGGCCCAGGCCGGTCCCGACACCCCGGTCTTCCGCGAGAACGTCCTCTTCACGCACCGCGGCCTCAGCGGACCGGTCATCCTCCAGGTCTCCAACCAGCGCCAGCCGGGCGAACCGATCCATCTCGACCTGCTCCCCGGCCTCGATGTCCCGGCATGGCTGGCGGACCGCTCGCGCGGCGGCCAGACGTTGAAGCAGGCGGTTCGCGGCCTGTGGCCGGAACGATTCGCGTCCGCATGGTGCGCGCGCAATGCCCCCGAACGACTGCTCGGCCAATGGTCGCGCAAAGACCAGGAAACCGTCGCCGCAGCGATCCAGGCGTGGACCATCGCGCCGGCGGGGGACGAGGGATACCCCAAGGCCGAGGTGACGTTGGGCGGCGTGGACACGGCGGAATTGTCCTCGAAGACCATGGAAGCACGGAAGGCCCCCGGGTTGTATTTCGTGGGCGAGGTGGTGGACATGACCGGTTGGCTGGGCGGCTACAACTTCCAGTGGGCCTGGGCCAGCAGCCATGCCGCGGGCCAGGCGGTCTGAACGCCCGGCGCGTTTCGAGTTTCATGACCGGGGCGCCCACGCCCGCCCCCATGCTTGAAACTTCAAGCTTCCGGTTCGAAACTCCCCGCACGCAATGGCCGTGAACCGCAAAGCCCCGCCGCGCTCCAGTTTCCTCGACAAGGTGCTGGGTCGGTTGGATCGGCTGGATTCCGAGGGTCTCCAGTCCGTGGTCCAGCGCCTCGCCCGCGAACGCGGGTTCCTCGAGACCCTGTTCAATTCCATCGAGGACGGCGTGATCGTCGCCGACAACCAGGGGCGCGTGGCCTATTTCAACGCGGCCGCGATGGCCCTCGTCGGCTTGCCGACCCAGGGCGCCGAAGGCGAACCGGTCCGCCGGTTCCTTCCCGAAATCGACTGGGACCACATCCTCGCCCAGGACGAGGCCGGCGGTCCGGCGGTGCACCGGAGCGAATTCGAGATCCAGTACCCCCGCCCCCGCTACATCCGTCTCTATGCCGCGCCGCTCGACGGCGACGCGCCCGGCAGTTCCGGGGTCGCGCTCATCCTCCACGACGCCACCGAGGCCCGCCAAAAGACCACCGAGGCCATCGAGACCGAGCGCATCCACGCGCTGACACTGCTCGCCGCCAGCGACGCCCACGAGATCGGCAATCCCCTCAACGCCCTCCACATCCACCTGCAACTGATCGAGCGCGACCTGCGCAAGCTCCGGCTCCTGCACGGGCTCGGGACCGGCGACGCCTCGGAACGCCGCCGTGCCCGGGGCACCCGGACGGCCCCGGCCCCGGCCGACATCGAGGAAATCCTCGCGCGGACCGAGGGCTACCTCGGGGTGGCGCAGGGAGAGATCGGGCGTTTGGACTACATCGTGACCCAGTTCCTGCAGGCGTTGCGGCCGACGCCCCCGCGATTCCAGACCGGATGTCTCAACACCACGGTGCGCGAGACGCTGGAGTTGCTGCGGCCGGAGTTGGGCAACCGGCAGATCACCGTCGCCGACCAACTCGCGCGCACCCTGCCGGACGCGCGGTTCGACCCCGCCCAGTTGAAGCAGGTGTTCGTGAACCTGGTGAAGAACGCGATGCAGGCGATGAGCACGGGCGGTAGGCTGACCTTGGCGAGCGGGGCGACGCCCGATGGCGTTTGGATCTCCGTGGCCGACACCGGGACGGGGATTCCGGCGGAGCGGCTCTCGCGGATTTTCGAGCCGTTCTTCACCACCAAACAAAAGGGCTCCGGACTCGGGTTGATGATCGTGCAACGGATCGTCCGCGACCACGGTGGGCGCATCGAATTGGACAGCCGGGTGGGACGGGGCACGACTTTCAAGCTCTGGCTGCCGTTGGCGGAGCGAACCCCCCTGGGATTGCCGGCGGCGGACGGCGGACGCCCGGCATGACGGCACAAGTCCGTTTCCCCCGGGCCCGGAGTCGGTTAGCATCGACCCCGTGACGCCCACCCTTCTCATCGTCGATGACGAGAAGCCGACCCGCGAGGGCCTGCGGGCCGCGCTGGAAGACAAATTCGACGTGTACACGGCCGAGGACTCGGCATCCGCGCTCCGGCTTCTGGAGCGCGAATCCTTCGACGTGCTCCTGACCGACCTGAAGATGCCCGGCGACGACGGGCTCGGCCTGATCACGCGCGCCAAGTCCCTCGCCAAGCCGCCGGTCTGCATCCTGATGACGGCGTACGGGTCGGAGGACGTCGCCGTCGAGGCGATGAAGCAGGGTGCCGACGACTACATCTCGAAGGGGAAACTGCAGATCGACGAGCTCGAGCTCCGGATCCAGCGCGCGTTGAAACGCCAGAAGCTGGAGGTGGAGAACGTGCAGTTGCACCAGCGTCTGGACGATCGGTTCGGTTCGGGCGGCATCGTCGGCGAATCGCCGGCCATCCGGGAAATCCTCGACGTGGTGCGGCAGGTGGCGCCGTCGCGCAGCACCGTGCTGATCACCGGGGAAAGCGGCACGGGCAAGGAAGTCGTGGCCAAGACCATCCACCAACTCAGCCCGAGATCGCGCGGCCCGTGGGTGGCGGTGCATTGCGCCGGATTGCCGGCCTCCTTGCTCGAAAGCGAGTTGTTCGGACACGAGAAGGGCGCTTTCACGGGCGCGCACGAACGGCGTCTCGGGCGCGTGGAATCCGCCCAGGGCGGCACGCTGTTCCTCGACGAGATCGGCGAGATCGATGCCACCACCCAGGTCAAACTGCTCCGGTTCCTCGGCGAACGCACTTTCGAACGCCTCGGCTCCAGCCGCACCCAGACGTCGGACGTGCGTCTGGTCGCCGCCACGAACAAGGATCTGCAGGCCTTGGTGAAAGCCGGCACGTTCCGGGAGGACCTCTATTTCCGGCTCGCCGTCGTTCCCATCCACCTTCCCCCCCTCCGCGACCGCGTCGCGGACATCCCCGTGCTCGCCCATGCGTTCCTCCGCGAGTTCGCGAAGGAAAACTCGAAGCCGCTGAAGGCATTCGAGACCGCGGCGCTCGACGCCATGCTGAAATACCGCTGGCCCGGCAACGTCCGCGAACTCCGCACCGCCGTCGAACATGCCGTTGTCCTTTGCCGTGGCGACGCCATCGGCCTGAAGGATCTCCCGGTGGCGGTCCGGACGCCTGCCGCGGAGACCGTCGGCAAGGAAACGCGGGAACTGATCCAGACCGGACGGTTGACGCTCAAGGAAGCCGAGCGCCAACTGTTGCTGCACGCGCTCCAGGAATGCGCCGGCAACCGGACCGAGGCAGCCCGCAAGCTCGCCATCAGCCGCCGCACCCTCCACCGCAAGTTGCACGAGTTCCACCTCGAAGGATTTTGATGAAACAACCGCCCCGGGGTCTCCAGGACCTCATCCACTCGCTGGAATCCGGCGTCGTCCGCCGGTTGATCCGCTGCTTCCTCGTCGGTCTGCTCGGGGTCGGGGTCCTCGCGCTGTATCTCTTGACCGAGGCCCGGAATTTCTCGAACCCGGAAGCCATGGAGATGGCACAGGTCGGCCGCAACCTCGCCGCCGGCCGCGGTTTCACCACCCATTTCATCCGGCCCGTCAGCCTCCAGTACCTGAAGCAACGCGCCGTGGACCGGGGTCTTTCGCAAGACAGGCTCCTGAAGCGCGCCCATCCGGACCTGCAGAATCCGCCGCTGTTCCCCGCGATGATCGCGGGTCTCTTCAAGGTACTGCCCGCAGGCTGGATGAACGGGTTGCCGGCGCGGGTCGAACGCTCCCGCCCCCCCGCCGAGATCGCCATCACCTTCATGAACCTCGGCTGGTTCGCGCTCGGCACCTGGCTGATTTTCCGGCTCGGCGCCCGGCTCTTCGACGGCAGCGTCGGTGGTCTCGCCGCCGCGGCCTACGCCGGCACCGAGGCGTTCTGGCGTTTCTCGAGCAACGGCCTTCCAACGCCCTTCCTCATCGTTCTCGTCGTCCTCCTGATCGAGTTGTTGACCCGGCTCGACGACATCGGGGCGGAACTCGCCCCCGGCGTGGTGCCACCCCTCGCGCCCCCCCTGAAACTCGCCGCGCTCCTCGGCGTGGTTCTCGGCGTCGGATTCCTGACCGAATACGCGTTCGGCTGGCTGGCGATACCCACCGTCGTCTGGCTGCTGGTCACCCACGTGCGGCGGTGGAGCACCAGCGCCGCTTGCCTCGCCGTCTTCCTCCTCCTCGCCACGCCTTGGCTCGCGCGGAATTACCAGCTCAGCGGGCATGTCTTCGGAACCGCGGGAATCGCCTTGGTCGAGGGCACCGCCAAGTTCCCCGAAGCGACCGCCGAACGCTACATCCACGCCCCGAAGGAAATGCCCGACGTCACCGAGCTCCGGGTCAAACTTTCGGTCAATCTGGCCGAGATCCTCCGCAATTCGATCCCGCGAATCGCCGGGAGTTGGATGACCTGCCTGTTCATCGCCGGATTGGTGTTGCCGTTTCGCCGGTCCGGATTGCGGCGGCTCCGGTGGTTCACGGTGGGTTCCCTCGCCCTCTTCGCCGTCGTCCAGGCCTTTTGCCGCACCCAGGGTTCCCATCTGGTCCCCGACGTGAATCCCGAGAACCATCTCGTGCTCCTCACCCCGGCGATCTTCCTGCTCGGTTCCGCGCTGTTCTTCAGCCTCATCGACGGAACGGAATTCGGGCACGATCTCTTCCGGTCGTTGTTCGTCGGCGGCGCCTGGATCGCCTTCAGCCTGCCACTCCTCACCTGCCTGCTGCCTCCCCGCACCTATCCCCTGATCGAGCCGACCTACCGCCCCGACATCATCCGCGACATCACCGGATACACCCAACCCGGCGAACTCCTCATGAGCGACATTCCTTGGGCGGTGGCATGGTACGGGGACCGCGATTGCATCTGGCTCCCGCTCCAACTGCAGGATCCGGGCGGCGAGGATTTCTACGCCATCAATGATTCCGAACGGGACGTGGCGATGCTCTACCTGTCCCCACTGACGACCGAACAACCGCTCCGGCGGGCATTGGCGACCGACGAGTTCGTGTGGGGGCGTTTCTACATGGACGCCTTGGTGCGCCGCAACCTGCCCACCGGCTTCCCCCTGAAGTACGGCTACCCGGGTTCTGCCAGCAACGGGCACCTCCTTCTCGCCGACCGGCCCCGTTGGGAGTGATGGGGATCAACGCGGCGCGGTGCCCCGGATCCAACCGGCCAACCGCGCCGTGTTCGACGCCAATTCGTAGCGTTCGAGGAACCGCGCCCGGCCGGACGCGGCACGGGCACGGCATTCCGACGGCGAAGCCAACGCTTCCATGACCATCCGCTGGATCGTTCCCGGCGTGGCGTCGGGCAGCATCCAACCCGACCGCCCGTCGTCGAGGATTTCGCGGGCCGCTCCCACCGGGGAAGCCACCACCGGCGCTCCAAAGGCCTGCGCTTCCAGCAACACGATGCCGAACGTCTCCAACGACGACGGAAACACAAACAGCGAGGCGCGTTGCCAAAGATCCTTCCACACCGCGCTGCCGGCCTCCACGCCCCGATGCACGGCCATTCCCGGAATCGCCGGCACGGCGTCGCGGGTCACCACGTCGAGGTCGCAATGTTCCCGCAGCCCGTTCTGCCACGCCTCGACCAGCGCCGCCCCCCCTTTCCTTCGGAAATCACCCCCGACGAACAACAGCCGGGGTCTTCCCGTCCTTGGGACGCCGTCGTCCTCCATGCCAGGGTCCCGCAGGGAAGGCGGAAGACGATGCACCGTCGCCGGCAAGTCGGGATGATGCCGCCGCAGCGCCGACACCACGTGATCCGACCACGGCAACAAGCCGGTCGCGTGCCGGAACAACCGACGCTCGCGATTCAGGAGCCAACGCAGCGTCAGGGGATGAAACCAACGCGCGGCAGCCGTCGGTGCGAACCATGGCGACCGCCGCAATTCGTCGAATGTCGCGTCCAGCGCGACCCAGCAGGGCACGTCGGCCGCCACGTCGGGCAACAGCAGTCCCACGCTCTGCGTGTTCACCACGACGGCATCGATGCGCACCCGACGTCGCAACGCAACCAACTGCTCGGCCGCGTGCCGACTCGTTGCGCGCCGCCACCGGACCGCCAGAAAGTCGAGTCCAAGGCGGTTCAAGCCGCGGATCCCGCGCTCGGCAGACCGATGCTCCGGCGGCAACGGCATGGCATCGATCCGATGGGGAACGATCCCCAGCCCTGGATTCTCCGTCAGTTCGGCCACGAACCGCGGCAGATACGAGGTGTGCCCGAGAGTGTTCTCGTTGATGAAGGCGACATTCATGCCGCGTCCGAACGTGCCATGCCCCCCACGGTTTTCATGCCCTGCTCCCCGTGCCGCAAATGGCACGGAATCTCTCGGCCAATGCCTCCGTGACCCGGCCAGGATCGTTGCGTCGGCACGCCAATTCGCGACCCGCCAAACCCATCCGCGCCCCAAGTCCTGGCTCCAATGCCAACCGCTGCAAGGCACCCGCCCCGGCCCCGCCGGTTTCCATGGAGACCGGCATCCCTCCCTCGCCGCTGACCCAGCAAGTGATCGGGTCGGGGTGATGGACCACCGGCAATCCGGACGCGATGGCTTCGAGGATGGCGATCGAAAACGGCTCCGCCAACGCGCCCAGGATGTAGCAGTCCGCCGCGCGATAGAGGGACTCCAGCCGCGCGCGGGGAATGGCACCGAGAAATTGCACGCGATCCCCCAGCGTGCGTCGCGCTTCCTCCCGCACCGCGCCCGCCCCGTCCTCGTCTCCGCCGGCCGAAACCAAACGCCAACCCGGGCCAGCCGCCGCCACTTCCCGAATCACGTGATCCAACCGCTTTCCCGATACCCGACCGACCGGCCCCACGGTCAAGGCGACCATCGCATCGTTCGGGATCCCGAATTCCGCGCGGATCGATTGCTTCTCACCCGGCACGGGTGGCCGGAATCGGTCGAGCTCGACGAAGTAGGGTACCACGAAGAACCGGGACAGGCGTTCGGGACGGACCACCATGGCGGCTTCCTCCAGATAACGGGGTGCCAAGAGGTGGATGCCATCGTAATCCTGCAGCCAACGCGGGCTGAGGCGCATCCCGTCGCTGAAGACCACCTTGGCTCCGTGGAACCGGCGGAATCGCTTGAGATTCCACGCCAAACTCGGATCCCCGCAGAACGCGAGATCGATCCGCCGCCGTCTCAATCGGAGGATGCTTGGCAGCACGGCGGACATCTGTTCGATGTGGTATCGCGCACCCCAACTGGCGGGCCGAACGATCCACGAGAGCCGGCTGATGGTCGGGATCGGCAGCGTCGGACATGGCCAGCCTTCGAGGCGGGACGCCCCCCAAAGCTCCACGTCGACACGCGGGGCGAGGTTCCTGGCCAACTCACCGATCCATGTCTCGATACCCCGGCGCACTCGTCCAAGCCCGCTGGATATCAGCGCAATCTTGGGATCCACGGGCATGGCTTTTGAACTTCGATCCAAAGGATTAACCCTAAGGGCGTTTGCATCCGCGGACTAGGCGGGCGGGCCGGGCCATGTTCACCCTTCCACCCATCGACCCGCCAAAGAAAAAGGGCGCGACCCAGAGGATCGCGCCCTTCTTAGAACCAACCTGAAATTACTGACGGCGGCGCCAGAGACCGAAGGCGACCAAGCCGACACCGGCAACCATCGCGTAGGTTTCGGGCTCGGGAACCACGTACTGGAAGTTCACGGCCTTGAAGCGGGTACCAATGCCAACCGTTCCGAAGGCAGCGACATCGCTCTCGAAGTTCAACCCAATGTTGCTGTGGGTCGGAACGGAGTCACCATTCTGGTTGTCACCCAAAACGTTCAAGTTGCCAGCAGCATTGGCATACAGAACGTACAGGCCAGCACCGAGATTAGCGCCACCCGTGGTGGTGTAGATATAACCGCCGCTCGAAGCGCCGGAGCTAACGGACCACGAACCGACCGTGGTGAAGGCACCAAACGGGTTGGACGTACCGCTCGTGGACTTGATCAGCGTCAACGTGGTCGAACCTATCAGGCTGCCGTCGCCCAACTCGTCAAACAGGCCAACGTCAGAAACATAGATGCCCGAGGTCACGGTGAACATCGTGCCAACCTTGTCGAGCTGGTTCCCGAAGATCGAGTTACCGTTGTCGTCGGGGTTGGTGTTAAAGATGGTGGCGTACGAGACAGTCTGCGCCCCTGCGAGGAGGGCGACCGCCAGAAGGCCTTTAGTCATGGATTTCATAGTCGGAAGTTCGGTTTCGCTAACTCAGTTCTTTGAGCTTTCTGCCACGCAATCAACCCAAGGTCAACGTCTTTTTGGGGAAATGTCGGCGTCGCCCGCCTCGATCCACCCATCACCAATGAAAACGCCGCGATCCCCGACATCGGGATCGCGGCGGTTGATTCCCGCTCGTGCGTCAGAACTTGTACTTGATGCCCGCCAGCAGGCGGATGTCGTTTTCCTTCCGACCCAACGCCGGCTTGCTCCGGTAGTTGTCCCCGAGCGTCAGGGTCGCCGAAAGCTTCTCCGTCAAGTCCGCCTCCAGGGTCGCCTGCGCGGTGATCACGTAGTTCGCGAACCGATCCACCTGCGGGCTGTAGTCCGCTTCCTGCACCAAACGGACCTTGTCGTTGAACTTGTGGGTGAACTTCTCGCCCAAACGCACCGTGAAATACCGGCGGGCCGGCGAACGCTCGAATTGCTCCAGCACGAGGCCGGGACCCGCCTCGAAGCTCAGCGTGCTCTTGTCGTTCTTGATCACGTAGTAGCCAACACCCGGATTCAACGACACGCGGTACTTGATGTCCGCCACCCTGTCCTGTCGGGCATCGACACGGCCCAGAAAGTAGAACCGGTCGTCGATCAGGCGGTTGTACTGGAGCGACGCCCCATAGTTTTGCGCGGTCGTCGTGCGAACGCCCGTGGTCTGGTCCTTGTTGCTGCCGTAGACCGCGTCCAATCCGGCACTCAACTCGTTCTTGTCCCATTTCTTGAGCCCAAGAAGGTTGCCGCCGGCCAGCAGCGTGTCCGAATTGCCCTTGTTGACGGCCACGTTGACCGTGGCCGATGTCTGCCAACCTTTGTTGTCTTCCGCCCGGAGCGAAACGGCCGCCGCCAAGGCGGCCAACACCACGAATTGTGAATGCTTCATAACGTAGAGGCGCGTGAGTAACCAAGCGCCCCCGCCGCTGCAACGGCTTTCTCCGTCCCACCGCCCCGATCCCCGCGGCTCGGCACCGTCGTGATCGACCTCGCCCCCCGGTGCGCGTTGACGCCAACAACCCCGCCGGAGGCACACCCCGACCTCATTCCGGAAGGTCCACCGACGCCACCGCCATCGCCGCGATGCCCTCCTCGCGGCCCACGAAACCCATCCGCTCGTTCGTCGTCGCCTTCACCCCGACTTTCCCCGGGGGAATCCCCAGCGCCGCCGCGATGTTGGCCTTCATCGCCGCCAGGTGCGGGTAAATCTTGGGCTGCTCCGCCGCCAGCGAGGCGTCCACGTTCACGATTCGTCCCCCGCGCTCCCGGACCCGACGCGCCGCCTCTTCCAGAAAGATCCGGCTCGGCGCGTTTTTCCACGCCGCGTCCGTGTTCGGGAACAGATGCCCGATGTCCACCTCCCCGATGGCGCCCAGCACGGCGTCCGTCAACGCGTGCATCAGCGCGTCCGCGTCGCTGTGGCCTTCCAACCCCTTCGCATGCGGGATCTCGACCCCGCCGAGCACCAACCGCCGGCCTTCCACCAAGGGGTGGACGTCATACCCGATTCCAACGTGAACCATTCCCGGACCTTGCCCCCGCCGGCGCCCCGGCGCCAGCCGCGTCGCGTCGACCGCCCAACTTCCCCTCTTCCCCACGGGGCATTCGCACGCCATCCTCCCCGGCCATGGGCGCGAAAGCAGACATCGGTTGGACCACGGAGGGTGAAGACGGCATCAAGCGCCATGTCTACGCGCAACACGTCGGCACCGAGTGGCGCTTCTTCGAACGTCCCAAACGCCGCGGATCCGAGATCGAATGGATTCCCATGGAGGAACCGCCGCTGGCCGACTGGCTCGAATTGCTCGACGCCCTCGAACGCGGCTACGTGCGCCGTCGCTACAAACCCGAGCACATCGCGCAGGTCCGCAATCGGATCCGCGAGTTGTTTCCCGACTTCAAGCGGCCCTGACCCCACCCGGGGCCAAGTTCCACTGCCACTCCGGACCATGCGCCGCATCCCCGCACTCCTCTTTTTCCTGGCGCTCGCGTTGAGCCACGCCCGCGCCCAGGTGCCGGCGGATCCCGCCGCGTCCGCCGTCGCGCCCAACCCGCTCTACGTCGAGGCGCCCGGCACGCCCGACGGCATCGGCAAATGGTTTTTGGGCCGGGAAATCGCCCACTACATGAGCCATGGCGGTGCCTCGTGGCTGGAACGGCCCGAACGCGAGGACGAGGAAAGTCCGGTGGTCGCCCTCGACCTGCTTGCCCTCCGTCCGGGCGACGTGGTTGCCGACGTCGGCGCCGGCAGCGGCTATTTTTCCTGGCGCATGGGCCGGATCGTCGGCCCCAAAGGGCGGGTCTACGCCACCGACATCCAGCCGGAAATGCTGGCCATCCTGCGCACCAACGTCCTCGCGCACGGCATCACCAACGTGATCCCGGTCCTGGGCACGCCGACCGATCCCAAGCTGCCCACGAACGCGCTCGACCTGATCCTGCTCGTCGACGTGTACCACGAGTGCGACCACCCGCACGAGATGGTGCAGGGTTTCGTGCGCGCCTTGAAACCCGGCGGCCGGCTCGCGCTCGTCGAGTATCGCGGCGAGGAGCGCTGGATCCCCATCAAGCCGCTCCACAAGATGACCGAGGCGCAGGTGCGCCGCGAGATGGGGCTCCACGCCCTCGAATGGGTCGGCAACGTGCGCGGACTCCCCCGCCAGCATCTCCTCGTGTTCCGAAAGCCCGTCCCCCCCGCGAAACCGGCCCCGTGAAGGGACGCCGCGGCGGGGGTCACCGCGCCGGGCCGCCACCGCGGATCGTGAACCAGAACTGCCCGCGCAACGTCTTTCCGCCGGCCGCGTCCACGTTGTACTTCGCCTCGTATTGCATGGCCGGCTTCGCGTCCGCCATCCCCAGCAGCACCGTGCGGCCGTCCGCCGACAGTCTCGCCGACGTCACCGCCACCTCGTCGCGGCCCTCCCTCGACGGTTCGGCCACCGACCAATCCTTCGATCCGTAATCCGCCGCATAGCGGTAATTCCAACGCTTCACCGCCCAACTGCCCGGATCTTCCGCCGTCTTCCTGTCCAGGGGCACCCCGAATTTCAACTCGATGCCGTCCGGTCGCGCATGCCAACCCACCGGCACCGGCACCGGGCGTCCCGTGAACCGCACCCGTTGCACCGCGCCGTCGCGCGCCGCGCTCGTCTGCCAACCGGTGCTGCCCGCCACGTACAACGCGCCGTCCGCCTCGCGGAACGTCGCACGGTTCGGACCCGACAGGAATTTCGCCGGCAAGGGAACCACCGCGCCCTGCGCCCCGCCCGCCACCTCGTCGCGCAATGCCAGCATCATCCCGCAACGTCCCCAAAGCAGGTGCATCATCTGCCCGCCCAACACCCCCCAGCGCCCCTCCGGGATCCATGCCTGCCCGCCGCTCGAATTGTCCACGCCGTGCGGGATCCAACACAACGGTTCGTCGTATCCCAAGGGCCGTTCCGGCGTCGCCTTCGGCCCGCCAAACCCGTAGTAACCACGCGTCCGGATCTCCGCGATCTGCGACGAGGGCGTCCACGTCCCCTGCTGCGGCGACACCGTGATCACCTTCCCGTCCGGGCGCACCCCCATGCCGTTCGGATTCCGGAATCCGGTGGCCAACGTCTCCATGGACTTCCCGTCCGGCCGCACGCGGTGCACCCCCTTGGGATCCACGTAGTAGAAATTCCCCGCGTCGTCCTTCTCGAGGTCGGTCACGTAGTCGTGCCCTCCCGTCGACGTCTCGATGCCGTCGAAGAAACTTTCCTGGAAGTCCGCCTCGCCGTCGCCGTTCGAATCCACCAACCGCGTGATGCGGTCGCGGCCCAGCACGAACACCTGCCCGTCGCGAACCTTCAATCCCAGCGGCTGCGACAATCCCGTCGCGAACCGCCGCCACCGGAGGTCCTTCAACCCCGCGTCCACGCCGGTGATCCGCCACACGTCGCCGTGGATGGTGCACACGTAGCCGGTCCCGTCGGCGGTGAAGTCCACGCCCGCCGCGAACAGCAACGCATGCCACGGGTTTTCGTAGGGCATCGCCAGCGTGTCCACCGCGAGAAAATCCCCGTCCGCACCCACCTTCCCCGCCGTCCGCAATTCTTCCGGGAAACAAGCGGGTCCCGCGTCGGCCGTCGGCACCCGCGGGACGCCCCCACCCAGCCCGACCAATTCCCCGGGATTCGGGGCATCCGTTGCCGGCCCGCTCCAGACCCGGACTTCCAACCGCCGTTCACCGGGGCCCGCCGGCAACGTCGCGACCAACCTTCCGTCCGGACCGCGCTCCGCGGACAACGCGGCCCCGACGAGGGCCACCACCACCGTCCGGCCGTCGTCCGCCAACAATGCCGTGGTGGCACCCGCGACCGACCGGATTTCCGCATGGGAATTCGTCCGGCCTGGCTTGTGGCCCGCCGCGACGAATCGGATCGCCTGTTGGCTCGGACCGAACAGGAGGGATCGCGTGAAAACGGTGCGGCCGGCGACTTCCGCCGCCCCCGGTTCTTCCAGCACCCGCGTTCCCGCCACGTCGTATTCCAGCGTCGTGCGCCATCCGTTCCGGCGAAGGCCGACGTATCGGCGCGGTTGCCCGGGCCAACCGTCGCCCGCGGGCACCAGCACCACCGGATCGCCGGCCGGCCGGGGCGTGCCGATCAGGCCGAAACGACCCGGATCAAACCGCAGCAGACCGCCGGTCCACCCGGCCCGCCAAGCCAACGACGCGGTGTCGTAGGCCACCGCGACGCGCCCGTCGCGCCCCCCCAACCGCACCGAAAGGCCCTTGCCCACCGCGCCGTCCGGAAGGGCGAGCACGGAGGCCAGAAACGGACCCACCTCGGTCTGTTGCCACCGGTTGTCCGTCCAGTCCTTCTCGCCCTGTTTCCCCGGGTCGACCCCCGACACCGCGGGCACGCCCGCGGCGCGCGGGGTTTCCACCCGCCCTGCCGATGGCCGCGTCCCTCCCACGGGGCCCAACCGCGAGCCGTCGGTGAATTCGTCCCTCGACTCGAAACGCAACGCGACCAACGCCGACTCCGGGATTCCGTCGCGCCGCGGCGCGCGGATCCCTTCCTCGACCACCACCGAATCGATCCATCCCGAGCAGCCCAGCCCACCCTCGACCAACCGGCCGACCGCGAACGGCGCGGCACTCCCGTCGGGCTCGGTCGCGCGCGTGGTGGCCACGTCCGCGGCCTGCTCGCCGTCGACCCACAAGCGGACCCGGTCCGGCCCGTACTGCGCCGCCACGTGGTGCCAACGGCCGTCGCAGACGTCGCGGGACGAGCGGACTTCCGCGGGCGACAGACCCGGGGAATAAAAGCTCAGCGTTCCCGAACCGGCATAGGTGTAGAGTTCCCAGTGGGTGGGTGACGCCTTGGCCTCGCTGGCGGCGATGATGTTGAAATTGTCCTTCGTTCCCAACCGGACCCACGCCTGCACCGTGAGGGGCGCCCGGCGCAATCCCGGCACGCCGTCCCGAAGGACGCCCCGCACCCGCGCGTCCAACCCGCGGCCCTCCTTGCCCTCCACCCAGACATCCGCGACTGCCGGCAGTGGGTCGGGCGCCGCCGCCGCCGCGGTGCCCCGCGCGGCCGCGGGCCTAGCCGACGGACGCCAGGTGGCGCCGTCGCGCCACACGTACGACTCCGGGGCGGTCGTCGGGGGATCCACCGCCAGCGGTTCCCGCCCGGCCGCCCACGTGCAACCCCGGCGGATCAAAGCGCCCGCCGCATGGATCGAGGCCGGCCCGTGCCCGAGCACGGTCTGGAACACCCGCGCCTTCCCGTAGGCGTACGCCCAGGCCATGGGCTCGTGGGCGCGGGTGATCTTCGACCACGCGGTGGCCAGCGGTTCGATCGGCTCGGTGCCCGCCTGGTGGAAATACAGCTCGTCCCGGGTGTCGAATCCCGCGAGTCCGGCGGTCACCGGGTGTTTCGCGCCGGTGACGTCCACGTGGAACGGCCCGAAAGGATCGTGCCCGCTGGGCAGCGGCGGCCGGTGTTCCCAGACCCGACGCGCGATCTTCGCGGTGAACTCCGGCCACACGTCCGCATCCTTGGTTCCCGGCAACGAGGGGTGGAATGCGCTGGCACCGAAATGGACCAGGGCCAACCCGCCGCCCCGCGCCAGATGGCCCATCAACGCCTGCCGCGCCGCCGCGGCGAGTCCCGGGCGTTCCCAGTTCACGTAGTTCCAGACCACCAGATCGTAGTCCGCGAGCCGACCCGTGAAGCCGCCCGGCGCCGGCTTCGCCTCGCCCAGGCGATCCGGATCCTCGAGCACGTGGACCAACGCCCGGGGATCGTGTTCCAACACCTGCACCAACGCCCCGCTCACCGCGTTCCAGTCGTGCGCCGGATGGTTCGCGCCCGTGACCACCAGGGCCTTGAACCGCCCGAATTCCTCGCTCTCAACCCCGCCCGGCGGCACCTCGACGTGCGCCGTCCAGGCGATCGCGTTCAGCATCATGCGGCGCCACGACGGGTTCCACCATTGGGCATAGAAGTGCCCGCCCGTCGTGCCGAATCCGCGGCCACCGTCGGCCCGTTCCACCGACCATGCCACCACCTGGTCGCCGCCTTCCTTGGGTGGACGGGTGAGCAGCACCGGCTTCAGCCGCGGGTCGTTGTCGCGAAACCGGATCCGGTAATAGAACTCCTCCGGCGCCGACCACGGCGCGACCCCGCGGGTCACCGGGTGCCCGGCCACGGGAACCGCGTCGGCGGTCCACGTCTGGATCGCCGACCGCCAATGCTGCGGCCCCGGCCCGGTCTCGTAATCGAAATAGCCGCCCGCCCATTCCGTGATGTCCGCATCGGCCCGCACCGGGTGGAACACGCTCCAATGGTAGAACACGATGCCGCAGCCGCGTTGCATCTGCCGCTTCAACTGCGCGTACCGGTCGCCGACGTAGAGCGGATGGTCGGTCTCGCGGTGGTCGCCGCCGTCGCTGGCGATGAAGATCGTGTCCGCGTCGTCGAGCGTCCGGGGATCCGCCGGCCAACCGTTCGGGTGCACCTCGGCGCGGATCTGGCCGCGGAGCGAGGGCGAGCCCTCGAGCAGTTGCCTGAGGAGAACCACGCTCTTTTCGTACTCGTGCGCCTCCTTGCCGTGCCCGGTGATCGGGCCCGCGATCAGCGCGACTTTCTTCGGCGCCGCGGACGCGGGCAGGACGAGGAACGCCAAAACGGCGGCCAGACAGATTCGGGGGACTCGGGCGTGCATGGAAGTCTCCGCGAAAAAACAGAACGGCGTCGCGGGTGCAAGCCCTTTGCCGGTCCCGATCCTTCCGCCCGTCGCTCCTCCGTGGTAACACCCGTCCGTGCGCGCCCTGCCCGCCCACGTCGATCGCAATCTCCGGGAGACCTGTCTCTTGCCGCGGGGAGCATCGTTGCTCGTCGCGGTTTCCGGCGGCGCCGATTCCATGGCCCTGCTCCATGCCCTTGCCCTCGCCGCCCCCCGCGCGCCTTGGCAACTGCGCGTCGCCCATTTCAACCACCGGCTCCGCGGTGCCGACAGCGACGCCGATGCCGCGTTCGTCGCCGACCGGGCCCGCCGCCTTTCCATCCCGTTCGTCGGGGGCAACGCCGAACACCGCGGCCCAAAAACAGCCGGACTCGAGTCCACGGAGATGGCCGCGCGCCGCCTTCGCCACGCGTTCCTGGCCCGTGCCGCGCGTGCCGCCGCCGCCGACGCGGTCGCGCTCGCCCACCATGCCGACGACCAAACCGAACTCTTCCTGCTCCGGCTCCTCCGCGGCTCCGGCGGCTCCGGCCTCGGCGGCATGCGCTGGACGTCGCCCTCGCCCGCCGATCCCGGCGTGCGCCTGTGCCGGCCGCTGCTCGACGTCCGACGGGCCGGTTTGCGGGCATGGTTGGCATCGCGAAAGATCGGCTTCCGCGAGGACGCCTCGAACGAGGACCCCGTGTTCGCCCGGAACGACGTGCGGCACCGCTTGCTGCCCTTCCTGCGGGAATTCGCCGGCGTCGGCATCGACGACGTGCTCCTGCGCGTCGCCGAATTGACCGCGGCCGACGCCGACTTCGTCGCCGGAACGGCGGCCGTCTGGGATCGCTCCGCCCAACCCTTCGCGTCGCTTCACCCGGCGGTCCAGCGCGAGGTGATCCGCGGGCAACTCTGGCAACTGGGACAGGACCCGACCTTCGAACTCGTGGAACGCCTGCGCCGCCAACCGGCGCGGCGCGCCTCCGCCAGCAAGGAGCGCTCGTGGACGCAATCGCAAGGCAGGGTTTCCGCGGCCCCGACCGAAACCGATTTCCGGCACGGGGAACGCGTCCTCCGGCTCGACCAACGCCCGCGTCGACTGCGGTGGGGCGGCGTGGAACTTCGGTGGTCGCCCGTCGAGGGACCCGGCGCCGCGGTCCTGCCGGGACCCGAACCGCGGCGCGAATGCCTCGACGGCGACCGGGTCGGCGACGTCGTGACGCTGCGCCATTGGCGACCGGGCGACCGCTTCCGCCCGCTCGGCTTTCCCGCGGCCGCCAAGCTCCAGGATCTCTTCGTGAACCGCCGCGTGCCGGCCGCCGAACGGCGCCGCCGGCTGGTCGCCGCCGACGCGTCGGGGCGGATCTTCTGGGTCGAGGGACTCCCCCCCGGGCACGAGGTCCGGGTCACCGCCAAGACCCGGCGCCGTTGGGATTGGAGCTGGCGCCGGCCCGAAACGACGCGGGTCCCGCGTGCCGCGCCCGACGCCGGCTGAGCCCGCCCCGGCTCAACGGCGCCGGCCCTTGGCCGCGAGGGCCGCGCGCAGCTTGGCCAAGGGCAGCGTGTTCACGACGTCGGCCTTGGTCAGCCAACCCTTGCGCGCCACCCCCGCGCCCAGCCGCAGGAAATCGAAATGCTCGAGACGATGCGCGTCGCAGTTCACCGCGCATTTCACGCCCCGCGAACGCGCGTATTGCCATTGCCGCCAATCGAGATCGAACCGGTACGGGTTCGCGTTCAGCTCGATCCACGTGCCCGTCGCGGCGCACGCATCGATCACCGCGTGCTGGTTGACCTTGTAGGCGTCGCGCTCCAGCAACAACCGCCCCGTCGGGTGCCCCAGCATGTGCACGCGCGGGTTCTCCGCCGCCGCGACCAACCGGCGCGTGTTCTCCGCCTCGTCGCCCGACGGCACGTGGAGGCTCGCCACCACCACGTCCAGTCGTGCCAGCACCTCGTCGTCGAAATCCAGGCCGTCCTTGAGGATGTCCACCTCGATCCCGGTCAACAGGCGGAAATCGCTGCCTTCGTCCTCGATGCGCTTGTTCAGGTCCGCGATCTCCGCCAGTTGCGACCGCAGCCGCCCCTCGTCGAGTCCGTTGGCCTGGAAGGACGCGCGCGAGTGGTCGGTGATCGCCCAGTAATCGAGGCCCAGTTCCATCGCGTGCGCGGCGATGTCCGCGATCGGGTTGCGGCCGTCGCTCCACGTCGAATGGTTGTGCAGCGAACCCCGCAGGTCGGTCCACTCGAGCAACCGCGGCAACGCGTGTTTCTCGGCCGCCGCGAATTCCCCGTGGTCCTCGCGCAACTCGGGCGGCACGAAGTCCATCCCCAGCGTCGCGTACAATTCCTCCTCCGTGGCGCAGTCCACCCGCAGCGCCGGGTCCCGCGTCTCCTCCGTGGCCCGGAACAACCCGTACTCGTTCAACCGCAGCCCGCGGGCGATCGCCCGTTGCCGCATCGCGATGTTGTGTTCCTTGCTGCCCGTGAAATAGGCCAGGGCGGAAGCGAACTCCGAATCGTCCACCACCCGCAGGTCCGCCTGGATGCCCTCCCCGTCGAGGATCACGCTGGCCTTGGTCTCGCCGCGACCCAGCACCGAGCGCACGCCCGGCAAACCCACGAAGAAATCCAGCACCGACGACGGCTGCCGGCTGGAGACCACGAAATCTATGTCGCCGATCACCTCCTTCCAGCGACGGAGACTGCCGGCCGTGCTGCACCGGACCACGTCGGGATGTTGGCGCAGCGCCTCGAGGATGGGCTCGGCGGCCACCAGGGCGGAAAGCAACCGATGCCGCGAGGCGAACTGCCGGCGGAACGCGATGGCCTCGAGGAGACGCGACTGCGATTTGTCGCCGAACCCGTCGAGCGCCGCCACGCGGCCCGCCTTGCACGCCCCCTCGAGCGCGTCGATGGAATCGACGCCGAGTTCCTCGTGGAGTCTCTTCGCCTTCTTGGGGCCGAGTCCCTGGAGTTGGAGCAAATCCAGCAGGCCCGGCGGGACCGACGCGCGGAGTTCCTCGAGGTAGGGCAACCGCCCGGTGCCGACGAGGATGGTGATCTTTTCCCGGAGCGCCTCGCCGATGCCCTTCAGTTCCCCCAGACGCTCTTCCCGGACCAACGTGCCCAGCGGCTCGGAGAGTCCTTCCAGCGTGCGGGCGGCATTGTGGTAGGCCCGCGTCTTGAACGGATTCTCCCCCTTCAATTCGAGCAAGGTCCCGATCTCTTCCAATGCAGCGGCGACCTGATCCTTGTCCATGGTCGGGCGAGGCTGGCGACCGGTCGTTGCCACGCAAGCGTTTTGAACCGGCGGCGGGCCCGGGCGGGACCCAATCGCCCCCCGGCACCAATCCGGCACCGGTCCCGGCCATCCTGCCGTCCTTGTTGGCGGCGGCCAAGACGATGATTCCCTTCCTGCAATCCAGCCCACCGCGGTGGCGCCCGCGGTTTCGGGACAACCGGGGCCAAACGCATCGGGTCGACGATCCGATCGCGATCGGGAATTGCGCGCGTCGCCATTCCGCGCAGTGTTGGCCCATGTCCGAGGCATTGCCTCATCCCGACAATTTCCATCTGCGCTCGGCCCGCGGTTGGCTGGAACTCGGCGACCATCGCGAGGCCGAGATCGAGTTGGGGAACCTGCGCCCGGAGTTGTCGGGCCACCCCGACGTCCTCGAGGCCCGGTTCCAGGCGTTGGTCGGCCAGCGCCGTTATCCCGAGGCACTGGAGATCGCGCGGCGGCAGGTCCAAGGCGACGATGCCGATCACCGCGGGCACCTCAACCTCGGCAACGCGCTGTTCTGGCTGTCGCAAACCGAAGCGGCCTGCGAGGCCGTCACCGCGGTGCTCGACCGGTTCCCCAAGGTCTCCGCCCTGCCCTACAACCTCGCCTGCTACTGCGTGCGGATGGGTCGCCTCGACCAAGCGCGCGCCTGGCTCGACCGGAGTTTCGCCCTGGGACGCCGGGAAACCATCATCGCCTTTGCCCTGACCGACCCGGACCTGCGGGAACTCTGGGATTACCTGCGGGAACTCGATCCCGACTAGCCCCCGGCGAGGGCGCCCTTGGCCACCGTGGCCCCGCCGTCCCACGACGACCGCGGCAGGTCGGAATTCCCGGCTTTCCAGAAATGGCCGGGCCATCGAGGATATTCCCACACGCATGAAAGGTTCTTGCCCCCGCGCCATCGCCGCGACCCGCGCGGCCTTCACGCTGATCGAGTTGCTGGTGGTGATCGCCATCATCGCGATCCTCGCCGGCATGTTGCTGCCGGCCTTGGCACGCGCGAAGGCCAAGGCACTCCAGACCAAGTGCATCTCCAACAACAAGCAGGTCATCCTGGCGTTCCAGATGTACGCGGACGATTTCCGCGACTTCATGCCCCTCTGCAACGACTGGGCCTCGGCCGGCGGCACCAATGGGCGCTACGACGTGTTCACCGCCATGACGAACCGTCCGCTCTATCCCTACCAAGGCAGCCCGCTCATCTTCGCGTGCCCCGCGGACAAGGGGGACATTTTCCGCGAGAAAGTCATCGGCGACTACAAGGCGACGAACTGCTTCCGCCAGTACGGGACGAGTTACCTGATGGAATGGGCGGGTGATTTCGCGCGCACCAAGCACGTGACCGGCGACCGGAACAACCAGGGCACCTACAATGGCACCCCGATGAAGTCATCCGAGATCGCCCAGAGCGCCGCCAACAAGATCGTGCAGGGAGACTGGCCTTGGCATCCCAACCGGGGCTGGGACGACAAGAAAAGCCAGTGGCACAACTACAAGGGCAGGAGCCTCTCGGTCTTGGCGTTCGGAGACGGCCACGCGGAGGCCTACAAATTCCCGACCCTCAAGGATACCGATCCCTACTGGAGCCTGGCCCCGAACCCGTCCCACCTCTGGTGGTGACCCGACCGCGCCGTCAGCGGCGGACCGTGGTGTTCTCGGACCACCAGATGATGTCGACCACGGAGTCTCCCGCCGGGACGTTGAGGCTCAGGCTGCCATTGTAGGTGGGCTTCGCCTTGATCTTGGAACCGATCCACTTGTGGATCTCCGAATGCCCGTCGGCAAAGGAAAGCCCGCACGCGCCGTTGTGGTAGCTGGCCGGGAAATCGATGATCTGCGCGGACTTGGCGCCCTGCTCGGCCATCGCCACGGCGCACGCGGCGTCGTTGATGCTGTCGGGATGCTCGTCGACGAACACCCAGGTCTTGGACGGGTTCGCGATGTCGCTGTCCTTGGCAAACGTCCGGTACGGCGGCACGGGCAACCAACCGCCGAAGTCGAACGCCTGGCTCATCGAAATGCTGCGGATGCGCGGCGTGTACTTCACCTTCGGCAACTTGGCGACCGCCGCCTTGTCCGCCGGGCACTTGTAGATCGCGGTCGAGCGTCCACCGTACTTGAAGAGCGGACCATTGGTGATGTAGGCGACATTGGTGTTCGCCGGACTCCCGAAATCCAGGCCTCCCTCCACCCATACGGGCCGACCGTTCATGGAGAGCGACGCCACCAGATTGCCGGAGTAATCGTCGGAATAGAGGCGCCACGCCAGCATCAGTTGCCGGCCATTGCTCATGCACAACACGCCGTCGGCCTTGGTCTTCGCCTTGCCGAGGGCCGGCAGCAGCATGCCGGCGAGGATCGCGATGATGGCGATCACCACCAGCAACTCGATCAAAGTAAAACCGCGGGATCTCGTGCGAATAGAGTGGGTCTTCATGACGTGCCGAAAATAACCGCCAGTGGCGGAGCGGCAAATTGCCACGCACGGAAGAAAAAGTGCCAGCAAGAAGATGGGACCGTGGTTGGTGCCGGCGGAGGGACTTGAACCCCCACTCCCTTGCGGGAACAAGATTTTGAGTCTAGCGCGTCTGCCATTTCGCCACGCCGGCAACGGTCGGTGCGTGCAACGCCCCGTTCAAATGCCAGTCCACGGACCCCGTTGCAAACGAAACTTTCCGCGCATTCGCCAACCGACCATCGGATGCACCCCGCGAACCGCGGCGCCCGGCCTACAACTCGGTCGTCGCCACGCGGCGCAAGCCGATGCGGAGCGGCACCCAACCCGACAGCACGCTCAGCAACACGAACACGGCCCAGCCGACCATGGGTTTCACCGGGCCCGTTTCCTCGCCGCGCCAACCCCACGGCGACCCCATGGCGAGCGCGATCACCGACGCCAGGATATAGAAAAAACTCAGCACCAGGCAGAACGTGCCGCCGAACCCGCTCACGATCTTGCTCGGGTTGGTTTCCCGGAAATTCGGATGGATGGCACCCAGACCCACCGCGATCGCGTTCAGGGTGAAGGTCATCACCGTCACCGCGACGCCGAAATAGAGTTGCCGCTGCCATTCGAGACCGAGCAGATGGCCCGACATCAACGTCAACCCCAGCGTCAGGCAAAGCGACGTCGCCCCCGCCAACCAAAACTTCAGCAGCACCACCCGCACCAATCCCAGCGGGGCCAGTCCCACCAGCCACACGCGGCGTCCTTCCAGCGAGAACTGCGGGAACACGAACCGGGTGGTGATGGTGGCCACGTTCAACGCGCAGGCGGCGAGGTTCAGATACGAAACCAGACCGATCCAGAACGCCGAGTCCAGTTGCCGCGTGAAATGCCGCAGGTTGAGGATGTAGACCGCCAGCAGGCCGAAGAGCAGCACCGTCTGCCCCCACTGCGTCGTGTCCCGCCAGAACACCCGGAGATCCTTGGCCACCAAGGCGCGGACGTCCGTGGCCAATCCCGCCCACCGCAGCACCCGGTCCAGACGGTCGACCGGACCGAAATGCGCCGCGGCCCCGCAGGATTCGCCGGGGCCGGCAGGGGCCAGCCACAGGCGGCGGATTTCCGCGGCGGTGGAGAGGTTCCGGGCCTCGAGCCGCTGCCACCAACCCCAGCGCGAGAATGCCGAGGCGCGGCTTTGCACCGTGTTGGCGGCGCCGTAGAAGGGCCCGCCCAACCCGATCAACGCCAACCGCCCGAGGAACAACACGTGGCTCAGCAACACCAGCGCGTAGAAGCCGGCCGCCTTCACCGCGCCTTCCGCGAGGTTCAGCACGCACGCGCTCAGCCAATAGCTCGGCAACAGCGGCGACTGCGCGAAACCGGTGTTCACCAGCAGGCGATCGATGACCGACTGCACCCGCGCCTCGAGCACCTCGTCCGAGGCGGGCTCGGGCCGGAGATGGAACGCCAGCAAGGCCAGCACCACCGCGACCCCCGTGACCGCGGCGATCTGGAACGCGCGGCGGTCCAGCCACCGCGCCACGAAGATGGCCAGCGCGGCGCCACCGATGCCCGGAAGGACCACGAACAACAACACCAATCCCAGCGTCGCGGGGTAGAAATGCCACGGCACGCGGTTCAGTTGCCCGTAGGCCGCCAGCAACGGCGCGATCAGGAACAGGAACGCCCACGAGGCCAGCAGCGTGCTCTCGATGCACTTCCACTGGAACACCGCCGAGATCGGCACCGGCGCGGTGATCAGGAATGCCGTCTCCCGGTTCCGGAAAAAGTTGGTGTAGCAGATCACCAGGTTCGAGAGCAGCAGCAGGCCGAACAGGAACGCGAACAGCAGGAACAACAACCGCTCCACCAGCAGCGAACCCAGTCCCGGGAAACGCCCGATGAACGCGAGTCCCAGCCGGAACAACAGGAACGCGAACGCCAGGTAGCCCACCAGAAATCCCCCGATCACCGCCACCAGCAGCCTCGACTGCTGGCGCAACCCCAGCACCCGGCGCCATGCCGACAGCGCGTTGACGCGCACCAGCAATCCCAGCGGCGATTCCGTCGCGTTCATCCGACGGTTTCCGGCACGGTCTCCTGTTCGCCCTCGGTGATGGCCAGGAACGCCCGTTCGAGCGCCCCGTCCGTTCCCGCCCGCGCGTGCAGTTCCGCCGCCGTCCCCACCGCCACCAGTTTCCCGCGGTGGATGATCCCGACGCGATCGGCCAGTTCCTGGGCGACCGAGGTCTGGTGCGTGCTCAGGAACACCGTCATCCCGCGCCGTGCCCGCTCGCGCAGCGTGTCCTTGACCACCCGCGCGTGGTGCGGATCCAGGCCCACCATCGGCTCGTCGATGACAAACACTTCCGGGTCATGCAACAGCGCGCTCGCGATCGCCACCCGCTGCCGCGTCCCGTGGCTCAGCGACTCGATCGGTTTGTGGAGCCACGGCTCGAGGTTGAACCGCGGCACGAGATCCGACGCCACTTCCTCGATGCGCCGGTCGGGCATCCGGAACAACTGCCCGGTGAACCGCAGGAATTCCCACGGGGTGAGTTTGTCGTAGAGGAACGGGAAATCGGGGACGTAGGCGAGGCGGGCCCGCGCCTCGAGCGGTTGGGCCTGGATGTCGTATCCGGCCACGCGGGCCGCCCCGCGATCCGGCCGGATCAGGCCGACCATCAGCTTGATGGTGGTGGTCTTGCCGGCGGCGTTCGGGCCCAGAACGCAGAAAAACTCCCCTTTCGGGACTGTCAACGTGATGCCGTCCACGGCTTTCACGTCCCCGAAATGCTTGGCCAAGTCCTCCAACTCGATCATCGGCGGGCAGAACTTGGGGCCGTTCGCCACAGCATGCCAGCCTGAGTTTGGCGGTTCAAGCCGCGGCGATCGCCGCCGCCATCGCCTCGATCTCGGCCCGGGCCACCGCCCGGTGGTCTTTGCCCATCGCGAACGCACGCCCACGCACGCCCTGTTCCCGGCACGCCTCGGGATGGTCCAGCCACCACCCGATCCGTTCCGCACACCGCGCGGAATCCCCGGCCGGCACCCCGTCGATCTGTCCCGGAAACACGTGGTCCAGGATCGGCAGGTGCATCGCCACCACCGGCAGCCCAAACGCGAGGAACTCGTGGACCGACAGCCCCCACCCTTCCTCCCGCGACAGGCTGAGCCCCACCCGCGATGCCGCCACCAACCGGTTCTTCTCCGCTTCCGATACCGCCCCCGCGAGCACCACGCCCGATCCGATGCCGGCCTCCGCGATCCGTCGTTCCAGTTCGCCGCGATGCGGTCCCTCGCCGATCACCAGCAACCGCGCGTCGGGCCGTTTCTCGCGTACCTGGCGCCAGACCTCGGGCGCGTCGAGGATGCCCTTGTGCTCGTGCAAGCGCCCCAACAGGACCGCGTCGAATTCCTTCGGGCAACGCGTGGCGTCCGGAATGGCGTCCGCGTCCACGCCGTACCCGGTGCACCGGATTTCCCGCGGTGCCAGTCCGAGGTCCACCTCCAACCGGTTGTAGTCCGCGGCGACGGGCGGCGTGCTGCAAAGGATCAACTTCGCATGGCGGTTCAACAAGCGGACCGCCAACCGTTCGGTGACGACGAAAAGCCGGTCGATGATCCCGCCGCGACGGTCCTGCGCGTACACCATGTGATGCACCTTCACCGCGAGCACGGCCCTGTTTTTGCGGGCCAACCGCCACGCCGGGTACACCTCGAAAAGGAACGGCGCGCAGGCGAAATAAACATCGTAGCCCGCCGCGTCCCGCGCGTAGTGGAACGACAACGATCGCCATGCGTACGCCGGGAGGCACAAGAGATTCTGGATCCGGTTCCGCGGCGCCGGCACAAGGTCGTCGCTGCTCACCAACCGCGAGTGCGGAAAGGTCTCACGCCACAATGGCATCGCGGCCCGCGCCACCACGAAGTCGACCGAATGCCCCGCCGCGATCCAATGCGGCACCACGCCGGCAAAATACCGGATCACCCCGGAAACCGACCGGGGCTCCATCGCGGTGTTGTAGAGGATCAGGATCCGCATCGAAGGCTCCGGAACGACCGGCGCGGCCGGGGTGTTTCACGGGTCCACCGGCCATGGGGCCCGCCGTTGGATGCTAGCGCTTGGCCGGGTCCGCCGCCGCCTCGTCGATGAGCCCGCGCAGGGTCCGGTGCAACAGGAACGCCGTGTCCGGCCCCACCGAGTTCACCTCGCCGTACGGCGGACCCTTCGCCCCGAACAGATAGGG
>WBXI01000007.1 GCA_008933025.1 Verrucomicrobiota bacterium
AGTGGAACTCGTCCATGACGACGGAGTGCACGCGCGCCCCTTCGTCTTCGAGGGCTAACTTGGCGAGGATCTCCGCGGTGCAGCACAGGATGGGCGCGTCGCGGTTGATGGTGGCGTCGCCCGTGCTCAGGCCCACGTTCTGCGGGCCGAACTCGCGGCACAACGACAGCCACTTCTCGTTCACCAGCGCCTTGATCGGGCAGGTGTAGACCGAACGACGGCCCTGCGCGAGGGACTGGAAATGCAGCGCCGAGGCCACCAGCGATTTTCCCGAGCCGGTGGGCGTGTTGAGGATGACGTTCTTGCCCTCGAACAACTCGAGGATCGCCGCTTCCTGCGCCGGGTACAGACTCAGGCCGCGCGCCTCGACGAACTCGAGGAAACGCCCCAGCAGGAGATCGTTCGTCGGCGTCTCCAGCTTCGGCAGGAAGTCATACAGCGTCTTGTCCACGTCGACGTCCACGCTAGCAAGCCGCGGCCGCCAAGGTCACGAGGCGGATTTTCCCGCGCGCCGCGGGGGCACCGGGTCCCCCGCCGGGGACGGACCCGCCCGACACCTTCCCGGAACCTTGTTTTCACTTGGAGCGGCTTGCGCGGGGTGGTCAGAGTCCCGATAGGATTCGTCGACGAACATGAAGCCAACCTTCGATTCACGGCCTTCCCGCTGGCCCAACCCCGGTTCGCCCCGCCCCCACGCCAGGACGGGCTTCACCCTGATCGAACTCCTGGTGGTCATCGCCATCATCGCCATCCTCGCCGGAATGCTGTTGCCGTCCCTGGCCAAGGCCAAGGAACGCGCCAAGAGAACGGCCTGCCTCAGCAATCTCCGGCAGTTGGGCATCGGCGCCCTCATGTACGCCGGCGACGATTCGCACGGGTACTTGTCCGGCACCGCGGACGACGGCGACGACGACCTCACCTGGCTGTATCCCACCTACGTCGGCGGTGCCGTCGCCCGGTCCGCGTTCGTGTGCCCGTCGACCGACAATTTCATCGGCACCAACACCACGACCATCCGCGGCAAATCCATCCTGGCCGACCTGACGCACCAGGCCCCCTACCGCCGGGCCCAGCGCCCCGCGACGCGCGACGCGGATCTCCGCGGCGTGAGCTACGAGGTCTACGGCTTCATGAACAACGACGGGGCCAACTCCAGCACCGTCTATTACTACGGCAATTCCTATGTCACCGGGGGCATCAAGAAGTCCGAGTCCTCCGTCCTGAACTACGTCCACAAGAACACGCCGTTCGGACTCAAGGGCCAGACCATCGGTCCCGGCCAGATCTGGCTGATCTTCGACGGCGACCGCTCCGGGCCGGGCGCGGTCAACAACTACCCCGACAAGAACGACGACCACGGGACCGCAGGTTCGAACATCCTGATGTGCGACGGCCACGTGGAATGGGTCAAGGGCGGGATGAACTTCGTCCGCTCGTACGAAACCGCCCAGGACGAGAACCGGTCCGGCCAGTAGCCGCCCCCGTCACTTCCCGCCATCCCGGATATAGATCGGGTTCCCGTAGATCCACGGCCTCCATTCGCCCCCGATCTCCAGCCAGACCTCGACCCGGTGGACCCCCGCGGCCGCGACCGGCGCATCCAGATCGGATCCCTTCGCCTCCGCCACGGTGACGCCGTCCCGCAACAACCGGATGCGGCCGGGCAGCGGGCTCTCGACATGGATCCGGTTTCCCGCCGCGAACGGAATCGCGTCGCCCATCCGCGCGACGGGTTCGGCACCGGCCGGCCCGGATGCTTCCAGGGTGCAGCGAAAGCCCTTGGCATTCCCCATCCACTCGTGGGCCACGAACACGTGCCCCGCGCGGACCGCCGCCCGCAGGGCCGGCTCCGTCTTTTCGCGGGCCAGCACGTGGGTCGAGACGCATCGGAACGCCCGGTAATAGGGATCGAGATCCACCCGCGCCACGATCTCCCCCGCCTTGCGGCCCTCCAGCATCCGGCGCAACCCGGGTCGCACCGCGACCGACACCGGCCGCAGGTCCTCGTCCTTGTCCACGATGGTTCCCAGTCGGGCGGTGTCGTCGTCGACCTTCTTGAGGATGAACACCTGGTTGTGGTGACAATCGTTCGCCCCGACGCCCGCCAGACGGTGCGTCTTTCCCTCGCGGTCCCATTTCTCCAGGTAGAGCTGCGGGTACTGGATCTGCCCGCACAGGACGCCGTCGGGATACATCCGCACCAACGCCTGCAGTTCGGCCAGGTCGTTGGGGTCGGTCACGCGGGATGCCATGGCCACCAACCCGGCCATGTCGCGCTTGGCGTCGTAGTGCCGGTTGTAGATTTCCACCCCGGTCAATCCCTCGACGTCGTGGTCCACGCGCTCCTCGAGATGCGACAGGAAGATCATGCCGGTCCCCGCGCCCACGGTTTTCACGAACGCGGGAATCGGCGCTTCCATCTGCGCCATGACCGATCCGTCCGGATGCGCGAGGAACCCGCGGCATTCCGATCCCGGGACGAACAACACGCCGTTGGTCGCGAACCGCCACGAGGCCATGAAGTCCCGGGGCGGCCGGAAATGGTCGCTGAGAAAGACCACGTCCATGCCCGCTTTCACCGCGTCGGCCAGCATCTCGGGGCGGGTCCCGCCCGTGTGCGAGGCATCCTCGGCGTGGGCGTGGAACGAACACCGCAGGTCGAGCCAACCCGACGGAACCGCCAACTCCCGGCGTTGCCGTGCCAAGGCCTCGACCGACGCCTGTGCCGCCGCCAATCGGTCGCGCGTGATCCGTTGCGTGGGGCTGTACCGCGGCTTTTCGAGCGGCTCCGATCCCCGGGCGACCGCCGTTCCCAAACCCAGCGCGAGCAGCACCGCGACGGAGAGTCCGGCCCGGCTTGCCTTCCGACGCCGGGCGCCACGTTTCTTCGGGGAGTTCACCGGGGGCGATTTCAAAATGGCGCGGGGGGATGCGCAACCCGCAATGTGGGCCCGTGCCACGCCGCATCCTCGTTGCCCCCGACAAGTTCAAGGGAACCCTCACCGCGCGCGAGGCGGCCGAGTCCATCGCCGCGGGTTGGCGCCGGATCCATCCCGACGACGTCCTTGACCTGCTGCCGATGAGCGACGGCGGGGAGGGGTTCGGCGCCGTGCTGGCGGGCGCCTTGGATGCGGAGACCCGGGTGTGCCCGACGACGGATGCCGCCGGGCGGCCCCGCGACGCGCAATGGTGGTGGTCTCCGGCCCGGGGCGTCGCCGTGGTGGAGACGGCGCAGGTCAACGGGCTCGCGCTGCTGCCGCCGGGCCGCTTCCACCCGTTCGAACTCGACACCTTCGGGATCGGGGCGGTGCTGCGGGACGCGGTCGCCGTCGGCGCCCGGGAATGCTGGATCGGGGTCGGCGGCAGCGCGACCAACGACGCGGGATTCGGTCTGGCGCGCTCGCTCGGCTGGCGGTTTTTCGACGGGGCCGGCCTCGGGATCGAGCGCTGGCCCGATCTGGCCCGCCTTGCCCGGATCCAGATGCCGCCCACGAACCCATTGGAAGGCTGCGCCCTGACGGTGGCGGTCGACGTCGGCAATCCCCTGCTCGGCCCCGACGGTTGCACGCGCGTCTACGGGCCGCAGAAAGGGCTGAACCCGGACCGTGCCCCCGAGGCGGAAGCGGCGCTCGGCCGGCTCGCCGAGACGATGCGCGCGCAATGGGGACGCGACCTCGCGGACGTGCCGGGCTCGGGCGCCGCGGGCGGGCTCGGCTACGGGTTGCAGGCTTTCCTCGGCGCACGGGTCGAATCCGGATTCGAGATCTTCTCGAAGGCCAACGCGCTCGATTCGCGGCTGGGGAAAGCCGATCTGGTGTTGACGGGCGAAGGCAGCCTCGACCGGCAATCGTTGATGGGAAAAGGAACCGGCCGGATCGCCGCGCGCGCCAGGATCCACGGGAAACCATGCATCGGATTGGCCGGCCTCGTGGAACCGCTTTCCGCGGAGGAAGCCGGGCGGTCGCCCTTCGCCGCGGCCCACGCCATCGCGCCGACCCTGGCCACGCCGGAGGCCGCGCGGGCCCGGGCCGCCCATTGGCTGGAGGAACTGGCGGCCCGCGTCGCCCGCGGCTGAACCGTCCCGGCGTGCCGCCAGCACGCTAGGCGCTGGCCGCGATGTCCTTCAGGTCGGCGCGCACGCTCTGGTAGCTCGTGGCATAGCCCGCGACCTCCGGGTTCGGCTCGATGCCGTTCTTGCCGCAGTATTCCCGATACAGGTCGGGCCACCAGTTGCGGTGCTCCGTGAGTCCCGCGGCCCTCCACGATTCCCAACCCGACAACACCCGGCTCCAGCATTGGTCGCCGTACGCCACCGCCTCGTGCGCGCTCGGCATGTCCGCCACGTACCAATCGCGGCCCACCCGCGCGTGCAGCACCTCGTCCGCCCAATCGAAATCCTGGAAAGTCGACGCCAGCGGGTTTTCCGCGGCGATCGCCACCTCCCACTCGTGCCGTTTCCCCGTCCTCGGCATCAGGCCCTGCTCGATGAAATAGAGCACCGCGTGCCGTTCCTTCGGCGTCAACTGGGTGTTCAGTCCCAGCGACCAGGTGAAATTGACCATCACGTTGCGGGGCCAATCCACGCCCGACGCCACGAACCCGACCTCGCCCATCATCGCGTGGCGCGCCTCGTCCCAGAGCTGCCGCGTCAGGTCGCGGTAATAGCCCCACGGCTTGTCCGGCGTTTCCGCGAGGATGCTGGCCATCATCTCGGGCACGTCGATCTCGCGGAGGCGCTTGTAGTACATCATCAGGACCTTCGCGTCCGCCGGCATCGCCGGGTCGTACAGGAACACCTCCGCGTTCACGCCCATGTTGTAGGGATCCGGAAACCGTTCGTCGCGCCGGGGCTTCCCGTCGTAACGGTACGGCACCACCGAATGACGGCGCCCGGGAAGGGTGCCCGAGGGCGCGCGGGTCCCATCGATGCCGCCGGCGGCGTCGAGTGCCCCGCGCAGCAAGGCCAGCGCCGGACCCGCCGCGCCCCGGGCGTCGGGCGACACCAACGCGGCGATGGCATTGCGCCCGTAGTCGAGCATCTCGTCGGTCTCCGCCAGCGCCGCCCGCAGGAGCCGGCGCGTGGGTTGGTCGGCCAACACATGGGCCGCGTCCAAGTGCCGTCGCAGGGCATCGCGCAGCGCGGGCAACACCACCTCGTGGATCCCCAGCAGCAACTCCTCGGTCGTCGGCGCCTGGAGCACCTCGTCGAAGAGCAACTCCAGCGCCGGATGCGGGACCTTCTCGAGGCCCAGGGGTGGCTCGCGCATCTCGCCCACCCGCGCCCGCAGGGCCGCGACGTGCTCCGCGCAGAGATGGGCATGGTACGAGAACGCCATCTTCAGCTCGTACACCGGCTCGGCGGTGATGCGGGCGACGCACAGGTGGTGCAACCGCTTGAACGCATAGTGATGGCACTTGAGGCGCGCCACGCTTTCCTCGACCGACAGCCCGGGAGCGATGGCCTCCACGAATGTCCCGAGCCCGGCCAGGGCCGGCAGGCCGCGGTGGGGACGGTATTCGGAGGCAAACCGAAGCGCGTTGGCAGACACGGCATCCGTGGACATGCCCGCGATTTTGGGGAACACCCCGGGGCGCCGCAATCCCTCCCTTCGCCGCCGGCACGCCGGGGGTGCGCCTTGCCATCGCGGGTCCGCCGCCGGACGACGGGATCCACCCGGCGGGTGCCCGCCCCGGGACCGCGTCGCTACCGGCCGGGCAGCCACCGCGGATGGTCCGCGCCCGCCCCGTCGATGCCCCGGCTCAACAACCGCTCGCCGCCCCCGTCGGCATCCATCACCCACAACGACGGCATCTCGCCCACCCCGTTCCGGCAGAATGCCACCCGCCGTCCGTCCGGCGATTCCGCCGCGCGGCATTCCCACTCCGGCGGCACCCGGTGGGTGAGCGGCTCGATCGATCCATCCCGCGGATCCAACCGGCAGACCGTGGCGGCACCGCGGGCGGATTCGGGTTTCCAATCCCGGTTGAAGTGGTCCGTGTCCGGGCGGTTCGCCGCGTATTCCCATGGCACCCGCGCGCCGGGCGACTTCCGCGAGAACAGGATTTTCCCGTCGTGGGTCCAGGTGGGCATGTTGGAACCACCTCCCCGCCGCGTCGGGTTGCCATAGGTGGCGGCGAACCATTGTTCCTGGCCTTTCGTCGCCACCCGGAACCCCGAACCGTCCGGCCGTGCCACGCAGATATCCGAGGCGTCGTGCCCGGGATCGGCCTTGAAGAGGCAGTCCTGGAAGAGCAGCCATTGGCCGTCGGGCGACCACGTCGGGCCGAAATAGAGATGGTCGGGGTGCGACCGGACGAGGACCCGGTCGCCGCCTTCCGCGTCGCTGGTCCAGATCTGGTAGCCCTGCGGGCTCGCGAGATGGAAAGCAACCCGCCGCCGGTCGGGACTCACGGAAAACCCGTAGGGAAGCCCCTCGCCCGGTTTCGTGAAATCGCGCGCGTCGCTTCCGTCGAGGTTCATCGAGACCACCTGCCCCACCTTGCCGCGGACCACCTGCACGAGGATGCGATGGTCGTCGACCAGGGCCTGGGGCGTGTAGAACGGCGCGCGTCGCTCCCGGGTGGCGACTTCCTCGAGCGTCCCCCGGTCCAGGTCGTGGATCCAGAGATGGGTCGGCGTCTGGGTATAATACTCCTCGAACGGACGGCCCGGCCCGTCGCGGCGCGGTTCCATGCTGAGGAACAACACGCGGCGGCCGTCCGAGAGGAACGGGCCCGGTTGCCAGGTGGCTTGGTTGGGGACATCGAACTCGAGCGTCCGAAAACCGGTGCCGTCGGCGTGGATCAGGCAGGTCTTTCCGGCGGAGGTGAAGAAGAGGCGTTGGGGGGCACGCGGCGCGGCGCCCGGACGTCCGGCACAGCCCGTTGCCAAAACCAACGAACCCCCGGCCAGACGCCCCAGGAAATCACGGCGGTGCATGGGCCATTGAGCGTGCGCGGCGGATCCACTTTCAAGCCCCAACCCACACCGCACCGCACCGCCACCCTTCGGCGCCACGCCTTGGGAGCCGCGCGCAGGGGTTCCAACCGGGTCGGACGCCGGAGTCGGGCGGTGGCGGATCAAGGGAGATTCCGGACGGACCCTCTCCACGGGGCACATCCGGATGCGATCGAGGGCCCGGGGCCGGTTTCGGGAATTGGCCCGCCGGATGTTCGCGGCCCCGGGAGACGGAAGCCAAGGCCGTCGCGGCGGGAAGGACCGCGGGCTCACCCCGGCTACACCGAGCGCCGCGCGTCGAGGAAGGCCTTGAGATCCACGGCGATCTTCCCCCCGAAGCCGGAGACCTCGGCAATCTGCTCCGCCGTCGCCAATTGCAGGCGCTGGACCGACCCGAACTTGCGGAGCAACGCCTGTTTGCGGGCGTCACCGATCCCCGGGAATTCGTCGAGGACGCTCTCGCTGATCTTCTTGAGCCGGAGCTGGGCGTTGTAGGTGTTGGCGAAACGGTGCGCCTCGTCGCGCACGCGCTGCAGGAGTTTCACCGCCCCGCTGTCGAGCCCGAGTCGCAGCGGCTCCGCTTGGCCCGGCCGGTGGATTTCCTCGTATTCCTTCGCGAGCCCGATGACCGCGATCCCGGTGATCCCGAGCTTCTCCAATTCCGCGCACGCCGCGTTCAACTGTCCCTTGCCGCCGTCGATCAGGATCAGGTCGGGCAGGCGCGGGTCCGCGGGAGGGCGGGGAACCCATGGCGCCTCGAGCCCGCCCGCATCGCCGCCCGACGCCGCGTCGGTGGTCGGACCGGGCGTCGCGCCGCGGGCAACCCGCGACACGTCGTCGATGGCGCGCTGCAATTCGCCGGGTCCCGCCTCGCCCCCGTCCGCATCGCGCGCCAAGGGGCGGCCGGCCTCCACTTCCTTCGACAGGCGCGAATACCGGCGCCGGACCGTCTCGGCCATGCAGGCAAAGTCGTTCTGCTCGGTCACCGTCTGCATCCGGAACCGCCGGTAATTCGCACGGTCGGGCCGCCCGTGCCAGAAGCTGACCATCGACGCCACCATGAAGGTCCCGCTGATGTTGGAGATGTCGAAACCCTCGATCCGCGCGGGCGGCCCGGGCAGGTCGAGGACGCGGGCCAGTTCGCGCAGGTCGGACTCGGGATTGATGGCGACCGGAAGCTTGTAGGGAATGCGCTCGAACTTCTCGGTCTTCTGGGTGGCGCGGCGCATGTCCTCCAGCGCGTCGCGCAACTGCGCGGCCTTCTCGAACTCGAGGCTGGCCGCCGCCTTCTTCATCTCGGCCTCGAGCTCCACCTGCAATTCATCGGTGCAACCGCGCAGGAAATCGATGCCGGCGCGCACCTGCCCGAGGTAATCCCCGCGGGGGACGTTGCCGATGCAGGGCGCGGTGCAGTTCTTGAGGTTCCCGTAGAGGCAATGGCGGTAGTCCGACTCGGTGGGCGTGAGGGGCCGGCATCCGCGCAGCTTGAACTTGCGCCGCATCATCGTGAGCGCGCGCCGCACGCTGCCGCTGTGCGCGAAGGGACCGAAGTACTCCGAACCGTCGTCCTTGCGCAGCCGGGTCAACGTGAACCGGGGGATCGGGTCGTTCAGGTTGACCTTCAGCAGCAGGAATCCCTTGTCGTCCCGGAAATCGATGTTGAACCGCGGCTTGAAATCCTTGATCAGCCGCCCCTCCAACAGCAACGCCTCCGCCTCGCTCTTCACCACGTGCCAGTCGACGTCGTGGATCGCGTCGACCAACGCGTTGAACTTCAGGTCCCAGCCCATCCGGCGCGACGGATGGAAATACTGGGACACGCGTTTCCTCAGGTCCCGCGCCTTGCCCACGTACAGCACGGTGCCGAAGCGGTCCTTGTGCAGGTACACGCCCGGGCGATGCGGGATCTGGGAGAGTTTGTCGCGGAGTTGTTCCGAGGCGGCCATGCCAAGCGCTTTCCCCTGATCAGTGGCACCGGCCGCGCCCCGGCGCAATGCCCGGGGTCAGGCCGGGTTCTCCATGAACGCGTAGCAGAGGATGTGCAGGATGTGCATCTGCACGTCCTCGACCCGGCCGTAATGCGTGTCGCCGACCACCACCGTCTGGTCGGCCAGTTCCGCCATCCGGCCCCGCTTGGAACCCACCAGCGCGATGGATTTCAGCCCGTTGGCCTTCGCCCATTCGTGGGCCTTCACCAGATTCGGCGAGTTGCCGCTCACGCTCACCCCGATGAACACGTCGCCCGGGCGACCGTAGTTGATCAGTTGCCGCGCGAAGATCTCGTCGTAGGAATAGTCGTTCCCCAGCGCCGTGATCCACGCGATGTTGTCGGTCAACGACAGGACCCGGAAGCGACGCGCCAGTTTGTCCGAGGCGCCCTTGCCGAGGTCGACCGCGAAATGGGACGCGTTGGCGGCGCTGCCGCCGTTGCCGGCGACGAAGATCTGCCGGTCGTTCGCGTGCGCCTCGCGCAGGGTCGCGACCAACCCGGCGAGCTGTTCGGGCGAAAGCGTGTCCACCGCCCGCTTCTGCGCGGCGAGGTATTCGGAAATCCACTTCTGCATGGCCCGAGCTTGCCGTGGGGAATCCGACGCGTCGAGTCCCCGAAAGGAGCCCTCGTGTCGCCGCCGATGCCGCGGGAAGGCCGCGATGCGGCGGGCACTAGGCCTGCGAGGCGAGGGCAAGCGCCCCCACCGGCACCGCGTCTTCCTTCAGCCCGGCCAGCACCACCCTTGGCCCCGGATGGAACGCCTCCATCACGTACCGCGACAGCGCCTCGGCCATCGCCGCGCGCAACGGTTCGCCCACCAGCGACACCCCGCCGCCGACCACCACCACCGACGGGTGCAGCAACTGCACCACGTGGGACAGCGCGAACCCGAGGTTGTCCGCGAGTTCGCTCAGGATTGCCTGGGCCGCGGGATCCCCGTCCGCCAGCGCCGCCGCCAGATGCCGGGCCTCGCCGCCGTTCATCCCGTCGACGCGCCGCCCCAGCGGCCCGTGCGGATCGAGCGCCGCCGCTTCCCGGATCCGGCGGTCGAGAGCCCAACCCGAGCAACGGTCCTCGACCGTGGTGCCCGACTTGTCGAGACGCACGTGCCCGACCTCGCACTCGCCCGGAACCGCCCCGTGATAGATGCGCCCGCCGACGACCAACCCGCCTCCCACGCCGCTGCCCATGTTGATCCAGAACACCGGATCGTGCCCGCGCCCCGCGCCGTGCAACGCCTCGCCCAGCGCCGCGACATTCGCGTCGTTGTCCACGCGCACCGGCAGGCCCGTCCGCTCGCGCACCCAGTCGCCGAGGCCGAAGTCGTGCCAGCCGGCCACCTGGTGGGAGCACTTGATCCGGCCGGTCCGCCAATCGACCGGCCCGCCGAACCCGACGCCCACGCCGGTCGGCTTGTGCCGCGCGATCAGGTCGGGCAGGACCGAGGCGATCTGCTCGCGGATACCCTGCCCCCCGGCCTTGGAATCCACATCGAACCGGCGGCGGTCGACGATCGTGCCCGCGCCGGTGCCGGCAACGACCTGCAGCTTGGTCCCGCCGATTTCGATGCCGAGGAAGTGCATGGCGGGATGCTGATCCGGAGGCGTGGCCGGGTGGCAAGCGCGCATTGCTCCCGGAGGACCAACGCGGCCGCCGTGCGCGCATCGAATTCCCTCACCCGGCATCCCCGACGTCCCGAGGCCCGCCGCAAAAGGTCGTTCGACGGCGGCGGCGCCCGGCCCCGTCCGCGGGCAGCGTGCCGGGAACCCGGGGCACCACCGTTGCCTATGGGTTCAGGAAGGGAAATTCGGGCTGGCGGACAACCGCGGTCTCGTCGGGTCCCATTTCACCCTTCCGGGCATTGGCCATCGGATCCAGGTAGCCGAGCAACTCGCCGGGCGCGATGGGGCGGACCTGTGAGTCCGCATGGGTTCGCCAGGTGTTCGGAAGCGGCACGAATTCCACCGGCGGGGCAACCGCCGCGCCGGCCAGGCTCCGGATCGACCGGGCGAGCAAGAGACAATCCCTGGGAACGGCACCGACGACCGATGGCGAATGGGTGTTGACGATCACCTGCCGCAACGGGTTCGTCGTGTCGGCCATCCCGCGCGGATCAACCGCCATGGCTTGCAGCAGCATCACGATGGCCCGCACCCGCTCCGGATGAATTCCGTTTTCGGGCTCCTCCAGACAGATCACGCCCGGCGTCTCGTCGTCCCACTCCATCGCCGCCAGCGCGAGCACCCGAAGCGTCCCGTCCGATAGGGAACGGGCGGGAAACTCGGTTCCGTCCGAAGTCTTGAGGAAAACGGTGTAAACCTGCCGCTTTTCGTCCCGGTCCACCCGGATTTCCCGCGCGTCGCCAACCAACTCGGCGAGTCGGTTGGCGATGAGTGGACCGATCGGAATCCCTTCCGCCGGCGCGCCGGCGCCTGCCGAAGACAATTCGGCGGCGGCCGGCGCCGGCACCGGCTTCGGCGTGCGCGGTTCGACCAACCGAGCCAGCGTCGCCGCCAGATGCCCGCCATCCGGCCGCAGGCGGGCTTCCGCCTCGAAATCGTCGGGACGCCGCATCGCCGCCGGCTCGAGTTGGAAGACTTGCCACCCTTCCATCTCGCGACGGGCGCAAAGCGCCGTGGGGCTTTCCGCGGCCTGCGCGCTCGACAGGACGGTTCTCGGCAGCGGCCCGGCCAGAAAACCACGCGGACGGCCCGACAGCCCGTCCTGGTGCATCTTGATGAGGCGCTGGGGCTCGCCACCATCTTCGGAGGACTCGGTCGAGATCAGCGCGGCGCCTCTGCGTCCCGAAACCACGGCCTTGCGCCAGTGCTTGGCATCGTGCGGAAACAACAGGTGCTCCCGCGCCTCTCCCAGATTGATGTGCGCAAGTTCCTCCCGAAGGATTTCCAACGGATGGCCCTGCCCCCCCTGCTCCGGGCTTGGTCGGAGACCCAATTCGAGCCGGTAGCGAAGAAACGTCGTCGATGCGACTCCCCTTTGGCCCAGATCATCGACGGCCTCCGGCGGGACGATCATCTCCAACTCGAAGGACATCCGGGACGACGTGCATTTCCCGACCCGATGGAACAATCCCCGGGCATCGCCGGACCGGCCGGCCTCGTCCCGGACCAGATTCGCGGCCTCGAGCAACGTCTTGCCCGCCGCGAGGCGGCTCAGGAAGCGGATCGCGTCGAACAGGTTCGATTTTCCGGTCCCGTTCTCGCCCGCGATGCAGGTGAACGGCCCGAACCGGACGTCGACGCCGACGAGATTCTTGAACCCGTCGACCTTGAGGCGGGTGAGCATGCGGAGACGCTAACACCCGCCCCGTCGGACGCCATCACGCCTTCGGCGCGGCCTTGACCTCGAGGTGCAGTTCCTTGAGCTGGCGCGCGCTCGCCGGCGACGGCGAATCGGTCAGCATGCAGGTGCCCTTGGCCGTCTTCGGGAACGCGATCACGTCCCGGATGCTCGTCGTCCCGCACAGGATCGCGCACAGACGGTCGAAACCGAGCGCGATGCCGCCGTGGGGCGGCGCCCCGTACTTGAACGCCTCCAGCATGTAGCCGAACCGCAGCTGGGTCTCCTCGGGCGGGATCTGGAGGATGTCCTCGAAGATCGTCCTCTGCACGTCCGGTTGGTGGATGCGGATCGATCCGCCGCCCAGTTCGACGCCGTTGACCACGATGTCGTAGTGCTGGCCGCGGACCTTCTTGGGATCGGTCTTGAGCAGCGGGATGTCGTCGGCCACCGGTGCCGTGAAGGGATGGTGGCTCGAGTACCAACGGTTCATCTCCTTGTCGAAACTGAGCAACGGGAACTCGACGACCCACAGGAAATCGAAGCGCTTGGGATCCACGACCAACTTGCCCTGCCCCTTGAGCACGTCCGCGCAGTAGAGCCGGATCTTGCCGAGGATCTCGCAGGCATTGAGCCATTGGTCGGCCGCGAACAGGATCAGGTCGCCCTGCTCGATCCCGAGCTTGGTGGTGAGGGCCGCCTTCTCCGCCTCGGTGAAGAACTTCACGATCGGCGACTTCCACTCGCCGTTCTCGACCTTGATGTACGCGAGGCCCTTTGCCCCGAAACCCTTCGCGTGCTCGGTCATGGTCTCGATCTGGCCCTGGGTGGCCCCCGCCAGACCCTTCGCGTTCATCGCCTTCACCACGCCGCCCGACGCGATCGCGCCGCTGAACACCTTGAACGTGCTCGCGCGGAATTCCTCGGTGAAATCGACGAGCTCCATCCCGAACCGCGTGTCCGGCTTGTCGATGCCCCACCGGTTCAGGGCCTCCTCGAAGCTGATCCGCTTGAACGGCGTCGGGATGTCCATGTCGAGCGCCGTCTTCCACACCCGCTTCAACAGGCCCTCGATCAACGCGTAGATGTCCTCGCGGTCGATGAAACTCATCTCGATGTCCACCTGGGTGAACTCGGGCTGGCGGTCCGCGCGCAGGTCCTCGTCGCGGTAGCAGCGCGCCAACTGGAAATAGCGCTCCACGCCGCTGACCATGAGGATCTGCTTGAACTGCTGCGGCGACTGCGGGAGCGCGTAGAAGGTCCCCGGGTCCCGCCGGTTGGGCACCAGAAACTCCCGCGCGCCCTCGGGCGTCGACTTGAACAACGTCGGCGTCTCGACCTCGAGGAAACCGTTTTCGTCCATGTAACTCCGCGTCGCGATCGCCACCTTGGAGCGCAGGCGCAGGTTGCGGGTCATCTCCGGCCGGCGCAGGTCGAGGTACCGGTACTGCAACCGCAACTCCTCGTTCACCTTGCTCGCGACCTCCGGGTCGTCGATCGAGAACGGCAGCACCGCCGCGTCGTTCAACACCTCGATGGCCGTCACCATGACCTCGATCTGGCCGGTCGGGATCCGGACATTCTCGGTGCCCGCGGGACGCAACCGCACCTTGCCGGTCACGCGCACGACGGACTCGCTGTGCAGGTGGCTTGCCCGCTCGAAGGATTCCTTGGGGAGATCCGATGGATCGAACACCGTCTGGGTGCGCCCCTCGCGGTCGCGGATGTCGAGGAAAAGGACCCCGCCAAGGTCGCGGCGGGAGTGGACCCAACCTTCGAGGACCACCGGTTGGCCCGCGTTGGCAGGCCTCAATTCGTTGCAATGATGCGTGCGCTTCATGTCGGCATGGCGCGGCGCCGATCCGGCCGGTCCGGATCCCCGCCGCAAATGGAACGCGGATAGTGCGGACGACGAAGGCTTTGGCCAAGCCCAGTTTCAGTCATCGCCAAACGCACGCCCACGGATGGCGTGGACACGCATCACGGTGCCCCCGATGCGTCGTGCTCCCGGACCCCCGTGGGGCATTGATGCTGCGTTCAGCCGCCGGATCGACGCCGCGACGCCGGGCCGCGACGCCGCAACCCGCGATCGCCTTCGCCTTGACCCGACCCGCCCTTCAAACCCGGTCCTCGGCCCGACTCACCCCGCCGAACCGGAAGGATTTGGCCGTGTCTTCAGACCACCTCGGGCTTGCGATGCAACCGGGCTCTGCGCCAAAGGGCGAAACCCAAGATGCCCATCCCGGCGACGATCGCCATCGACTCGGGTTCCGGAACCGCAGTCGCCACGAACGAGGGATTGTCCGCGTAGCCATCGTTGTCGGTCCCGTTCAGCCGGGTCATCGACATGAGAAAGTTCACCTGCAACGTGCCGACCGGCATCACCCCGTCGGTGCTGCGAAAGAACAGCCCGGTCTGGCCCAACCGTTCCGAGACGGAAACCGGCCCGATGGAAGCCGACCCCAGATTGGCACCACCGAACCCGAGGAACTGCGCCTCGAGCACCGCCGGGTCGGAGTCGCCCTGCCAACCCCCGATCCATCCGGAAAGCTCGTAGTTCACCCCGGGACCATTGATCGCGGAGGACCAACTCGAAACGTCCACTGTCTGGCTGGCCGTCGAAAACGCGCTCGGAGTCCCCCCGGTGAACAGGTTGTTCCCGCGGTCGGCGGGGCCCGGGTCCGACGGATGAATCCCGAACGTGGGCAGGGCGGATGCGTAACTCAAAACCGTGAACCGATCGGTGGTCGTCCAATTGGGAATCGAGACCAACGTCTGCCCGACATCCGGCGAAGCAGGACCGGACTCCGCGTCCGGATTCCGGATGATGTTCCAACCGAAAGATTGGGCGAGCGCGTTCTCGCGGCTGGCAAGAAGCAAGGCACCGGACATCAAGAAGAGAGTCGCGGAATTCTTTGGCGAAAGGGTTCTCATGTGGGTGTTTTGGGTCTGGGTTCTGACCACGGGAAAACCAGTTAACATCGACCTACATGCCGGTCAACTTTCCGATTTGCAGATCACTTCCCGGCCCGTGTCGACGGCAGCGGCGACACCCGTCGGGCCTTGCCGCGGACGGGATGAAACGGGACGAGGCCCGCGGGATGCCGTCTCCGCCGTCGACCGTGGCCGGCGCGGTGGATCACGCCCGCGGCAGCATGCGCCCTAGAGCCGCGGGATCTTCCCCACGTACTCCGCCAGATACCGCCGGTTCACCGCTTCGCCGCCCCCGTTGCTGCTGCGATACACCTCCACATCCACCCCCGCGGCCATCGCCCGCGACACGGCTTCGGCCACGATGGCCTCCAGCAACGCCGCACCCACGACGGTCGACGTCGCGCCGACCCGCAACTCGCCGCCGGCCCCCACCGGGACCACCGCGTCGCCCTCGATCCCCTGGTTGTCCAACACCAGATCCGCCACCTCGGCGAGGCGTTTGCCCGAGGGATGCCGCGACGCGTGGGCGTTGGAGTGCCGGAGGTTGGTCAGGGCGACCACCCGCGCGCCCAACCGCCGGCCTTCCAGCGCGAACTCCACGGGAACCGCGTTCCGACCGGAATTGCTGATCACGAACAGCACGTCGCCCGCGCCCACCCCGTCGCGCGCCAGGAGGCGTGCCGCCCGACCCGACTCCCGCTCGTGCTCCGTCGAGCGACTCGCGCTCACGTGCAGCATGAGTTCCTCGTCGAGGATCGGTACCGCCCGTACCAATCCGCCGGCGCGATAGAACATCTCGAGCGCCAGCAGATGGGAATGGCCGGTACCCGCGAACCAGATCCAACGCCGGGCCGCCAACGCCGCGGCCACCGCGTCGGCGACGGCGTCGATCGTCGCGGTCTGGGATTCGAATGCGGCGGCCAACTGGGCTTCGACCGCGGCGCGGTACCGGGAAAGGGCACTCTTGGATGGCACGTCCGGAGGCTCGCCTCCCGGACGGGACCCTGCCAGCGAAACCATGGCGCGCATCGCCCGCCCACTTGCATCGCGGCGCGGTTGCGGCAAGTGTGCATGCCATGTCGACCATCGCACGACGCCTTTCCCCCATCGCCGGCATCCTGCTCGCCGTGGCCTGCGGCGCACGCTCACTCGCCGCCGAGCCCGCGCCGGGTTCCAAACCCGATTACCACGGGTCGATCGACACCGACTTCGGCTACGTGCCGGGCTCCACCCTCCACTACGGGGGAACCGACGTCGGCAAGCTTTCCACGACCCACTCGCGGCTCCGCTACACGGGCACCTTCATCTCCGGCGGGGACGTGGACTGGACCATGGGACTCGAATACAGCCGCCTGGATTTCGGGGTACCCAAGGGCCAACCCCTCCCCCCCTCGCTCGGTGCCGCGACCATTCCCCTCGGCGTGCGGTGGAAAATCAGCGACCGCTGGTCGTTCCGGGGCGAGGTCGCCCCCGGCGTCTACTCGGATTTCCAGGACATCGAGGGTTCGGATTTCAACGCCCCGATCACTGCGGGCCTCTCCTACGCCATCAACGACGGCCTCGTGGTCTCGCTCCAGGTCTCGATCGATGCCCGGCGCGACATCCCGGTGATCGGCGGGCCGGGCGTTTGGTGGCGGATCAGCCCGCGCTGGACCCTGTCGTTGCTGTTGCCGCGCCCGCGCCTCGAGTTCCATCCCTCGGACTCCTGGACCTTCTTCGTGGGCGGGGAGATCGCCGGCGGCGCGTACCAACTCGGGAGCAATTCCGGCACGAAACGGGGCGCGCCCTCCATGGACAGCGTCAACATCTCCTACCGCGAGATCCGCGGTGGCATCGGTGCCGATTGGAAGATCGGCCACGGCTTTTTCCTCGAGGCGGCCGGTGGCTGGATGTTCGACCGGCGCTTCGTCGTCGACGATCTCCGCCGGACGTGGAACGGCAACGGCGCGCCCTACGGCCGGGTCCAACTCTCGTACCGCTACTGAACCGGCCGCACCCGGTCCCATGCCGCGCGCGTCCGCACTCCCGTCCCCGGCGTCGACCGCCGCGCTGGTCCGCCGCCGTTCCCCGGTCCGTCCCCGGCTCGCCCTCGTGCTGGGCAGCGGGTTCGGCGGCGTGGCGGGCGCCGTGACGGCCGCGTCCCGCTTCGCCTTCCGCGATCTCCCGGGATTCCCCGTCGGCCGCGTGCCCGGCCACGCCGGCGAACTCATCCTCGGCGAATGGCAGGGCATTCCCGTCGCCGTCCTCGCGGGACGCGCGCATCACTACGAGGGCTTCGACTTCGCCGAGATCGGGCACCCGGTGCGGGTCCTCGCCGCGCTGGGGGTCGAGACCCTCCTCCTCACCAATGCCGCCGGCGGCATCCACCCGCGGCTCCTGCCCGGCACCTTCATGGCCATCGCGGACCACATCAACTTCATGGGGACGAATCCCCTCCGTGGCCCGGTACCGCCGGGGCGGGAACGATTCGTGGACCTGAGCGCGGTCTACGACGCGGGCTTGCGCTCGGCGTTGAAGGGCGCCGCCAAGGACTGCGGCGTCCCGTTGCGGGAGGGCGTCTACCTCGCCGTTCCCGGGCCCAGCTTCGAGACGCCCGCGGAGATCCGGGCGTTCCGGACCCTGGGTGCCGACGCCGTCGGCATGAGCACCGTGCCCGAGGCCATCGTGGCGCGGCAATGCGGCCTGCGCGTGGCCGGTCTGAGTTGCATCACCAACGCCGCCGCGGGACTCGGCGACGGCACGGTTTCCCATGCCGAGGTCCTCGAGATGGCCCGGACGGTTTCGGACCGGGCCACCGCGTTGGTCGGCGGCTTCGTCCGCCGACACGGCGGGCTTGCATGGCCCGGCATGGCTTCGCGATGCTCGGTCCCTCAATGAGCTCGTTCACCGCGCCCGCGCCCCTGCGCTCGTTCCAAGCCGACCTCCTTCCGGTCCACGTGTTCCCCGGACAGGACGAGTTGGCGCGCTACACGACCGCCACCGTCCGCGACATCCTCAACGAGGCGATCGCCCGGCAAGGGACGGCGGCCGCCATCCTCGCCACCGGCAATTCCCAGATCCGTTTCCTCCGCCTGCTCGCCGAGTCCGGCGGCGTGGACTGGTCCAAGGTCACCCTCTTCCACATGGACGAGTACCTCGGCGTCCCCGCGGATCATCCCGCCTGCTTCCGCCGCTACATGAAGGAACGCGTCGAGTCGCTGCTCCGGCCGCGGCACTTCCACTACATCGGCGGCGACGCCGACCTGCCCCTCGACGAATGCGCGCGCTACACCGCGCTGCTGCACGCCCAACCGATCGACCTCTGCTGCATGGGCGTGGGCGAGAACGGCCACATCGCGTTCAACGACCCGCACGTCGCCCGCTTCGACGACCCCCACGCGGTGAAACTCGTGAAGCTCGACGACGCCTGCAAGATGCAGCAGGTGAAGGAAGGTCACTTTCCCTCGCTCGAGGCCGTGCCTCCCTACGCCTTCACGCTCACGGTCCCCGCGCTGTTGGCCGCCAAACGCGTGCTCTGTCTCGCCCCCGAAAAGCGCAAGGCCATCCCCGTCCGCGACATGGTCCGCGGCCCCGTTTCCACCGCCTGCCCGGCGTCCATCCTCCGCACCGCGCCCCACGCCGCGCTGCTGCTCGACATCGATTCCGCCACCCTCCTCTGAACCCGCCATGCGGATCCTCGCCCTCGACCACGGCACCAAACGGATCGGCGTCGCCACCAGCGACGAACTGCGCATGATGGCGCACCCGCTGGAATACATCGACGCCGAGCCGTTCGCGGGCGTGCTCGACCGGATCCGGGTCCTGGTGCGGGAGAAGGAGGTCGGCCAGATCATCGTCGGGATGCCGCGCCGGATGGACGGTTCGTACGGCGAGGCGGCCGCGCGCACGAAGGAGTTCGTGAACGTGCTGCGCGAGGCCATCCCGCTCCCGATCCGGACCTGGGACGAACGCCTGACCTCGGTGGCGGCGAACCGGGCCCTCAACGAGGGCGGCGTGAAGCGGGGCGACCGCAAGGAACGGGTCGACGCGATGGCCGCGGCGATCCTGCTCCAGAGCTACCTCGACAGCCTCGGCCCCGAGTGAGCGCGCCGCGCACACGGGAGCGCCGCGACCGCACGCCCGAGGGCCACGTGCGGATCCGCATCACGGTGGCCTACGACGGCACCGCCTACGTCGGTTGGCAATTGCAGCCCGCGGGCGTGTCCGTGCAGCTCCGGCTCGAGGAAGCCCTCGGGAAACTCTTCGCGCCCGCGCCGCGCGTCTGCAGTTCCAGCCGCACCGACACGGGGGTCCACGCGCTGGGCATGGCGGTCCATTTCGACGTGCCGCTCGACCAATGGCGGATGACGCCCGCCAAACTCGTGCTCGCGGCCAACGCCTGGCTGCCACCCGACGTCCGCGTGATGACCGCCGCCGTCGCCCGGGACGGCTTCCACGCGCGGTTCGATGCCAGCGGCAAACAATACCGCTACACCGTGTGGAACCATTCCGCGGAAAACCCGTTGCTCCGCACCACCGCGTGGCACGTCCCCCGCACCCTCGACCTCGCGGCCATGCGCGCCGCCGCCGCCTCCCTCGAGGGCCGGCACGACTTCCGCGCCTTCACCGCCAATACCGGCTACCACCGCGCCAACACCGTCCGCACCCTCGCCCGCTGCGACATCCGCCGGTCCGGCCCGCAGTTCACCTTCGTCCTCGAGGCCAACGGATTTCTCTACAAGATGTGCCGCGGCATCGTGGGCACCCTGGTCCAGGTCGGCCACGGCAAGATCCCCCCCGACCGGATCCTGCCGATGCTCGAAAGCCGCGACCGATGTCTGGCCGGGATGACCGCGCCCGCGCAGGGCCTGGTCCTGTGGAAAGTCTGGTACGGTCGGAAACGGCACGATCCCCGGGCCGTGGTGGCGACGGCGGAGGACGATTGCGGGTGACGGGCCGGGCATGGGCCCGACCGATGTCTTTACATGGGGTCCCGGCACCGTAGCGTTGCCGCGTGGAACTGACCGCGGAGACCTTCGAGCCGGAAATGCGCGCGGCTCTGGCGAACTACGACCGTCACATCGTCTGCCTCGAAAAGGTGCCCGAGGAGTGCGAGACGTCGCTGCGTTCCCTGATGGAAAAAGCCCTCAAGGCCTTCCAGAACCGGGGCCCGGATCTCCGCCACGGCATCGCCCTCGACCGGCACCTCACCATCATCCTGAGCCAGACCGAGGGTCCGCGCCCGTTGTGCGGGATCTATTTCAACCTGCATTCGCCGTGGTCCAAGAAGGCGCCGCAGGCCGAACCCGCGCGCGGCTGAGGCCGCCTACCCCGCGGATTCCCGCCCGGCCGCCCGGGGCCGGGCCCCGAACAAAGCCGTTCCCACCCGGACCATCGTCGAGCCTTCCTCGATGGCCACCTCGAGGTCGCCGCTCATCCCCATGCTGAGCACCGGCAACGGCGCCCCAAGGCGGTCCGCGCAACGATCCCGGACCTCGCGCAGTTTCCGGAACACCGCGCGCACCTTTTCCGGATCCGTCGCGTACGGGGCCACCGTCATCAGGCCGTGGATCTCGAGTTTCCGCAACGCGTTCAAAGGTTCCAACGCCGCGAGCAACGCCTCGGGATTCCAACCGAACTTCGAGGATTCGCCCGCCACGTTCACCTCGAGCAGGATGGGGACGGTCCGCGCCTGTTTGCCGGCCTGCTTCTCCAGTTCCGCGGCGAGCTCCAGGCTGTCCACTCCCTGCACCATGTCGAACAGCGACACCGCGTCGCGCGCCTTGTTGGACTGCAGGTGCCCGATGAAATGCCACCGCGCGCGGCCCGGGCACAGGGGGATCTTCGCCTTCGCTTCCTGGATCCGGTTCTCGCCGAAGAGGGTCAGGCCCAAACCCACCGCCTCGGCAACGGTCTCCGCGGGGTGGTTCTTCGAGACCGCCAGAATCCGGACGTCGCCGGGCGTGCGGCCCGACCGCGCGCAGGCGCGTTCGATGCGTTCGTTCAGGGCGGACAGATTCTCGGCAAGGACGGACACGACCCGACCATAGCCACGACCCGCCCCGTTGGCCAATCACCGCCCTTCGCCCCGTGCTTCCGGACGGGACCTCAACGCAGGGAGCCGAGAAACTCCACCACGTCCCGCAGTTCGAGGGGCGACAACAACTCGGCCAAACCCTCCGGCATCGCCGAGAGCCCTCCCTGCGGCGGTCGGTAGCCTTCCGCATACGCGCGGTTCGGCGACACGATGGCTTCCAGAAGGTACTCGCGCGGTTTCTTTCCCCCGATCCCATCCAGCAGGGGCCCCACCGTCCCGCCGTCCCCGGCGACCTTGTGGCAACGGACGCACTGCACCGCGGCGTTCCCACGGAATATTTCCGCGCCCTTCGCGGCATCGCCGCCGGCCAACGCCATGCGCCAGCGTGCCAGCGGATCGTCCTTCGCCAGCGCCGCGTCGTGCCGCGACACCCGTTCCCGGAAACCCGGTTCGGCCCGCGCGCGGGACGCCACCCAGACGTCCGCGCGCAGTGCCGGCGGCAATGTCCCGGCCGCCAACCGTTCCGCCAGCGGCATCAGGACCGCCGCCGCGTCGGCACCCGGCATCCCCGCCAACGCCGCGATCGCCGCCTGCGCCGGCCGCAAGGCCGAAGCCGGCACGTCCGCGGCATTGGTGGCCACCCCGGCCAACCGCGCGAGGATCGGCACCGCGACACCCGCCTCCAACCGGTCGAGATGGGGCACCGCGCTGGCCAACACCGCCGGATCGCGGTCGCCCAGCGCCGCCCGCACCGCGTCCGCCGTCTGCGACGCGTTCAACGCGGCCAGCGCGGGCACGATCCGCCGCCGCAGTTCGGACGCCGTGTTCGTGTCCAGGAAGCGTTCGTGGAAAGGGTGGGCCAATTCCTTGGTCTTCAGCCGCACCCCGGCGTCGAGCACCGCCAGTTGGATCGCCGTCGACGGCGGCGCGCCCGGAACCACGATGCCCACCTCGTCCGGCGTGTTGGGATCCAGGATCTCGTCCGCCACCCGCAGGAACGCACGGATCGCGGGCTGCGGATTCCGCTTCGCGGCGATGCCCGCCGCATGCGTCGCCGAACGCCCCAGATCGGCCGGCAATCCCCGGCGATCGTCCCCCACCAACGGGCGCCAAAGCCCGTTCACCTTGTCGAGGGCCGGGGGTCGCCCCCAGTCCGCAAGCGCGTCGAGTGCCTTGGCCCGCGCCCAGTCGGGAACATCCCGTCGCTTCGCGAATCCCGCCAGCATCTGGGCATGCGGCGCGGTCCCCAACCGGTACCCCGCGGCGATCACCCGCGACATCAGGTTGGTCGGGCAATCGACCCGCGTGATCAATGCCGCCAACGCCGGGAAACCTTCCGGCACCGGCACGTCGTGGATCGCCCGCCCCGCGGCAACCACGATCTCCGGCATCGGATCCGACAGGAAGTTCGTGAGGTAGGCGTTGGTCGATTGGCGCAGGACGAGCACGTCCGCCAACCGCACTTCCTCCGAGGGATGCCCGCGCCCGTCGCGCAGCCGACGCGACGGCACCATGGGATCCGGCCCCGTGGCCTCGGCGATTTCCTGGTTCCGCCATTGGCGCACCCGGGCGTGGCGCAGGAAGGGATCGGTGGTCGGCCGATTGGTCATCGCGGCGCCAACCGCCGTCGCCGCGGGGTGGAACGCCGGGTCCGGACTCACCTTCCCGCTCACCACCCGCCCGATCCGCGGCAGTTTCTGCGCGAGCATCCCCGCGGTCTTTTGGGCCGGGGACCAGTGGCCGCGCGGATGCCGGACCGCGAGCGTCCCCAGCGCCATCGTCGCGTGGAAAGCCGCGGCCGGCGAGGGATCGTCCAGCATCGCGGCGAGCGGCAGATCGGCATTCGCCAACCCCGCGTCGCCGAGCAACCGCGCGGTCTGGCCCCGCACCGCCGCGTCGGCATCGTCCAGCAGCCGGACGAGGCCGAATAGTTCGTCGGAAAGGTCGCCGCCGCGCGATGCCGGGGTCCCGGCATCCACCGCGCGGACGATCTGCCCGATGCCCCAGACCGCATGCAACCGCGCCGGGGTGGCGGCGCCCGAGAACGCGACGCGGCGCAAGCCGGCGAACGACTTCGTCCCGCGCGATGCCAGTTCCCACTGGGCTTCCAGCCGCACGCGTCGGTCGTCGTTGCCGAGGAGTCCGAGCAACTCGGTTTCGTTCCGCCGGGTCATGCCCTCGCCCAGCAACCGCTTCACCGTACCCGAGCGCGGATCGGCGTCCCGGGCGGTGACGCGATAGATGCGGCCCTTCATGGGTTTTCCCCAGCCCGCCACCCAATCCATCGCGTAGGCAGCGCCGTCCGGCCCGAAATCCACGTCGGTCGGCCAGCAGCCCCACAGGAACTTTTCCTTCCGGTCCACCTCGAAGCTCGCGCCGCGGGGTTTCACGGTGAAAGACACGACCCCGCCCGGAAAATCGCAGTGGAGAAACGCGCCCTTCAAACGGTCGCCGAAACCGGTGCCCGGATAGAAAGCCAATCCGGAGGGCCCTTGGCTCGCCGTGCCCGCGGGCGGCAGAATCCCGTCCAGACCGCCCTTCCAGAGTTCCTCGAGCACCCACGGGCCGAATCCCGGCGCATGCTGGTAGCTCGTGCGCCAACCATAGTCGCCGTCTTCCACCAGATGCAGCACCCGGCACGGGTCCGCCCCCGCCGTGTCGTTGTCCGCCGTCCACAGGTTACCCTCGTCGTCGAACGCCAGTTCCTGCGGGTTGCGCAACCCCATGCAGAACACTTCCAGATTCCGCCCGTCGGCCTCGCACCGCAGCACCCCGCCGCAATCCGGCACGTTCAGCACCCGCCCCTCGCGGTTGGTCACGCAGAGACCGCGGTCGCCGAAACTCAGGTAGATCCGCCCGTCCGGTCCCCGGATCAATCCGTGCAAGTCGTGCCCCGAAACCCCGATGTGGACCCCGAACCCGGTCGCCAAACGCTCGCGCGGGCCCTTCGCCGGATCCGGCGGTGCCGGGGCGCCGACGGCCGGCACCGGCAGGCTCCACAGGTTCGGAATGTTCGCGAAATAGATCCGTCCCGCCGCCGAGAGGATGCCCGCCGCGGTCCCGTCCGCCGGCGAATCGAAACCCGTCGCCAGCACCGTGCTCGCGTCCGCTTTCCCGTCGCCGTCGAGGTCCTCCAACATCCGGACCAACTCCGAATCCCGCGTCAGCAGGTCGGGCTCGGTCGCCGCGAACCGGGACTCGAGGAAGGCGACCCGTTCGCCGACGTCGTGGAACGACATGTCCGCGAGCAGCCAATTGGTGTGGTGGGTGATGTCGAAGACGGACGTGCTCCAGCGGTGGGTCTCGGCGACGAAGCAGCGCCCGGCATTGTCGAAATGGAAGGCGACGCCGTTGCTGAGCTGCGGTTCGGCGGCCCAGACGGAGAGGTTCAGTCCGGGACCGAGCTGGAGTTTGCTGGCCTGTTCGCCGGCGGCCGCGAAGTCCGGCGGCGTTGCCGCGTGCTGGCCCTCCAGGGCCGGGACCACGACCCCCAGACACAACCATGCCCATGCCATCCACCGGTGCCAGCGACGCATGGGCGGAATCTACGGCGGGACGCACGCGCACTCCAAGGCGCTTCGCGGGCGGGGCCGTCGCCGGCAACGCCGGCCGCGCTTTCGCAATGCCCGCCGGATTTCCCGAACCTTCGGGACGACCGCTTCCCGAAATGCCGCCCCGGGATCCGGGCACGGCCTCCGGCACCCGCCCCGTCGAGGGCATCCCATCCCCCGTCGTCGCGTTCCCGGTCTTGACCGCGGGCCGGGCCTGCAGCGGAATCGGCCCGTCCCCGATGCCCCGAATCCGTCACCCGATTCGAACATGACTTCCCGGAGCGCTGGAAACCGACGTCGGCCGGCATGGGCCGCCTTCACCCTGATCGAACTCCTCGTGGTGATCGCGATCATCGCGATCCTGGCGGGGATGTTGTTGCCCGCCTTGGCCACGGCGAAGGAGCAGGCCAAGAAAACCCGCTGCTTCAACAACTGCCGGCAATTGCTGGTGGCGGCGGTGCTCTACACGCTCGACCAACGCGGGTACCTGCCGTGCGGTTCCATGTCCACGTCCCGCTCGCCCAAGGGCTACCTCACGTGGGACGAGCAGGTGGTGCCCTACGGCGGGATCACCAACCTGCTCATCTGCACCAGCCACAAGTACGGCCGCCGCCACTACTGGGCGAACGCCAACATCGAGAACGGCCAGCAAATCGAGGGCAATTCCAAGCAGACCGGCGTCATGGCACTGGGATTTTCCGTGCAGCCCGAGACCCTGAGGAATCCCAGCGGCGTGATCGCCCTGACCGAGATCCGCGACCAGAAGGCCACCTACGCCTTCGGCGGCGTCTCCAATCCCGGCGAGGGCTGGGGTTCGATGCTCTTCGCCTACGAGGACCTCTTCATCCTCCAGTACCGCCATCTGAAACGGGAGACCATCTCGTTCGCCGACGGCCACGTGGAGAACATGAAGTCCAACGTTCTCATGGGACCCATCCTGCCCTCGGGAAAATGGAGCTTCGAAAAGTTCTACCGCGATCCCGACAAGGTTCCCAGGCAGTGACGGTCTCTCGCGCCCCACGCGCCGGTCAGGCGAGGATCTTCCGGACCACCTCGCCGCCGATGTCGGTCAACCGGTAGTCGCGGCCCTGGAAACGGCGCGTGAACCGGGTGTGCTCGATGCCCAGGAGGTGCAGGATCGTGGCCTGGAAATCGTTCGGATGGACCGGATCCTCGACCACGTTGTAGCCGAAGTCGTCCGTGGCCCCGAGGGTCACGCCGCCCCGGACCCCGCCGCCCGCCATCCACAGCGAGAACGCCTTCATGTGGTGGTCGCGCCCGTAGTTCCCGTTCGAACTGTCGCCTTGGTTCATCGGCGTGCGGCCGAATTCCCCGCCCCAGATCACCAGCGTGTCCTCCAGCAACCCCCGTTGCTTCAGGTCCCGGATCAATGCCGCCGTGGGCTGGTCCACCACCTTCGACGTCCGCGCGATGTCGCCCGGCAGGTTGTTGTGGTGGTCCCAACCGCGGTGGTAGAGCTGGATGAACCGCACGTCGCGCTCCGCCAGGCGCCGCGCCAGGAGGCAGTTGTTCGCGAACGACGACTTGCCCGGCTCCGCGCCGTACATGTCCAGGATGTGCTTGGGCTCCCTCGAGATGTCCATCAACTCGGGCACGCTGGTCTGCATCCGGTAGGCCATCTCGAACGACGCGATCCGCGTCGCGATCTCCGGATCCCCGATGGCGTCGAGGTGACGCGAGTTCATTTCCCGGGCCCCGTCCAGCAAGCGGCGCCGGATGGCGGGGGTGATGCCCTCGGGATTGTTGACGAACAGGATCGGCTCGCCGCCGGACCGGAACTCGACGCCCTGGTGGTTCGTCGGCAGGAACCCACTGCCCCAGTAGCGCGACAGCAGCGGCTGGTCCTGGCCGAATCCCGAGGCCAGCACCACGAACGCCGGCAACTGGTCGTTCTCGCTGCCCAGCCCGTACGAGATCCACGAGCCCAACGCCGGGCGCCCGGCCTGCTGGTGCCCGGTCTGCATCAGCGTGACCCCGGGATCGTGGTTGATCGCCTCGGTGTGCATCGAGCGGATGATCGCGATCTCGTCCGAGATCGAGGCGATGTTCGGGAGCAGTTCGGAAATCTCGGCACCGCCCCTGCCATGGCGACGGAACTTGAACCGGGTGCCGACGCAATTGAGCGGCTGGCCCATGAGCTGCGCGATGCGCTGGCCCTTGGTCAGGCTTTCCGGCATCGGCTTGCCGTTCATCTCGATGAGCCGCGGCTTGTAGTCGTACAGGTCGAGCTGCGACGGGGCGCCGGACTGGAACAGGTAGATGACGCGCTTCGCCTTGGGCGGCCGGTGGAGCGGACGGATCACGCCCCGCTCGTTGGCGACGATGTCGGAATTGGCGCGGAGCAGCGACGGATCCACGAGCGCGGCGAGCGCGGCGGTGCCGATGCCGCGGGCGGCGCGTCCGAAGAAGTGGCGGCGGGTCAACTGTTGGGCGTGGGAATACGGTTCGGTCATGGTCACTCGCGGGTTGCCGTTTCGTCGAGATTGAGGATCACGTTCGCCACGCCGGTCCACGCCGCCAATTCGGCGACGTGGGTGTCCGCGGGACGTTTCGCATTGCCGAGCCGGGTGATCGCGTCGGCGGATTTCTCGTCGCCGGCATAGGAAGCCCGGACGTCGTCCAGCACCCGGGCCAGGGTCTGGATCTCGCTTTCCGAGGGCGGCCGGGCCAAGGCGGTCGCGAGCGCGAACCGAAGCCGGGCCGCGGTGTTGCCGGCCGGCACCTCGCGGAGGATGCGCTGGGCAAAGACCCGCGCCGCCTCGACGTAGGTGACGTCGTTCATGGTGACGAACGCCTGCAACGGGGTGCAGGTGTTCGGGCGCACCACGGTGCAGAGGGCGCGGTCCGGGGCGTCGAAGGTCTGCAGGGTCGGGTTGGGCACGGTCCGCTTCCAGAGCGTGTACAGGCTGCGGCGGTAGACTTCGTCCCCCTTGCCCACCTCGTATTTGTTTCCCCCGAACATCTTCTCTTCCCACAACCCCGGCGGTTGGTAGGGCCGCACGCTCGGACCGCCGATCTTCCGCACCATCAATCCGCTCACCGCCAGCGCGTTGTCGCGCATCATCTCCGCCGGCAACCGGAACCTCGGCCCGCGCGCCAGCAACCGGTTCGCCGGATCGCGGGCCAGCAGGGCCGGCGTCACCTTCGACGACTGCCGGTAGGTGGCGCTCGTCACGATCCGTTTCACGAACGACTTCGTGTTCCAACCGCCGTCGACGAAGTCGCGCGCCAGCCAATCGAGCAGTTCCGGATGCGACGGCAACTCGCCGTTGGTCCCGAATTCGTTGGCGGTTTTCACGATGGGGTTCGGAAAGAACATTCCCCAGAAACGGTTCACCGCGACGCGCGCGGTCAGCGGATTGGCCGGATCCACCACCCACCGGGCCAAGTCCAGGCGGTTGGTGCGCCCGGTGTACCGCGCCGGCGGCAGGCAGCTCCGCGGGACATCGGCGAACACCCGCTCGCCTTTGGCCCGGTAATCGCCGCGGACCCGGATGTTGCTCGCCCGCGCCTCTCCCGAATCGTCCATCACCCGCAGGGTCGGTATCCCGCGGTCGGCGTCCCCCTCCCGTTTCTTGGCCGCCGCAAGGTCGGCAGACAACCGTCGGATCTCGGGAATTTCGGTCTCGCGGAAATGCCGGCGCAATTGCGCGGCTTGTTCGGCTTTCCGTTCGGTCGCGGACATCCGGGCGACCTCGCGGAGCGCGCGCAATTTCTCGTCGCCCGCGTTGCGGTCGGTCGAGAAATAGAAGCCGGCTTGCCCGCCGTAGTTCGCCACCTTGAGGAGCAGGTGGTTCTCGCCCGCCCGAAGCTCGGCCTTCACCTCGTCCGAGTTCGGCGCCACGCTGCGGTTGAGGTCCTTGGAGAGCACTTCCTTGCCGTTCAGCCAGACCTTCAGGGCATCGTCGCTGCCCAGAAACAGGCTCACCGTGCGCGCGGCGTCGGTGCCGAGGGTCCGATGCAGGTAGGTCGCGCCCAATTCGCCGGACAATGTCTGGACCACGCCGTCCTTCCATTCGGGCCGCGGCGTCCACCCGACCTTCCCGTCGGCAAACTTCGCCGCGGGGTCGAAGGAATCGCCCTTCTCGGGACCGAAGTCCTTCCCGAATGCCGCCTTGGCGTCCTTGACCACGAAGGGTCCCGCCACCTGCCAGGCGCCCAACCGCAGTCCCTCGGCCTTCCCTTCGGCCGCCACCCAGCGCGCCTCCCACTCCCGCTGGGACCGGTCCCACGCCTCGTTCTGCTCGGCCAACATCGCGTCGTACCGACCGCCCAACGTCCGCGCTTCCGCACGCGCCTGCTCCAGTTCCCGCGCCTGTTGCTCGGTCGGAACCTTCACGAAGGGCGGTGCCGGATCGCTGTCCAATCCCCGTTCCGGGATCCGGTTGAAGAAGTCGTACAACTGGTAGTACTCGCGCTGCGTGAACGGGTCGTACTTGTGGTTGTGGCACTCGGCGCACTGCACCGACGACCCGAGGAAAACCGTCCCGAAGGTGTTCACGCGGTCGGTCACGTACTTGTTGAGGTACTCGTCGGGATCCGCCCCGCCCTCGGTGCTCGACATGCCGTTGCGGTTGAATGCCGTCGCCACCCGCTGCCCCAGCGTGGGATTCGGCAACAGGTCGCCCGCCAATTGCTCCACCACGAACTGGTCGAACGGTTGGTTCCGGTTGAACGCCCCGATCACCCAGTCCCGGTACTGCCACATCGATCGCGGCGCGTCGGCGTGGTACCCGTCGCTGTCGGCGAAACGCGCCAGGTCCAGCCACGGCACCGCCATGCGCTCGCCGTAGGCCTCGGTGGCCAGCAACCGCTCCACCAGCTTGTCGTAGGCGTCCGCACGCGTGTCCGCCAGGAACGCGTCCACCTCGTCGATCGTCGGCGGCAATCCCGTCAGGTCGAAGGCCAACCGCCGCGCCAGGGTCCGCTTGTCCGCTTCCGGCGCCGGCTCCAATCCTTCCTTCTCCACCCGCGCCAGGACGAACCGGTCGATCTCGTTGCGCGGCCACCGCGGGTTCTTCACGGCGGGCACCGGCGGTCGCTCGGGCGTGATGTAGGACCAGTGCGGCTTCCACGGCGCGCCTTCCGCCACCCAGCGGGACAGGAGGGCCACCTGTTCGGCGGTCAGCCGTTTGCCGGTCTTCGCCGGCGGCATCCGCTCGTCGTCCTTCGGACTCGCCACCAACTGGACCAGTTTCGACGTCTCCGGTTTGCCCGGCACGATGGCCACGTCGCCCGACTCCAGCTTGGCCAGCACGCCCTCGCGTTGGTCGAGCCGCAGTCCCGCCTTCCGCTTGGCGGCATCGGGCCCGTGGCACTGGTAGCAATTGTCCGCCAGCAGCGGCCGGATATCCCGGTTGAAATCGATCGCACCCGGGCCCGCCGCGCGGCCCCGGGCCGCGGCGAACGCCACCAGGCACGCACCCAACAGCAGCCGCGCCCACCGGGCCGTGCCGCCACCGAACGAAATTCTGGATCGATCCATGGAAAACCGGTTTGTCGCCCCGGACGACTCCCCGCGGGCTATGCGGGAGGTGCATGGGGAAACTCTCGTGCAGCTTAGGGATATCCGGTGTCCCCGTCAACCGGCGGCTCGCGTTTCAAAGTCCCAGGCGCCCGCGCAGTTCGCGCGCCACCGGACGCTCGGGACGCGCCGCTTCCAGCAACTCGAGCAACCGCCGTGCGGCCGCCGGATCCGTCCGGGCCTGCTGCGTCGCCCGCGCCAGCAACTGCGAGTAACCACTCGTGAAGTCGGCACTCGTCCGCACGCTCCCGAGGAACGCCCCCTCCGCTTCCGACCGGCGCCCCGAGGCGTCGGCGATCAATCCCCGCAGATACCCGTCCCGCGCCTTCTGGAAGGCGACGAGTCGGTCCAACCACGGCCGGTCCCCCGCGCGCGTCGCCGCCGTGAACAACCCGTCGGGTGCCGGCCGCGCCCGATCCAGCAGTTGTTCCAGCAGCGCGTATCCCGGAACCGGATGTCCCGTCAGCGTCCGCGGCGCCTGGAACAGCACGACCGGCCGGTCGTCGGTGTTCACCGGGGCATCCGCCGACAGTTCCCGCAGCCACGCCGCGTCGGCAAACCACGTGCCGAAGAACTGCCACGGATCCGACAGCACCAGCGGCTTCAACGCCTCCCGCAATGCCGGGTCCGCGGTCCGGCGCCCGTACCAGCCCGCGTCGAATTGCAGGCGGTGCCGTCCCCCGACCAACCCCAGCACCGGCGTGTCCGCGTTGAATCGCAACAGGAATGCGTCCCCGTCCGGAAACACTTCCAGAAAGGTCCGCGTGATCGTCCGCAGGGTCGCGAGGTCGAGTTGGAACAACGGCAACCACTGGCAAAACAAACCGTCGCCCGACAACCGCGCCCGGATCGCCTGGAATTGTTCCCGCGTGTAAAGGCCCCCGGCCCCGTCGCGCGCCGGATGGAACAGGTCGGCGATCACGACGTCGTATTCCGTCGTCGATGCCCGCACGAAGCGCCGCGCATCGGCCACGTGGATCCGCTGCCCGGCCCCCGGCGCGTTGTGCGGCGCGAACTCGCCCCGCATCCCCACGATCTCCGGCACCAATTCCACCCCGTCCGACGCCACGCCGGGATGGGTTCCCATCGATGCGAACGAGATCCCGGTGCCGTAGCCCAGGAACAATGCCCTGCGGGGATCCGGATGCAGGAGCAGCGGGATGTGGCCGTGCCGGCGTTCGGCATTGGCCGAGGCGGTCCCGCCCATGGTGAACCGGTTGTTGACGCGGAGTGCCCGCTGGTGGTCCGCGGTCTCGATCACCGACACCGTGTCGCCCGGACCTTCCTTCATCGCCACCGTCCGGGCCCCGGATGGCAACCGCTGGAGGTGCAGGCCCGCCGGCTCGAAGGCCAGACCCACGACCACTGCCGCCAGCAGCATCCATTGGAATCCCCGCACCCGCGGCAGCAGCAGGAGGTAGCCCGCCGCGAGGGCCACCAAGGTCCACCGGCTCCCGATCCACGGGACGAGGCCCAGCCCGACCACGGCCGGTCCGAGCGCGCCGCCGAGGGTGTTCCACGCCACCGCCCGGCCCAACTGTCCCGAGGGCGACCGCGCGGCCTGCACGAGCGAACTGAACAGCAGGCCCATCAGGAACGTCGCCGGCGCCACCACCGCCGCCGAGGTCAGCAACTCCGCCGTCGCCACGGCCGCCGCCCCCTCGCCAAGCGCGGCGCGCAGCCATGGATGCCACTCCGGCACACGGACGAGCACGAAGCCCGCGACGGCCACCGCCCCCCCCAGTGCCAGCAGCAGCACCGGGATCGCGGCGACCGGATCGGGCGCCAGACGGTTGCGAAGGGCCGCGCCCGCGGCGGTCCCCAGCAGGTACACCGCGAGGATGCTCGCGTAGGTGTACACCGTGTTCTCCAACGCCTGTCCCAACAACCGCACCGACAGGATCTCGAATCCGATCCCGATCAGTCCGGTCGCGAACAAGGTCGCCCATCCGCGGGTCCCGCCGGCGGCGGACGGCGCCGGGCCGGGTGTCCCCAAGGCGCGGGGAACCGCCGCGATGCGGCCGCGGCCCGCCAGCAGGAACCCGATCCCGCACAGGCCGTTCACCGCGGCAAACACCAGGGTCGTCCCGCGCAGGCCGAACGCGGGTTGCAGGATCCACACCGACGACACGACGCCCGCGACGGCACCGAAGGTGTTGGCGGCATACAACGGACCCACCCGCCGTCCGTCGGCCCGAAGACCCGACAGCAACGACTCCACGGCCGGCAACGTGGCGCCCATGGCGAGGGTGGCCGGCAGAAGAGCGAGCGCCGGCAACGCCAGGCTGATGCCCCAATGGACCGCCGCGGCCGGCGCGGGGCCGACCCAATGCCGCCCGGCTTCCACCAATGCCGGGATGACCCAGAGGGTGGCGACGGCCCACAGCGCGGTGATCCCCTCGAGCCACGCGCACCGGGTGGCGGCGTTCGGCGACGCCTTGCCCCATCGGTCGAGCAGCCAGGCGCCGGCCGCGAGGCCGAAGAGGAACGCGGTGACCACGCCAAACGTCGCCGGCGCCTCGTGCCCGAGGCCGAACGCCAGCATCCGGGTCCATGCCAACTGCAGGCCCAGCCCGGCCGCCCCGGAAAAGGCGAACAGGCAATGGAACCAAACCAGGCTGCGACGCTGCGACATGGGAACGGTTCGCGGGGGGCGCATCCGGGTCTCGGGGCACTCCCGTCTCGCGACGGCGGCCACTCAACCGTGTCGCCATCGGGGTGACGAGGCCGATTTCCACGGGCTGGATCGGGGTCCATCGTCACGCGGCGTCGGCTGCCCGGCTGGCAGCCGCCACGAAGGCGAGGCGGGCACCGCGGGCGCGTTGGCGACGGCAATGGAATCCGCCGTCAACGACGCGCCGTGGCGACCTCGTAGTCCGCCTGGGACCGGAAGTATTCCGCCAGCGCGTCGGCCTCCAACACCCGGGCCTCGAAGCTCGCGAGCTCGCGGATCTGCACCGCCAGCAGGTCGGCGCTGCCCCGCTCGAACATCGTTTGCTCCGCCTCTTCCAGGGTGCGGGCCAACTCGACGTTGAGCCGGGTCTGGCGCGTCTGCTCGTGCGCCGCCACCCACGCCGAAAACGCGTCGCGGATCTCCGCGCCGATCCGGTCCCGCGCGAACCCTTCCTCCGAGTTGAACCGCTCGATCTGCGCCTGCGCCGCTTCCACCCGCCCCTTGGCCTCCCGTCGCTGCAGCGGGATCTTCAGCTCGACGCCCGCCTCCACCTCGAGTTCGGACTTGTCCTTGTACCGCGACGCGCCGAAGTCCTGGCTCACGCCGACCCCCACGTCGAGGTTCGGCAAAAGGTTGTTGCGCGCCAACCGCAGGTCGACGTCCGCACGGTCGAGTTGCAGGCGGATCCGCCGGATCTCCGGCCGATTCCTCGACGCGAACTCGATGTCCCGGTCGACCTGCGCGGCGTCGGGCGGGGGCGTCTCGGGGAAGCCCACGGGCAAGCGTTCGCGCGCCGCGGGCACCAGATTCCCGTCGGCATCCCGGAGGAACAACGAGAGGGCGATCCCGCCCGCCTCGAAGCGCCGCCGCGCCTGGACCACGCCGAGTTGCCGCGACACCACCAAACGATGGTTGTCTGTGAGCACGATCGGCCGGATCAATCCGCTCCGGACCTGGTTGGTCAGGGCGCGTCCGCGATCCGAGGCGACGCGCAGCAATTCCTCCGCGATGCGCAATCGTTCCCCGCCGCCGATCCACGACCAATACGCCACCGAGGCCGCGCGGATGAAATCGAGCTGCTGCCGGCGCACGAATGGGTCGGCCAGTTCCCGGTCGAGGCGGGCCTGCAGGATCCCGGCCCGGCGGCGGTCGATCGATCCGTCGCGCAGCAACGGGATGCGGAGGCCCATCCGCGGCTCGCCGCCGGCCTGCGTCCGGTTCTTGTCGTAGTCGGGCAGCGTGCCGCGCTGGATCCGGTAGCCGCCGAACACGGAACTGCCCCAGATCCCGAGGAACTGTTCGAACCCGGCGTCGAGTGTCCCGGCCTCGTAGTATCCGGAGGGCGTCCCGAAGGCTTTGGCGAAGGTTTGGAAATCGAAGGCTCCCTGCGCGCTCCGCAACCGCCCGTTCGCGATGTCGCGCTCGATGAACGCCGCCAGCAGCGGCGGGTATTGGTTCGTCACCGAGCGCAGCACGTCCGGCAACCGGATCGGGCCGGCAACGGGGAACGGCGAGGCCACCAACGGCCGCACCGTGTTGGTCGCCCCGGCCGCGCGGAGGGTTCCGGACGCGGTGGCCGCGGTCCAACCGACCGCCGCCGCGACCACCCATCCCGGCACCCGGCCGCGGATCCAACGCGAGATGACGGCGACGGGTTTCATTCAGCGGCCCGGGTTGCCCCCGTCCTTGCCGGGTTCCCCGCCGGAAACCACCGGCGGGAATCCGTTCAACTGGCGCCAGATCTCGAACCACAGGGGCACGCGTTCCAGAAGCACCCAGCCGTTCGCCCGCACGCCCTGCCGGAGCCATCGGTTCGCGGGCCACGCCAGCGCGGTCTCGCTGCCGCCGCGCAGGATCCGGTCGGGCTTCGGCGCCACCAGCACCCGGAACTTCCCCTTCCCGTTGTCGGTCGGGTCCACCAGGACGACCTCGCCGCCGAAGGTTCCCACCGCCACCGAGGGCCAACCGGCGAACTGGACCGCGGGCCAGCCCTCGAACTGGACGCGCACCGGGCTGCCTTCCCGCCGCGGCTTGCCATCCGGCCCGACCTCCCGCGACCGCACCAACGGCATGTCGTTGCCGTCGATCCACAACTCGACCATGCGGCTCTCGGTCTCGGGAATCAGCGTGCACAGCGGGCTGCCGGCCCGCAGGTACGTGCCCTCCGTCGCCGTCACCCGAAACACCACGCCGTCCCGCGGCGCCACCACCCGTTGCATCGCGTTTTGGCTGATCTGGATGTCGAGACTCACCACCGCCTGCGACGCGGAGGCCAGGTCGGCCCGCGCCGCTTCCCGCGCCGCCGCCACGGAATTCAACGTCGCCAACCCGTCCGTCTCCGTGCGCTGGAGGTCCGCCTGCGCCCGCACCAACTCCGCCGCCGTGCGGTCGCGCTCGAGGGTCGCCAACTCGAACTCGCGCTGCGAGGCCAACCCCCGACGGTCCCGGTAGAGCGAATCGATCCGCTCGAACTGGAGACGCGCCGTGTCGGCCGCGTAGCGGGCCGCGTCGAGCCGCGTCCTCGCCGCCTCGATGGAAAGCCGCAGCGACCGTTGCTGCTCCTCGATCTGCCGCGCGATGGCCCCCTCGCGGTCCGTCGCCGCCGCCTTCCGCACCAACGCTGCTTCCCGCTGCAGGCCGAGATGCCCCAGCAGGTTCGGATCGTTGTCCACGATCTCGAACAGCGTGTCGCCCTGCTTCACCGCCTTGCCCTCGACGACGTGCGCCCGCGACACGCGGCCCGGCAGGGGCGACTCCACGTTGACCGCCCGCTCGAGCGGATCGTAGGCCACCACCCGGCCGGTCCCGCCCACGAACTGCTGCCATGGCAGGACCACGATCCCGGCGAGCAGCAGCGCGAAAAGCACCGCGAGAATCCAACTGAACAACCGCGCGCCCCGACCCGACCCCGCGAGCGCCAATGCCGGAAGCCCGCCCCCCTCGTCCCACAAGGCCAGCGCCGGCCGGCTAGACGACCTTCCTTCGGACGCCGTTTGGGATGTCTCGTGGGTGTCCATGGTCATTCGGGGCGATTCGATGCGGTGCCGCCGACCCGCTCCGCGCCCAACCCGATGCGGAAGCCGCAGTTCCGGATCACTTCCGGGTCGCGCGTGGCCACCAGCACCGTCCACGAGCGCTCGGGGGCAAACAGGGTCGACAGCAAGGGGCCGAGCACCTCGGGATCCAACCCGTCGAGCACCGCGTCGAGCAACAACAGGCGTGGTTTGCCCACCATCGCCCGCGCCAGCACCAACCGGGTCCGCTGGACACTCGTCAACGGGCGCCCCCCCAGCAGCACCGGGCTGTCCAGACCCGCCGGCATCGACAGCACGTCGTCGAGCAACCCCGACAACCGCAGCGCCTCCCGGACCTCGTCGATCCCGATTCCCGGGCGCGCCATCCGCACGTTGTCCGCGACCGACGCCTCGATGATCTCGTGTCCCCGCACCAGCGAGACGTCCTTCCGGAGGGCTGCCAGGGACCATTGCCGGAGGTCCAGCCCGTCGAGGCTCGCATGGCCGGACGACGGGAGGCGCAGGCCGTAGAGGAGATCGAGCAGCGTGCTGGCCCCGCCGCCGACCGGTGCCACCAGCGCCGTCGTCGTGCCGCGCTCCAATGCGAACGTGACCTCCTGCAGGACCGGGTTCCCGGAAGGATAGGCAAACGACAGCCCGCGCACCTCCAGACGGGCGGGACCCGCGCCAACCGAGGGCCATTCCCCCGACTCGCGCTCCGTTTCCAGATCGACGAGGTGGCCGATCTTGTCCATGGCCGCCATGGCGTCGTACCAGCCCTCGAGGTGTTTCCCGAGCTTGGCGACGGACGCGACGACGGCGGTGACGATGATCTCGGACGCCACCAACTGGCCCAGCGTGAGCTCCCCGGAAAGCACCAGGAAGCCACCGACGGCCAGCAACGCCGACGACGCCAGCGCCTGGAGCGCGAGAAGCCCGCCGATCTGCCGCATCAACACCCGGAAATGCGACCGGCGCGATTCGAGGTAACGGCGGGCCAGCAGGTCGGCGCGGTCCAGCGCGAAGCGCGAACCGCCCGGGCCCTTGAAGAGATTCGGGAAATGCGCCAGTTCCTCGAGCCAGCCGGCGACCGCGTATTTCGCCCGCGATTCCTCGATGCTGGTGCGCACCGCGCCGCGCCCCAGCCCGAAGACCAGCAGGCACAACAGCACCAGCAGCACGAGCACGAACGCCAGCAACGACGGATGGTAGAAGGCCAACACCACCATCCCGATCACCGCCGAAAGCACCAGGTTGACGCCGTCCAGCAACAGCAGCGACGAACTCTTCTGCACCGTCGCGACGTCGAAGAACCGGTTGACCAACTCGGGCGCGTGGACGCGGTCGATCGCCGACGCGGCCACGCGCGGCAACCGGTGGGCAAGGTCCGCCGCGAGCCGCACGAAGATGCGGCGCTGGATCACCTCGGCCAGATAGTGCTGCACCGCCCGCACCAGTGCCAGGAGCACCAGGACCGCGAGCAACGCCACCGACAGCACCAGCAGGGCCTGCAGGTAAACGCGCTGCTGTCCGCCGAAGGCGATGTTGTTCACCACCGCGTCCACCGTCAGTGGCACCGCGAGGTAGAGGATCCCGGTGATGCCGCTGAAAATCACCAGCGCCCGGATGTCCCGCATCTCCGCGCGCAGCAATCCCCAGAGGCGGCGGTGCGGCGAGGGATGGTCCTCCCCGTGGTGCGCCCCGTGGTCCTCAGCCGCCCGCGCCCCGAGCTCCGCCACGGGCCGGGCCGCCTGCACCACCGCAAAATCCCAGGGGACGTTCGCGTCCGCCATTCCAAGCTCGCGCGCCAACCCCTCGCGACGGGTCTCCCGCGGGGACCCGCGGGTGCCGGGCCCCAGAACCCGGGCATGGAACATCCCGCGCCCCGCCACGATCCGCCACGATCCGCCACGATCCGCCACGATCCATCCGCCGTGATCGCCACGAACGGCACATCCGGCCGTGCCCGCCACAGCATGTCCGCCAGTGGCATGCGCACCGTCTCCACCCGCAGGCCGCATTCGCTCGCGGCCGCCGCCAATCGTTCGAACCGGCACGACGCGTCGTTCCCCGGCACCGATTGCAACGCCCGGCCCACCGCCGCGCGCACCTGCCGCGCCTCGCACGCAACCCCCGTCATGCCGGCCAATCGTTCGAGGCACTCGATCGCCGCATCCGCGTCGGGCGCATCCCCGTCGGGCGCGGTCGTCGAACTGGATGTCGGCTTTGAATTCATCGGATCCCTCCCCACGCTTCCGTGGGCACACCCCGGCCATACGGCGCGTCCACCTGTCGGGCTCTTGCCAACTGTCAAGGCCCAGACCGCGGGTCCGCCGCCTTGCGGAGGAATCGACCCGACTGGCAGTCGCGGCGCGGGACGGCGCATCCACGGTGGGCGTTTTCCATCCCCCGGTGGGCACACGCGGGCAACCGCCCGCCGCGGACGCGGCACTCGCCAACCCATGCCCGCCCCGCTTAACTCCGGCCCATGAAACGGCAGGGCTGGTTGCTCGGGATCGCGGCGATCGCATGGCTTTTTTCCGCGACGCTCCGGGCGCAGGACAAAAAGGACGCCACCGACGCCGCGTGGATGGCCGAGCACTACACGAAGTACGAGTTCCGCATCCCCATGCGGGACGGCGTCCGGCTCGCCACCCGCGTTTTCGTCCCCAAGGACGACGCCACCAACTACCCGATCGTCCTCACCCGCACCCCGTATGCCCTAAAACCCTACGGACCCGACCGCTACACGGACCCCAGCGGATCCTTCGAATCGCTGGCCCGCGACGGGTTCGTCCTCGCGACCCAGGACGTCCGCGGCCGCTTTGGGTCCGAGGGCACGTTCGTCCACGTGCGTCCCTTCCTTCCCGCCAAGGGCCCGAAGGACACCGACGAAAGCACGGACGCGTGGGACACCATCGACTGGTTGGTGAAGAACGTGCCGGGCAACAACGGCCGGGTGGGCATGTTCGGCATCTCGTACCCCGGCTTCTACACGTCGATGGTAATGATCCACGGCCACCCCGCCCTCAAGGCCGCGTCGCCCCAGGCCCCGATCAGCGACTGGTTCATGGGCGACGACGTCCACCACAACGGCGCCTTCTTCCTCTCGCAGAACTTCAACTTCTTCTGGGCGTTCGAGGTCCGGAACGAGGACCCGCTCCACGAGGCCGACAAACATTTCCTCTTCGGCAACCCCGACGGCTACGACTTCTACCGTCGCATGGGACCCCTGCGGAATTCCGAGTCCGTCCATTTCAAGGGCCGCGTCCCGGCATGGAAGGACTTCCTCGACCATCCCGACTACGACGCGTGGTGGCAGGCCCGCAACATCCGTCCCCATCTCAGGGACGTCTCGTGCGCCGTGCTGACCGTCGGGGGTTGGTTCGATGCCGAGGACCTGTTCGGCGCGCTGGAAACGTACCGGTGGACCGAACGCCTGAACCCGGGGATCACCAACCAGATCGTGATGGGCCCGTGGACCCACGGCCAATGGGGCCGCGGCGACGGCGACCGCGTGGGCGACATCGCGTTCCGTTCCAAGACGGGGGAGTACTACAGGAAACACATCGAGCTGCCCTTCTTCCGGCGCCATCTGAAAGGCGACACCAACGGGGTGGTCGCCGAGGCGCAGATGTTCGAGACGGGCACGGATCGCTGGCGCAAATTCGACGCGTGGCCCCCGACGGCGACGCGCAAGACGGATCTCTATTTCCACGCCGCCGGGAAGCTGGCGGTCGGGACCCCGCCGGGCGAGGGCGAGGGTGCCTTCGACGAGTACACCAGCGACCCGGCCAAACCGGTGCCGTTCACGCTGGAAGTCACCACGGGTTATCCGCGGGGCTTTCCCACGCATGACCAACGGTTCGCCGCTTCCCGTCCCGACGTGGTGGTCTATGAAACCGAACCGCTCGAGGAAGACGTGACCTTGGCCGGCCCGCTCGGGGTCGCCCTCCAGGTCTCCACCACCGGCACCGACGGCGATTGGGTCGTCAAACTGATCGATGTCTACGATCCCGATTATCCCGACCCGACCCCGAATCCGAGTTATCTGGCCATGGGCGGCTACCAGCAATTGGTACGCGGGGACGTGATGCGCGCACGGTATCGCAACGGCTTCGAGAAGCCCGAGGCCATGGTTCCCGGGAAGGTCACCCCCGTGAACTTCGAGATGCCCGACGTCCTGCACACCTTCCGGCGCGGGCATCGGATCATGGTGCAGGTGCAAAGCAGTTGGTTCCCCCTGGTGGACCGGAATCCCCAGACCTTCGTGAACATCTACAACGCCCGCGCCGAGGATTTCCAAAAGGCCACCCAAAGGATCCACCGCTCGGCCCGGGCCGCCTCCAAACTCACGGTGCGCGTGCTGCCCCAGACCGTCGGCACCAAGCCGTGACGCCGGCCAACGCCACCGAACCCGCGACCGGCGGACGATCGCAACCACCCGCGGGGAGACCCGGCCAATCGGCGGGGAGTGGAATCGGGAATGCGTGCTAGCGTGCCGATAGCCTTCGGTCGGCCCGGCCACGGGGCACGGGGTCCGGTCCGTCGGCAGGACATGGGGCATCGCCATGAAAGCCACGGCATGGATGACTTGGGGCGTCGCGACCGGCGTTCTGGCAAGGGTCGCGGCCCAGTCCGTCCTCTTCGACTTCGATAGCGCGCCGATCGGTTCGCCGCTCCCGTTGGATCTGTCCGCCGGCGGCCTGACGGCCTCGTTCTCCGCCACCGGGAAGGGGTTCTCGATCCAGCGGGCCGACACCATGGGCTTCACGCCGCCCGGGTTCTCGGGGTTGTGCCTGTATCCCAGCAGCGTGTTCGCAGCCGACTTGATCGTGATGTTTTCCCAACCCCTCGTCGGTTTCTCGATCCTCTATTCGCCGCAGGAACTCGGCTGCGACGATTCCGCCACCCTGCGCGCGACGGCCTACCGGAACCAAGTCGAGGTCGGGATCGCCACCGCCACCGCCACGAACCCCGGCACGTGGCCAACGGAGACCCTCCGACTGGATTCCGCCACCCCCTTCGACCGGGTGGTCGTCGTTTATGCCTCGAGGCCTCCGACCTGCCAGGAATGGGGCCCGATTTTCATGGCCGACAACATGGCGGTGACGCCCGCCCCGCAACCTCCCGTGCTCCGGGTCGCTCGGTCGGCCGGGAAGGTCGAGATCTCCTGGCCGACAACGACGACGGGATTCGTGCTCCAATCGAGCGCGGATCCGTTGGAGCCGAATTCGTGGTTGCCCGTCGCGCAGGCGCCGGTGACCTCGGCGGACTGGGAGACGATTGCCGTGGAACCGGCCGCCGCGCGCGCGTTTTTCAGGCTCGCCCCCCGTTGATCCGACCGTTTCCAAAACCCGCCGAACCTGTCCATGAACCCATTCCCCAATCCGAAATCCCCGCCGTCCCTGCTGCTGCTGGGCTTGGCGGCGGGCTTGGCGCTCCATGCCGGCACCGGCCCGTTGGCGTGGTGGCGCGGCGACGGCAACGCCAACGATTCCGCCGGGGACAACCACGGGACGCTCCTGAACGGGACGACCTTCGCGCCGGGCATCGCACCCGGCGCCGGCGGGCAGGCGTTCGACTTCGATGGCAGCGACGATGCGGTGCAGTTTCCCAATCCCGCGGCACCGATCGTGAGCGAAGGCCTGACGGTCGCGGGCTGGCTGCGGACGTCCGGCACCGCCGAATTCTCCGGCGTGCTGAGCAAGTTCCTCCAGAACGGACAGACCACCGGCTTTCAGATCGGCATGAGCGGCAACAACGGGTTCGCCCCGAACCGTGCCGGAATCCTGCGATCCGACCTGGGAACCGGAAACACCTATACGACCGCGTTCAACCTCCACCGGGTGGACGACGGCGCCCCGCATCATTTCGCCATCACCTGCGACGGGCGCTCGGCCGTGCTTTACGTGGACGGCGAGGCCGGCACCCCGGTCGCAGTGGCCAACTGGATTCCCAACAATGCCGCCCCCATCGTTCTCGGAAGCGATCCCGGAAGCGGTGGGCGCCATTTCCACGGGCAACTCGACGAGGTGACCATCTATCCGCGCGTCCTCGACGCAGGCGAGATCCAGGCCCTGGCAGGGAAGCCGTCCCTTCGCATCGTGCGCGCGAATCCGGACGAGGCCGTCGTTTCGTGGCCGGCCGGCGCCCTCGGCTTCCAACTGCAGGTCAACGACAGCCTGGATCCGGCGGGATGGATCGGCATGCCGGGCGGCGGGAACAATCCGACCACGGTGCCCACGACGTCGGGCCCGAAGTGGTATCGGTTGGCCAGACCCTAGGGCGCGCCGGATCGCCAGTCCTCCCGGATGGCACCGCCGACTTTCAAGCCGATGGCCGGGGTGGCGGGCGTCTTTCCATCGCGATCCGCAGCAACTCGACGGCGCCCGCCACGGCGCCCGCGTCCCGCACCCAGACGCTGACCCAACCGGACTCGCCGAACACGTGGTGCGGTTCCGCGCGTCCCTCCGCGATGCACTTCAGGGCGATGTCCCGGCCCAGCCAGACGTCCAAAAGCCCGCAGCCGTGGAGGTGCGCGAACTCCCGGCCGTCGGCAAGGCACGACACCCCGCCATGGCGGTGCCATCCGAATCCCACGCCCGGCCACGCCGACGCCGCGCGCTCGACCGCGCGCATGGCCCGCAGGCGCCCGGGATCCGCGATGGCCACGGCCGTCTGGAACAGCGCGTCCGCGAACCACGGCAACAACGGCAGGCGCCCCAGCCAGCGTCCATGGCGGACGAGGCCCGTGAAAGCGGCCTCAATGCGACTCGGCGAGGCGGCGTGCATTTTCCATGACCCTCAGGTGGACCGCGCGCCCCAGATGACGGGTCCACCCGTCGAAATACCAATGCGGCCGCATGTGCAGGGTATAAGTGCTGCGCCCGATGAGCGTCGTGGTGCCGTCGCCCTCGTCGCGCAGTTCGAATTCGCCGCGATGCGTCTCGAAATGCCCCAGCAATTCCGGGTCCGGCGGTTGTTCCACGATGTCGAACGCCAGCCGCCGGTTCGGCTCGAACACCACCACCTTCTCCTTGAAAACCACGCCGCCGCTGAAGATGCACAACCGCTCCTTCCCCACCGCGTCCGCACCCGGCGGCGTCTCCATCGGGTACGGAAGACCCATCCGGAAAAACCAGAAGTCGGGCGGGGCCGCGATCGGGGCGAAGGACACCACGTGCGGCCAGACGGCGGCCGGCGGCGCGTGGATGCGGATCTCGTCCGCGAAAACCTCGGGGCCAGGCGGCGGCGCCCACCGCGACTCGAGCATCATGCCCAGCGCCGCGAAGGGCAACACGACCACGCGGACACCGTCGCCCGAACCGCCGAAGATCCGGTGGCCGAAGCCGATCGACAGGGCGATGGCCCCGTAATGAAGCGGGGCCGCCATCGCGAGACAAAGGACCCCTTCCGAAAACGCCAGCGCGGCGCCCACCAGACCGATCCCGCAGACCCACATGGAGTGCAATGCCACCTCGCCGCGGCCCATGGGAATCTTCCGCCACCACCACGCCGCCACCAACCCGACGATCACCGGCACGATCGCGACGTTGACGATCGCCAGCGAGGTGCCGACCACGTCGTTGGTCAACTTGGCCAGAAGAAAGCTGGCGCCGACGGTCGATGCCGCGGCGGCATTGCCGACCAACCCGCCCAGGATCAACCGCCGATGGACGTCGTTGGAATCGGGCGATGGCTCCATGTGCCCGCACGGGTTACACGTCCGGCGGGTTTTGCGAAACTCCAAACACCCGCCCGGTTTGGGCTCGCGCTTCCGCCCGATTTTTTCCACAGAAGCGTCATGCCCTTGAGCCGAAGGAAAGCATTGGTGTCCACCTCCACCCTCGTCGGCGCCGCGTTCCTGTTGCCGGCGAAGGCCCAATCACCCGCCGCGCGTTCACCCGGCACGGCCACCCCTCCCCTCGCGGACCTCGTCAGCGTGTCCGACTTCGAACCGCTCGCCGAAGAACGGCTCTCCGAGGTTTCGCGCGCCCTCGTCAAGGGCGGCGCGGCCGACGAACTCACCGTCCGCTGGAACCGCGAGGCCTTCGACCAGATCCGCCTTCGCCCGCGCGTGTTGGTCGACGTCTCGAGGATCGACACGGGCCTCACGTTGCTCGGCCAACGACTGCCATTCCCCATCCTCCTCGCGCCGACGGCGTACCACGCCATGGTCCACCCCGGCGGCGAGGCCGAGACGGCGCGCGGCGCCGGGAAGGCCGGGGCCCTGTGGGTCGTGAGCAGCGCCACCAACACCCGCCTCGATGCCATCGCCCGGGCCGCCACCGGGCCGCTGTGGTTCCAGTTGTACGTGCAGTCGGACCGCCGCTTCGTCACCGACGTCGTCCACGAGGCCGAGGCCGCGGGTTGCCGGGCGCTGGTGGTCACGGTGGACGCGCCGGTGGTGGGCCCGCGCTACCGCCAGATGCGCGCCAAGTTCAAACTCTCCCCCGGTCTCTCGCTCCCGTACATGGACGACGTCAACAAGGGACGCGACTCGCTGCTGCGGGGCGGCAACACCCGGATGACGTGGGCGGAGATCGAATGGCTCCAATCGGTGACCCGACTGCCGGTGCTCCTCAAAGGCATCCTGAATCCCGACGACGCCGAGCGCGCGGTGGCGTCGCGGGTGGCGGGCATCATCGTGTCGAACCACGGCGGCAGGATGCTCGACACCGCGCCGGCGACCATCGCGGCGCTGCCGGCGGTGACGGAACGCGTCGCCGGCCGCATCCCGGTGCTGGTCGACGGCGGCGTGCGACGCGGCACCGACATTCTCAAGGCGCTGGCCTTCGGGGCGAACGCGGTGTTGATCGGTCGCCCCTACCTGCACGGACTCGCCGCGGCCGGTGCCGACGGCGTGGCCCGGGTGGTGGCGTTGTTGCGCGACGAACTCGAGCAGGCCATGGCCCTGACCGGCCGACCGACCCTTGCCGACATCGATCGATCCGTCATTTGGGGTTGAACCCGGTCGGGGCAAAAAAAAAGAGGGCCTGGACACTGCCCAGGCCCCGATGGTCGGCACTCGGGGAAACGAATCCCCGATCGCGCCGGAGAACGGCTACTTCTTCTTGCCGGCAGCCTGCTTGCTGGCCACCGCGGCCGTCTTCTTGGTCGCCGCGCTGCTGGCCTTGGCCTGCTTCTGCGTGGACTTCTTCTGGTTGGATTTCGGGGATTTGTCGCCCATAGGTCGTGTAATGGTAGTTCGAATTGACGTGCCCGCGGCATGGAAGTTTCCCCGCGGACTTCGTCACGATGCCCGGGCGCGCGCCGAATGTAAACCCCGCAGCCACCCGCGACCGGCACGGCCAAGCGGGCGGACGGGATCTCCCGACCACCGTCCTATCCCTTCAGGATGCCGTCGAATTCCGCGTCGGTATAAGCCGGCACGGTCTCGGTGCGGACATTTCCCTGCGCACCGAGATCGGCGAGGAGACGGAGCACCTTGGCCTCGGAGTCGGATTCGAGGATGAGCACGCCGTCGTTGGCACCGAGGGTCCAATACTGGCCCTCGATGGTGACGCCGGCCTTGGCGGCCGCCTTGGCGAACGCGTGGGCGCGACGGGTCGACTTGGTGATCTGGGCGGCACCCTGCGGGGTGAACTTGAGGAGGGACAGATAGCGGGCCATGGGATTCCTTGTGTGGATTATGAAGAACGGCGCGGGTAGATCCCGCACCGTGTGGACGCTGCCCCGGGACTTGCCCCGAGACTCGCCGGGCTTTGGCCAACGCCGACCGTCGTTTGCCGTTCCCGCGGCCATCCGGCGCCTCTGCAAACCGCCCCCGGACGCAAGGTCGCCCCCCGGACAACCACGCCTTCGCACCATGGTCGTCTCCGGTTTCGAAAGCCGTGTCGCGGCCTTCCGAAGGCCTTGCCACCGCAGTCCGAAGGCGCTTCGCGCGGGAGACAGGTCGCGGCGGTTCCCCGCGCGGAGCGCCGTGGAGTGCGGAGGGTAGGAGCGTCAGCGACGCCCACTCCGCTTTGCGACCAGACCCAACCAACCCCTCGGTTGGACACGGTCTCACGGCGGTGTCGCGGCCTTCCGAAGGCCTTGCCACCGCAGTCCGAAAGCGCTCCGCGCGGCAGGCACGGCGCCGGGTGCAAAGGTTGACAAAGCCAAGTCCAACCGGAACATCGCCGCCGACGGCGACCCCCGCAGGAGCCGGCCGCCACCTCCATGACCCAACCCACCGCATGAGCCGTCTTCAAGATCTCCTCGGCTTGGGGCGCCTCTTCGGCACCCCGTCGGAGAAGGTGTCGGTGCCCGGGCAAAAGGCCGCGGCCTATCTCGAATCCCTCGGCTTCCGCAACCATTTCAAGGCGATCGAGTTTTTCGATCTCCTGCTCGAGGACGCGTTGCATTTGCGGGCGACCGACATCCATTTGGTTCCCGACAACCAGCGGGTGGGGATCCGGTTGCGCATCGACGGCACGCTGCGCGATCTGCTGAGTCTGGAACCGATCCAAGGCAAGTTCCTCGCGGGGCGGATGAAGGTCGTCGCGGGCATGGATACCCTCAAGGTGTTCGCCCCGCAGGATGGTGCCGGGCGCCTGCACGTCGCGGGCGAGGACGTTTCCTTCCGCGTCTCGAGCATGCCGGTGCAATCCCAGGGCGAGGCCCAGGAACGGGTGATCCTCCGCTTGTTCAGCCAACGCGCGTTCAACCTCGGCGCGCTGGGACTCGACGGGCCGATCCTCGCCCGATGGCAGTCGTTGTTGGACGAACCCCAGGGAATGCTGGTGCTGACCGGCCCGGCCAATTCGGGCAAGACCACCACGATCTATTCCTCGCTCCTCGACATCCTGGCGCGCTCCGGGGGGCAGAGGAACATCGCCACGATCGAGGATCCGGTGGAGTTCCCGGTCCCCGGACTGAGCCAGTCCCAGGTCGAGCCCGGCAGCCGGTTCGGATTCGCGGACGCGATGCGCGCGATGCTGCGGCAGGACCCGCAGGTGATCATGGTGGGCGAGATCCGGGACGCCGAGACGGCAAGGATCGCGGTGGAAGCCAGCCTGACCGGACACCTCTTGGTCACCACGGTTCACTCGAAGCAGGTCACGGGCATTTTCCCCCGGATGCTGAGCCTGGAAGTGGACGCGGTGCGGGCGTCCAGCGCGGTGTTGGCGGTCCTCAACCAACGCCTCGTGCGGCTCAACTGCATGGAATGCCTCGGGGAATACCAACCCGCCGAGGCCTCCCTCCGACTCCTGCCGGAGAACGGCGTCCGTCACGCGCGCTGGTGGCGCGGGCAGGGATGCGTGCAATGCGGCAACACCGGGTTCCTGGGACGAACCACCGTCGCGGAATTGCTGGTCGTCGACCCGGCCATCCGGACAGCCGTGGGTGCGGGAGCGCCCTCGCAGGAACTCTACGAGCGGGCCATCGCGACGGGCATGAGGACCATCTGGCAAAACGCCATGCAGTTGGTCCTCGAAGGCCGCATTCCCCTGGAAGAGGCCGTCCGGATTCTGGGGACGGAATGACCCCCGGGGATCAGCGCCGCCGCATCTGCCGGAGATCCTCCTGCATTTGCCGGGCGGTCGCGTCGCCGGCTTCCGCCCGCCGTGCCAACTCGGTCTGGATGTTGCCCATCGCGTCCTGCACGGCGGCCCGCTGGTCCGGCGTCAGCGCCGGTTGCGCCCGCAGCACCGTCAGCGAGGCGGCCGCCTTCGGATAATCGTTCTTCTTGGCGGCCTCGGTCGCCGCGTTCACGAGGTCGATGACCTGCTGTTGGTCCTTGTCCGCGCCGGCCGCCTTTTGGCCGAAGGCCTTCTCCAAGGGAGCCACGTCGGCATCGGCTCCCTTCTTGCAACCCGCCGCCACGAAGCCCGCGACGGCAAGCAGGACCAGAATCTTGGGAATGCGCATGGGATGAATGGGGGGTGCCCGGCCGCGAACCGTGGATCAATGGCCGTTGACGGTGCCCGGGTTGCACCAGAGGCGGCCCGGACTGTTGTTCACCTCGAGGTAGAACTTCTTGCGTTTGAAATATTCCACGCTGCCGGTCACGAGCCCCACCGTCGTCCCCTCGTTGTGGAGCCGGGTGATGTTCTCGTTCGGCGTGCTCGAACCATCGTTGAAGTCGCCCGGGGAACGCTCGTCCGCCTGCCACAGCACGATGGAGTCCGCCTTGAATTCGCTCTGCTTGTACACCTTCGGCTGGATGATGTAGCCGCAGATGGCGCCGTTCATGATGTAGCTCGAGAGCTTCATGCCCCGTGCCCGGAACGCCGCGGTGTTGGTCTTGTCCAGCGGGCAGAAGAACGGCTTGTCGATCTGGATGGTCTTCCGGAGCAGACCCTGCTCGACGAACGCGCGGTTCGTGATCGCCGGCGGCGCGCCGCTGGACGTCGGCCGGTACAGCCATCCGGCGTACTGGGGTTGGTTGTCCCAGTTCGGATGCGGCATGAAATCATTGTTGTCCGTCACGTACATCTGCGCCGCCAACATGATCTGCTTCTGGTTGTTGACGCACGCGGTGCGGTTCCCCTGCTCCTTGGCTTTGCTCAACGCCGGCAACAGCATCCCGGCAAGGATCGCGATGATCGCGATCACCACCAGCAGCTCGATGAGCGTGAAGGCCTGCCGCGGACGGGGATTGTTCTCGGAAAACATAATGATCCAAACCGACGGTCCGCGATGCGCGGCGACGGTGGTGTGCCGTTGCCCGCGGGTGGGTGCCTCGCGTCTCGTGCCGGTGTGGAGGGGTTTTATTCCCTGCGACCCGGGGAGGCAAGGCCCATGACGGCGCCGGACACCACGCGATAGAACCGCGCCGTCCCACCGCCACCGGCATCCACCCAAACCTCCGTCACCGGTTGGTCCGCGAACACCGTCTGGCTCTCCGACCAAACCGCCAGATCGGAGGAGGCCTCGATCCGATACGCCCGCCCGGGACCCGCCATCAACCGGAACCGCAGGCGCCCGTCCGGCATGATCCGCGGCGCTTCCATCCGCACCTCCCCGTCGGCAGTCACCGCCACGTCGTCGAACCACGCCTTTCCGCTCGCGGTGTTGCCCCAAAATCCCAGGCGACAGCCGACGGTCACCGTGCCCGCCGCCGGGGCCGCGAACGCGAAACTGACCTGCCGCCAGCCGAACGTGCCCACCAAACCGCCGGGGCTGTGGTCCCAACTCCCGACCAGGCAGACATTCGCGCCGAGATCCCGGCCGGGTTCGCAAACCACGCCCTCCCCCTTGATCCAACCCGACACCCAATACAGTGCCCCGGGCTTCAATCCCGTCACCACCTGCATCCAGCGGGCGTCGTTGTATTGGTCCGAACCCACCCCGATGCAACGACCACCCCCGCGCCCGGACCCGGCCGGTGCCCAATCGAAAACCGCCGCCCCCGGCACGAACGCCTCGGTGCTCCAGCCGCAAATCAGGGGTTCCACTACGAAATCCCCGTCGATCGCCGTCCCCTGAGGATCCCGGGACAACGTTTTCACCCGTGTCTCGACGCCGTCGCCGGAAATGTTTCCGGACCCGTCGCGCGCCCGGATCCTATAGGTATACGTCGTGTCCGGGGAAAGGCGGGTATCGATGAGATACGGGAGGGCCGACTGCCGCAACGGCACG
>WBXI01000008.1 GCA_008933025.1 Verrucomicrobiota bacterium
ACCTTGTGGCTCTGCTCTCCGCTCGCGGGGACTAACCCACGTATGGCGGACCAATCGCCCCTTCTCCACAGCGCCAGACTCGGCAAGAGCCCTGCGCGAGGCCATAGGGTCTGTGAAACCGGGCGCGCCCGCGCCGAGATGCATCCCCATTGCCGGTTGCTTTCGCGGACTCGACGCGCGCGGAGGGAAACCCCAAGCTTGGGCCGGTGCAGCTGTTCCAGATCATCTTCAATCCGACGAGCGCGGCCGAGTTGGCAAAGCTACCGCGGGACCTGCAACTCCACGTCCTCGGCCAGTTCCGCGGACTGCCGCAGGAATTGCAGCGGGGCGACACCCATTTCGGAAGCTTGGCGCGCCATGGACGGACGCTCACGCGTTACCGTCTGGGCGACTACCGGGTCTATTTCGAGCGACATCCCCAAGGCATCGTGGTCCACCGGATCCTGAACCGGAACACGCTGAAAGATTTCCTGTTCCGTTCCAGCCTGCCCACCGGCGAGGACGAGCAACTCCAGGAGAATCCCAAGTTCTGGGAACTCATCGGGGAATCGCGCGGCGCCGAAGGCGCGACGGGCCCGACACCGTCGGCCTAGCGGGCCGTTCGAAAAACGCCGGTTCGGGTTGCCCCGGCGGAAACGCGTCGCGTTCCGAGTCCCGCGTCCCCGGCACCGCGTGTCCCCGCGCGGCGCCGTCCGGAAGTCTTGAACGGGCAGTCGGGCGGGGCCGCTAGGAAATCTCCTCGCCCAACTCGACGTTCCAGTAGGCGATGTCGAGGAAGTGCTTCCACGATTCGTGGACGGACGGGCCGAGATTCACCTGCATGAACGGCCGCCATTTCGGGCGTTTGGGCTTCCGGACCAAGCGCAGTCCCGCCTCCGCCGGCGTCCGGTTCGCCTTGCGCGTGTTGCACGGGATGCACGAGCACACGATGTTTTCCCACGTGGTCGGGCCCCCGCGGTCCCTGGGCACCACGTGGTCGAGATTGAGGTCCCGCCGCTCGAGCACCCGTCCGCAGTACTGGCACCGGTTGCGGTCGCGCTCGAAAATATTGTGCCGCGTGAACTTCACTTCCTTCTTCGGGAGACGGTCGAAGAACAGCAGCAGGATCACCCGCGGCACGCGGATGCGCAGCGCCACCGTCCGCACCACGTCTTCGTCGGGGTGCGTTCCCGAGTGGGACAGATCGCGCCATTGGTGGAAGTCATAGGTCCGGAACTCGCCGTCGGACGGACCGGCGACGACTTGGGCATGGCCTTCGAAGAGAAGCCCGAGGGCGCGTCGGACCGAGCAAAGGTTGACCGCCTGCCAGAGGCGGTTGAGGACCAGGACCTGTTGGTTCAGTGTCTGGGTCACGGTAAGCCTTTCGATTGAGCGGAGTGGGTAACCAACCGATGGCCCCCTGTCAACGGGGTGATTCCCCGGCAAGTTTGTGAAACACTCGTCCGGGGGTCCGGGTGTTCATCCCGGCGCCCGTCCCGTCGACGCGGGACGAACCGATGAGAGATCCAGCCCCATTCGAGGACTTCCTGGCCGATTACCAGGACATGGTCCATGCGACCGCTTTCCGTCTTCTCGGGCATCCGGCGGAAGCGGAGGACATCGCGCAGGAAGTCTTTCTCCGCGCCTGGAGTCATTGGCACGAGCTCGCCGGCAGCCCCACCGCCGGAGGTTGGCTCAAGACCGTCACCCGCAACCTCTGCCTCAACCACCTCGAGCGGTACCGCTCCCGATGGAAGTTCTTCGGCGACCTCAAACCGGCCGATGCGGACGACGACGACCCCGGTCTGGAGGCGACCTTCGGGGTGGAATCCACCGTGGACGCCGATCTGCTCGCCCGGGACCAACGCCAGGTTTTGGAAGAGTCGCTGCTGCGGTTGCCCACCGACCAACGCGTCGCGCTGGTGCTCTACCACTTCGAGGACCTCGACTATGCCGAGATCGCCCAACGCCTCGGCATCGGTCTGGGCAAAGTGAAGACCGACATCCACCGGGCACGGTTGGCCCTCCAAAAAAGACTGCAACCCCAGCGCGAGCATCTGGGTATCTAGAAAGGCAACGCCGATGAAACCGCGCGATCACGATTCCGATCCCCTGGCCCGATGGGCCGACCGCGCCCTCGGGCAATTGCCGGCGCGTCCCGCTCCCGCGTCCCTGGCGCCGCGGGTCCTCGCGGAAATCCGGCGCCGCGCGAACCCGCCGTGGTACCGGCGTCCCTGGCTGCGGTGGCCGGCCCCGCAACGCGGACTCTCCGCCCTTCTGCTCGCGACCGGCCTCTACGGGTTCTTCGGCCGTTTGGTCCCGTCCTTGCACGCCGCCGCCGCCGGCACGGAGATCTACCGACGACTCCATCGGGTGCCCGGATTCCTCGACTCGTTTTCGGACGCCGTCGCCGAGGTCGCCCACGCGATCGCCCTGGCGGCTTCCACCGTGCCGCCGTGGGCCGTCGTCGCCGTCGTCGGCATCGCGGCCTTCTCCTGGATCTCGACCGTCGGGCTCGGCACCGCCTGCTGGCGCATCGCCCGTCCCTGCCGCTGACAATTTCCCCATGAAACCCCGCTGGACTTCCCTCGCCGTCGCGTTGGCCATCGCCCTCGCCAGCCACCACGCCGCCGCCCAGGACGCGCCCGTCCCGCCGCCGCCGGCCATCGCCCCCGTGCCCGACGTGCCGCCCGTCCCCGCCGTCGCCCCGACCCTTCCCGACAATTCCGACGTCCCCACGGCGACCGTCGCCAAAAGGATTTCCAAACCGCGGCGGGCACCCCGGCACGGCTCCGGCGACGTCGTCGTGAACTTCGACGATTTTGTCCTCAAGGCCGGGCAAACCGCCCCCAAGGTCGTCGTCACTTTCGGCGATGCCCGGATCGAGGGCGACGTCGAGGGCGACGTCGTCGGCGTGTTCGGGAAGGTGACGGTGCTTGGCCAAGTCTCGGGGAACGTGGTCAACGTTGGCAGCGGATTGATGATCGAGGACGGCGCGCGGATCGGGGGCAATGTCGTGGCCGTGGGCTACGGCCTGACGCGCGGCACCGACGGGGTGGTGGCCGGACAGGTCCAGAACGTGGGACTGACCGCGCTGCCACAAACGCTCCGCTCACGGGCGATCGAGTATTCCGACCGGTGCATCCTGCTGGCCCGTCCTTTGGCACCGGGCCTCGGATGGCTCTGGATCGTCTGGGGCGCGCTGCTCGCGATGCACGCGCTCCTCGCCCTGCTCTTCCCGTCCGCGGTCGGGAGAATTCTCCGCACGATGGAGGAACGGCCGGGCCGGACCGCGCTGCTGGGCATCCTTGGCATTCCCCTGTTGCTTGTCGGCATCACCCTCGTCGGGGCCACCGTGGTGCTGCTCCTCGCGCTGCCGTTCCTCTTCGCGGCGATCGTCATGGGCCTGCTGCTGGGCCGCACCGCGATCTACCAATACATCGGCCGGCGGATCCTCGGGCAGTTCGGCATGGGCGAGGCGCGCGGACTGCCGCCGTTCGCGATCGGGGCCGGGATCACCACCGGATTGTTCCTCGTGCCGGTGGCGGGACTCTTCGTCTGGTTCCTCTTCGGGCTTTGGGCCATCGGCGCGGTCTTGCTCACGGTGTTTTCCCGCGACAATCCCGGTTCCACCGATTCCGCGGGCCAGACGGCCGCCGCCACGACGACGCCGCCGTCCGCCGAACCACCGGCGTTCGGGTTGCCGGTCGACGCGGTTCCCGTGGAAGCCGCGTCGGCCATGGCTTCGAGCACCGCGACCGACGGACCGGCCGTCGCCCCGGCATCCGTCGTCGGCACGGACGCAGCGGACACGATCCCCGCGGCATCGCTTGCCGGCGGCGCTTCCGTCGCGGTCCAAGGCATCCGACCACCCGCCGCGACACCCGGGCCCGAGCCCGGGGCGAACGTCGTCCCGGCCCGCGCGCCTTTCTGGCGGAAGGCCGCGTCCCTCGCGATCGATTGGACCCCGGTCCTGGTGTTGGCGGCGCTGTTGCCGGACCGGTTTCTGTTCCTCCGCTTCGACCACCATCTCCTGCTCGTGCGGGTGGTGCTCGCGGTGGCGTATTATGCCGGAATGCTGGCATGGCGGGGGACGACGCTGGGGGGAATCCTCTTCGAACTCCGGGTCGCGCGCGTCGACGGCGGTCCGGTGACGCGCGAGGTGGCGTTGGTCCGCGCCGCGTCGGCCGTGCTCAGCGGCATGGCCTTCGGACTCGGCTGGTTCTGGTCGCTGTGGGACGCACGGGGACAGGCGTGGCACGACAAGCTGGCGGGCACCGTGGTGGTCCGGGACCATGCCCCGCGCCCATTGGTCTGACGGCCCGTTCGAGGCATCGCCGTCGACGGCGGGCACCCGATGCCAAAAGGCATTCGCCGGCGAATCCTCCCGCGGATCCGGCTCGCGTCGGCGGCCCGGGCCCAACCAATATCCGGCTCGGTCCGCGCGCATGAATCCCGTTCCCATTCCCTCGTCCGGCACGCCCGCCCCGCTGGTTCCCGGCACGCTGTATCTCGTAGCGACCCCGGTCGGCAACCTCGAGGACATCACGCTGCGGGCGCTGCGCGTCCTGCGCGACTGCGACGTGGTGGCGGCCGAGGACACGCGCCACACCGGGCATCTGCTCCACCATTTCGGCCTGCACAAGCCGCTGGTCAGTTACCACCGCTTCAACGAGGCCCGGCGCGGCGAGGAGATCCTCGCCCGGTTGGGGACGGGACAGACGGTGGCGTTGGTGACCGACGCGGGGTCGCCCGGCATCAGCGATCCGGGCCAACGGGTGGTGGCCGCGGTGGTGGCGGCGGGCGGGCGGGTCGAGGCGGTGCCGGGCGCGTGTGCCTTGGTGGCGGCGCTGACGGCCAGCGGGTTGCCCACCGACGAGTTCCATTTCGCCGGTTTTCTCCCGGTGAAATCGGGGCAACGCGCGCGGCGTCTCGGCGAATTGCTCGCCGTTCCGGGCACGTTGTGCGTGTACGAGTCGCCGCACCGCATCGCGAAACTGGTGCAGGAACTTTCGGTGGCGGCGCCCGGGCGCCGGGTGGTGCTCGCGCGCGAATTGACCAAGAAGTTCGAGGAATGGATCCGGGGGACCGCCGCCGAAGTGGCGGCGGAACTCGCGCGCCGTCCGCGCAAAGGCGAGTTCGTGGTCCTGGTGGGCCCCGCCGACGGGACCGGGCCGGTGCGGGACGACGACGGGGAACCCGGCCCGGCGGCTACTTCGGGGGACGACGCAGTTTGACCAGTCCGAACTCCTTCGCCCGTTCGTCGAGGAACGCGACGATCAGCCGGGTCAGGTCGCGGCGCGCGAGGTTCATGCGCCACGCCAGGAGCGGCAGCACCAGCAGGAGCGTCCACGGTTCCCAACGATCGGGACCGGAAACGCCGATCACCATCAGGAGCATGCCGGCCAACGACCAGAACGTGGCCCGGGCCACGAAACTCCATTCGCCGTGCAACCGGCAGCGAAGCACCTGCGAATGGTTCTCCAGATATTCGCAGGCCGTCACGAGCCGCAGCCGCGCCCAGCGACTCCCGTAGATCTCCACGTCGTGGTTGTCCCAGCCGCCGTCCGGCTTGTTCTGCCAACCGCGTTCGTCCAGACGCTGCAGGACACGCCGCAGGAACGCCGTTCGCTCGACCCCCTGGTCGGACCAGTACCGGAGCAACTCCAGCGGGTCGTCCGGATCCTCGAGGGTGAGGGAGTCGAGGGTTTCGCGCGCGCTGAGCGGGGTTTGCTGGCCGCGCAGGTGGTTCCGGTGGCGCGCGCCGCCGCGCACGATGGGCTGCAGCAGGAACAGCAAGCCCACCAAAGGCCGCGACCAGACGCGACGCCGGCCGCGCGGGAGATCCGCCTGCCACGCCGCGACGACACACATGCCGAGCGACAGGGCGAGGCTGGCCACGCCGAGGGTGCCGACATGGGGGACGACCGACGCCAGGACCAGCAGCGGAAGCGTCACCAGCACGTGGTACTCGAGACTGGAGACCACCAGCAGGGTGAGACCCGGGTTCGGGGTGTAGATGCTCTGGAAGAATCCCGTGCCGAACAACCCGTGGTAGATGATGGGCCGGGTGGTCTCGACGCCGATCTTCGCCGGGGAATAGATCCGGCCGTGCCAGATCGAGCCGCCGAACCGGTTGAAATTCTCGGGATGGCGCCGCTCCAACAACGCTTCCGCGTCGCCGTAGCCGGCCTGCTGCCTCAGGTAGGCCCGGACCGTGTTGCGGCGGTAGTGCCAGACGAACCCGCCCGGACTGAACCCGATGCGGTAGCCGTGCTGCTGCAGGCGCCAGCAGATGTCGACGTCGTCGCCCGCCTTCCGGTACAGGGGGTCGAATCCGCCCAACTCCAGGAGTGCCCAGCGATGGAACGCCATGTTGCAACCCGGGATGTGCTCGGCCACGCGGTCCGTCAGCATCACGTGCGCGGGACCGCCGGGCGACACCATCACGGCGGCCGCCACCGCGGAATCGTCGGGAGGCAGGAAATTGTGCCCGCCGATACCCGCGAAACCGGAATGCAGCAGGTCGCCGACGAGGTACCGGAGCCAATCCTCGTCCGCGCGGCAGTCGGAATCCGTGAAGGCCACGATGTCGCCCGTCGCGGCATAGATGCCGGTGTTGCGCGCGGTGCCGAGCCCGAGGTTGCGCTCGTGACGCAGGGTTCGCACCGCCGGGAACTGCGAGGCGATCACCGGGGTGGCGTCGTTGGAACCGTCGTCGACGAGGATGACCTCGTAGTCGGGATAGTCGAGGTGCTCGAGCGATTGCAGGCAGCCCTTGAGGGTCGCGGCGCCGTTGTAGCTGGCGACGACGATGGAAACCCGCGGGGTGGCGGGCATGGGAAAACGGGGGGCCAAGCCGTATTGCCGGCGGACGGCGCCGAACGCGGCCTTGGGAACCCGCGCGGCCGTGGTCAGGCCGAAGGCCCAGTCCGTCACCGATTGCTGGTTCTTGAACCAATCGTCGGTGAACGAAAACACCACGGTGCCGGCACAACCCTGCCGGAAGGCGGCCTCGATCTTCCACGACAGGATATCCGCCTGCCGCGCCTCGCCCTCCCGCAGGGTGTCGACCCCGAATTCCCCCAGCACCAGCGGCTTGGTGTCCGCCAGCATCTGGAGCCGGGCGATGTAGTTCTCGAACGGCTTCCGGTCGTGCAGGTACACGTTGAAGCAGTGGAAATCCACGTCGTGCGGCCGCAGGAATTCCGTCGGCGGGAAATTCCCGAAGGTGCACAGCAATTCCGGATCCTCCGACCGCGCCACCGCGACCAACTCGTCGATGAAATCCGCCACGGCGGCCGCGCCCAACCAACGGACGATGTCGGCCGGGATCTCGTTGACGACGCTGAGCGCGAATACCGAGGGATGCATGCGGCAGACGCGCGCGGCGACCCGCACGCGCTCGATGGCCTCCGCGCGTGCCTCGGCCGAATCGAGGAAGCAAAGGTGTTTGTTCCACGGGACATCCACGAGCACCTTGATTCCGTGCTCGTGGAACACGTCGAGGATCCAGTGCGGGGGGACGTGGTAGACGCGGACCAGATTGGCACCGAGTTCCCGGAGCAGGCCCATGTCGGCGAGCAACCGCTCGCGCGGGGGAAACGGTTGGCCGTCCGCGCCGGCTTCGAACGGACCGTAGGTCACGCCCTTCGGATGGAATTTCTTCCCGCCCACGCGGAAAAACTTTCCGTCGACGGCGACGCGGGACCGTTCGATGGGGAAATCCGCGCTCATCGACCGAGCGACCGGGTACGACGAACCCGCCGCGGGCTCCCGGTCGGGAATCCTTCGGATGGCTTTCGTGGCAACGGACGCATCGGTCATCAGAGTGCGGAGGTCTGGACGGGAATCAAGGGCTTCGCCGCCGGATAACCAAAGGACCCGCCGGTGTTTTGCAACGCCGGCGGGTCCTACCTTTTCCATGCGTTAAGCCTGCCGGCACTCACCGGCAGAAAGTGGCCCGGAAACCGTGGTGATGGACGGGACGATGGCCGTACACGGGGCCGGGGATGATGTAGACGGGGGCCTGGACATACACCGGCGACGGGGCCGGGTAGTAGTAGGCCACGGGCGGTCCGGCGACGACGACGGGCGCCGGCACGTACACGGGCGGCGGCGGGACGACGTAGACCGGAGGGGCTTGGTAGACCACGGGCGGCGGTGGTGGCGCCACCGCATGGGCGATCACCCCGGCGGCAAACACCCCGGTGAGTACTTTCCCGGCCAACGACCACTCCCGGTCGCCGGCCCTGGCCGATGGAATCAACGAGGCCGAGGTCAGCGTGAGGGCAGTGAGGGTGGCAATCGCAACCGTTTTCATGGCGTCTTTCTTTTTCGAACGACGCCCGGTTCGACTTGCCTCCCCCCGGTTTATTCAGCGGCCATCCAACCGTCGGTTTCCCGCCCGTGGACCCATGGCCGCCGGCGCGAGGCGGCGGGCCTGCCGATCCTGCCGGAGCCCTGGCCCCGCCCGACGGTGCCGCCTAGACCCGGAACCCGGGGGTGTACGGCTTCGTCAGGAATGCGTTGGCCTCCGCCTGGTCGGACTTCAACGAGCGGGTGTTCCAGCGGAATTTCCTGCCGGACCGGACCGCCACGTTGCCCAGCAACACCGCCTCGGTCACCGGACCCGAGATCTCGAAATTCGAAGCGGCTTTCGGCCCGCCTTTCGCGGCGGCGATCCACTCGTCGTAGTGGCTGCGTTCCCATTCCGCGTGCTTGGCAAACGTCTCCGGGATCGACTTGAAATCCTCCTTCTTGGTGCCGCTCTTGAACTGGCCCTCCCCCAGATAACTCGTGAGCAGCGTGTCCCGACTGCCCACCACCAGCACGCCGTTGCTCTGTTCCAGCTTGCCCGTCCAAAGCGCGGGATCCGGCCGCTTCCCGCCGTCGTACCACACCACTTTCATCGGCCCGTGGTTTTTCCCGGCACCGTATTCCCACGTCACCCGCGACCACAACGGGCCGGCATCCGCCGTGAGTCCGCCGCTCGCGGCCTCCACGGAAACCGGATCGCGGAGTTCGAACGCCAATGCCAGCAGGTTCATCAGGTGGCAACCCATGTCGCCGAGCGCGCCGGTGCCGAAATCCCACCAACCCCGCCACACGAAATGACCCCAGGCCGGATGGTAGGGCCGCCGCGGGGCAACCCCGAGCCACAGGTCGTAGGAAAGATCTTTCGGCACCGGGGCGCTGCCTTCGGGACGCACCATGCCCTGCGGCCACCAACGGCCGGGACGATCGGTCCAAAGATGGACCTCGCTGACCTTGCCCACCGCGCCGCCCCGCACCAACTCCGCTTCCCGCCGCAACGCGGGATGGGCCATGCCTTGGTTGCCCATCTGGGTCGCGACCCTGGACTTCCTCGCGGCCAGGGTGAGTTGGCGTGCTTCCCACACCGTGTGCGTGAGCGGCTTCTGGCAGTACACATGCTTGCCCGCCTTCACCGCCGAGATCGCCGGGGGAAAATGCGAGTGATCCGGCGTCGATACCGTCACGCCGTCGATCCCCTTGCCGATCTGGTCGAACATCTCCCGCCAGTCGGCAAACCGGCGCGCCCCCGGAAACCGCTCGCCCGCCTTCGCCAAATGCCCCGCGTCCACGTCGCACAACCCCACGACGTTTTCGCCGTCGACCATGGTGATGTCGGTCCACCCCTTGCCACCGACGCCGACGCCGGCAAGGTTGAGTCGGCCGTTGGCGCCGAGCACGCGCAACCGGCTGACCATCGGGAACGCGATCGTGGCAACGGCGGCATGTCGCACGAACGAGCGACGGTTCATCGGGGCATTCATGGGGATCGCAAAACCTAGGTGCAACCCGTCCCGGATTCCATCCCGATATTGGGGTGGTTCGCCGGCCTACCTCGCCGCGAACGCGCGGTAGAGGATGTCGCCCGCGAAAAGCCCGATCATGGCGATGCAACAGGCGACTTTGCCGACGATTCCGGCAACGAGTCCGAGCACGGCGCCGAAGCCCGCCTTGCCGGCATCGTGCCAGTGGCGGCCGGCGAGCATCTCGAGCGCCATCGCGCCGAGGAGTGGGCCGACGACCAGACCGATGGGGGCCCAAAAAAGGCCGGCCATCGCGCCAAGGGCCGCGCCCACGGCACCGCGCCAAGTGGCGCCGAGCCGCTTCGCCCCATAGGACGTCGCGAGGAAATCGAGGGCGAGGGAGAACGCGGCCAACACCGCCAGCACGCCGACGACCCACCATGCCGAGCCGCGGGGACCGAGGAAAAGCCGGTGGCAAAGGGCCGCGGCCAGAATGATGGGGGGACCGGGCAATCCCGGGAGCACGGCACCGAGCAGGCCGACCATCATGGCCAGCAACGCCAGAACGAACCCGGTGATTTCGACCGCCGTCATGATGGCCGAAACTAGACGAGCCACGGTACCCGGCAAGGGGCACGTCCGCCCATCGCGGGTCCGCGCCGGCGGCGGCACGGTCGCCCTCGCGCCGCCCCGGTTTCCGCCCTATGGTCCGACCGCCGCGCGCGCATGCCTGCCTTCACCCAATCCACCCGCCCCGTCCTCGTCGCCCGCAACGTCGCGAAAGCGTACGCCGGACGCCCCGTGCTTCGCGGGATTTCCTTCGAGCTGCGCGCGGGCGAACGCCTTGCCCTCGTCGGCCCTTCCGGCAGCGGCAAGACCACCCTGCTCAATTGCCTCGGCGGCGTCGACCGACCCGACTCCGGACACATCGGGCTGCACGGGGAGTCGATCGAGGCCATGTCACCCGACGCCCTGGCGCGGCTGCGGCGCACCCGGGTCGGCACGATCTTCCAGTTCTTCCATCTGCTGCCCACGCTGACGGCCGCGGAGAACATCGAGTTCCCGTTGCAACTGCGCGGCGAACCGGCCGCCACCCGCGCGGACCGCGTGCGGGAGTTGCTGGCGCGCGTCGGCATCTCGGGCCGCGCGGACGCCCTGCCCTCGCAGTTGTCCGGCGGCGAGATGCAGCGGGTCGCCATCGCGCGCGCCCTCGCGAACCGGCCCGATCTGCTGCTTGCGGACGAACCCACGGGCAACCTCGATTCCGCGAACGGCGCCAACATCCTGGCTCTGCTACGCGAACTGAGCGACGAGACGGGCACCGCGTTGGTGCTGGTCACGCACAGTGCCGAGGCCACGCGGATCTGCCACCGCGCCATCCATCTCCGCGACGGGCACGTGGTCCGCGAGGAAACGCTGTCCGGCCGATCCGAATGAACCGGGCGCTCCACGGGCTTCTCCTGCGGCGCTTCGCGCTCCGGCATTGGCGCGCCGCCCCGCGGCAGACCGCGCTGCTCGTCGCCGTCCTCGCCCTCGGCATCGCCGTCTATTTCTCCATCCGCCTCGCCAACCGCGCCGCCGTCGCCTCGTTCCGCAACTTCGCCGAATTGCTGGCGGAGGAGAGCGATTGGATCGTGTCCGCGCCCGCCGGATTGCTGCCCGAATCGGTGCTGTCCGAGATCCGCGGGGCGCTCGGCGACCGGGCCGTCGATCTGGTGCCCGTCCTCGAAAGCACGGCGGCCCTGCCCCGCGCGGCGGGAGGCGACGACGCCATCGGCGCGCGCGCGACCTTCCACCTGCTGGGCGTCGACCTCGTGGGCGTCCAGAACGCCGCGGCCCGTCGGGGTGGCGGCCGTGCGTGGTTCGGCCAGACCAACGCGACGGCGGCCGGCACCGCGCGGGGATTCTGGGACGTGTTCCGCGATCCCCGGGCGGTGTTCGTGCCCGCGCGCCTGGCGCTTCGCGAGGGGCTGCGCGTCGGCGGCGAACTCCGGCTCCTCGTCAACGAACGGGTCGTGGCGTTGAACGTCGCCGGCATCATCCCCTCCGCGCCCGGGCAACCCGCGCCGCCGGACACCCTGCTGGTCATGGATCTCCCGGCCCTGCAGTCCCTCACGGGCCGCCATGGCCGAATCGACCGCGTGGAAGTCCGCGTCGAGGCCGGCCCCGGCCGCGATGCGCTCCGGGCCGAGACCCGCGACATCCTCGCGAGGACGGGCGGCGACCGTTGGCTCGTGGGATCGCCGGGCGACCGGCGGGCGGCGGGCGAGGTGATGACGCGCGCGTTCCGGCTGAACCTCACGATCCTCTCGCTCATCGCCCTGCTGGTGGGCCTTTACCTCGTGTTCCAGGCGCTCGATGGAGCGGTGGTCCGGCGCCGCGAGGAAATCGGGATCCTGCGATCGCTCGGCGTGGAGGAACGCGCGATCCGTGCCGCGTGGTGGGCGGAGGCCGCGGCGCTCGGACTCGCGGGCGGCGTGCTCGGGTCCCTGCTCGGCTGGGCCGGCGCGCAATTCTCGGTCCGGTTCGTCGGCCGCACGGTCAACGCGTTGTACTACGCGACCAGCGCGCAGTCGGCCGCGCTTTCGTTGCCCGAACTTCTCGGTGCCGTCGGTCTCTCGGTGTCGGCGGCCTTGGTCGCCGGGTGGCTTCCCGCCCGGGAAGCGGCCCGCACGCCCCCCGCCCAGATCCTGTCGCGGCACGCGGTCCACGAACCCGGCCGCGGCCCGTGGTCGCGGGCATGGTTCGGCGCGGCCCTGGCCGGGACCGGAATCCTCCTCGCCTTCGCGCCCCCGCTCCGGTTCGACGGCGGTCTCCGCGTCCCGGCCGCGGGCTACGCGGCGGCGTTGCTCTGGATCCTCGGCGGCGGGGTTCTCACCGGCGGGGCCTTGGCCGGCATCGCCCGCCTGCTCGCGCCGCTCGGCAAGCGCAGCGCGCCCTGGCGCCTCGCGCTCGCCGCCCTGCGCCGACCCTCCGGACGCCACCGACTCGCCGCCGCCGGCCTGCTCTGCGCCATCGCCATGACCGCCGGCATGGCCATCCTCGTCGCCAGTTTCGACCGCACCATGCGCGGCTGGATCGAGCGCACGTTCCAGGCCGATCTCTATCTCGCGAGCGACGGCGCGCAGAGCGCTTCCGCGCAGAACCGCATCGACCCGTCGACTTGGCGGGCCATCGCCGCCGACCCCGCGGTCGCGGACTGGAACGTGTTGCAGGTGGCGGACGTCACCGTGTCCGGCATGCGGACGCTGTTGGTCGGGGCGGAACTGGGATTCACGCGGCGCCACACGCCCCTGGCCTGGCGCGATGCACCCGGCGACGACGGCGTGTTCGATCCCGCGCGCAACGCCGGCAGCGCGTTCGTCAGCGAGGCCTTCACCGAGCGTTTCCGGATGCGGCGGGGCGACGCGATCGACGTGCCCACCCCCACGGGAAAACGCCGGTTGCGCATCGCCGGCGTTTTTTCCGACTACGGCAACGAGCGGGGCTCGATCGTCGTCGAACGGCGGCACTTCGCGGAATGGTTCGGGGACGAACTGGGATCCAGCCTCGTGCTGTTCCTGAAGCCGGGGCACGCGGACGAAGCCGTTCGCGCCGACCTCGCGCGACGGTATCCGGGCCTTCGCGTGCTCACCAACGCCCATCTCCGGCGCGAGGTGCTGCGCATCTTCTCGCAGACGTTCGCCATCACCTACGCGCTGGAACTCATCGGCGTGGTCGTCGCCGTCGCGGGGCTCGGCCTGACGCTCGCCAGCGTCCTGCTCGAGCGACGCGGCGACCTGACCACCCTGCGCGCGCTGGGAATGGCGCGCGGCGAGATGGCCCGGGCGGCCGCGGCGGAAGGCGCCGTGGTCGCGCTCGCCGGTACCGCCGGCGGCCTCGGGGTCAGTGCCGCGCTCGGCTGGCTCCTCATCCACGTCATCAATCGCCAGACCTTCGGGTGGACGCTCCAGTACGGTTTTCCCGCCGCGGGACTGGCAGCGCTCGCCGGGCTCGTCGTCGCCACCGGCACCACCGTCGCGTACGGCGTCGGCCGCTGGGGCGCGGCCCTGCCGGCGGATCGCGAGGAATGAACACGATGAACCGCCTCCGACACATCGCCGCGGCGGCATGGCTCGCGACGGGCATGGCGTGCGCCGCCGACCCCACCCGCACCGCCGATGGCTTCGCGATCCCGCAACCCGGCCGCGCGTTCGAGTTTCCGCGCGACCACGGCAGCCACCCCGACTTCAAGATCGAGTGGTGGTACGTCACCGGGCATCTGGAATCGGAGGGCGGCCGGCGGTTCGGGTTCCAGGCGACGTTTTTCCGGAACGCGGGTCCGGTGCCGAATCCGGCCGCGCCGACCAACGCCTTCGGGCACGCGCCGATCCATCTGGCCCACGTCGCCCTGCTCGACACGAAGACGGGTCGGTTTTTCCACCAGTCCCGGATCAATCGCGCGGGATGGGACGCGGACGCCGCCCGCGACACGCTCGCGGTGCGGAATGGCAACTGGTCGTTGCGATTGGCCGACGCACGGTCGGGACGGATGGAACTCTCGGGCAACATCGCCGGCGACGCGTCGTTCCGGCTGGCGTTGGCGCCCACGAAACCGTTGGTGGTGTTCGGCACCAACGGTGTCTCCCGCAAGGGCGCCGATCCCGCCGCCGCGAGCCACTACCTGACTTTCCCGCGGCTGGAGGCGCGGGGCACGGTCGTCGTCGGCACCGAGCCCACCGCGGTCACCGGCCTGGCGTGGATGGACCACGAGATCGGCAGCAGCCAGCTCGACGCCGGGCAAGCGGGCTGGGATTGGGCCTGCATCCAACTCGACGACGGACGCGACCTGATGGCCTACCGAATGCGGCGAAGCGACGGCACGACCGACGCGCATTCGACCCTCGCGTGGATTGCCCGCGACGGCGGCGTGCGCCACTTCGGCCCGTCGGAATTCGGCTGGGAGGCGCGCGGGCACTGGACCAGCCCGGCCACGGGCGCACGCTATCCGAACCACGTGCGGGTGCGGGCGCCGGGTGTGGACGGGGCGCCGGCGGCCGAATTCTTCCTGTCGCCCTTGGCGGAGGCGCAGGAATTGACCGATCCGCTGGGCGGGGTGGCTTACTGGGAAGGCGCGTGCCGGGTACTCGACGCATCGGGAAAGCCGGTGGGACGCGCCTACCTCGAGTTGGCCGGCTACGTCGGCGGCCTCGCGGAACGCTTCAAGTAGGAACGGCACCGGGCGCGACACCGGCGCGGGTCACGACGCCCCGCCGAGGAGTGCCCGCCCCATGCGGGCGCGATGCGGCCCGCTCACGAGATCGCGAAGGGTGTGCCGGTCGAGACTGGCGTGGAACGCGGCCATGGCCTCGCCGAGGAAACCCTTCAGGCGGCAGCAACCGTCGATGCGGCAGGTGTTCGTGGCCGGATCGAAGCACTCCACGAACACGGGATGCCGCTCGGTTTCGCGCACGAGTTTGCCGATGCGGATTTCCCCCGGCGGGAGGGCCAACTGGATGCCGCCGCCGCGGCCGCGGCGCGTGCGGAGATAGCCGAGCTTCGCGAGGTTGTGGACGACCTGGGCGAGATGGTTCCGCGAGATGCCATGGGCCGCGGCGACTTCGTCCAGCAGGAAGGACTCTTCCTTCAGCGCGGCGTACATCAGGACGCGGAGCGAGTAGTCGCTGAACAGACTGAGTTTCATGGGGCACCTGCGACGGCGGAATCCCCCCGCCGGCCGGGCCACCCTGCGGCAAAACGAAACCCCGGGGCAATGCGGATGCTTCCCCTTGACTCATAGATGCACGCTCCATACATGTTTCAGCCTTCCATGAGACACATCCCCTCGTTGTTGGCCATTGTGGGCGTCGCCGCCTTCCTGCTCGCGGGCACGCCGGCGTCGGCCGAAACCGCCGCCCAACCCGTCGCGCTCGGGGCCAACGCGGTCTGCCCGATCAGCGGCAAGCCGGCCGATCCGCGCGTCACGGTGGTCTACGAAGGCAAGACGTACGCCTTCGCGGACGCGGCGTGCCGGGCGCAGTTCAACGAGGCACGCGCGAACAGCCTGTACCAGAAGCTGGGCGGCAAGGCGGCGATCAATGCCGCGGTCGAGTCGTTCTACGCGAAGGTGCTGGCCGATGGCCGCATCAAGCACTTCTTCGAGGACATCAACATGGACAAGCAGCGCCGGAAGCAGAAGGAGTTCCTCGCCGCGGCCTTCGGCGGGCCCATTGCCTGGACCGGCAAGGACCTGCGCAAGGCGCACGCCAACCTGCCCGGACTCACCGACGCGCATTTCGACGCGGTCGCCGAGAATCTCCGGAAAACACTCGAGGAACTCCACGTGAAGAAGGAGTTGGTCGACCAGGTGATGGCCATCGCCGCCAGCACCCGCGACAGCGTCCTGAACCACAAGCCCGCGGCGAAGTAAGCCGCGCACGCCGGCGCGGCGCGACGACGCGGCAAACCCGTCCCGGACCGCCAACCGCCGGCTTCGCCTTCCCCCGCCCCCACGAAACACCGCCCGTCGCGGGGCCCCCGCCTTCCGGCGGGTCCTCAGGGTTTCGCGGCGAGTTTGACGCGCTGGGCCTCGAGTTCCGGGCCGATGTCTTCCTGGTAGAAGTAGGCGTCCCGGCTGCCGCCGACGTTCCAGCTGTGCAGGAATAGCATTTGCTTGAAGAGCACCCAGCGCGCCGAACCGTCCATGGCCAGGTGGTTGCCACCCGCGGGGACCCCGGTGGCGGCCTTGTGCGGCGGCATGTTCTTGAAGGCGGTGTCGCGACCGCCGCCCCACTTGCCGTCGATCTTCAGGTTCGCATCCGCCGCCAGCGTCCAACCGGGACCGGATGTGGAGGTCTTGATCGGGCTGCGGGACTGGAACGATCCCGCCGGGTTCTGCCAACGGTCGATGCCGCCGAAGTATTGGTAGCCGAGGTTGAACTGTTGGTACTCGGGCTCGTGGGTCGGGAAGGTCGGACGGTTCGGGCAGGTCCACATCTTGGCGACGGACCGGTTGGTATCCACCGGCAGGCCGAGCTGCCGTGCGGAGAGGGCCTCGGGTTCGTTCACAGAGATCTGCACCCAGTTGCCCCCGTCGAACCGCGCCTTGAGCAGCGTGTCCCGGTTGTCGAGCGCGTAGATCGACATGCCGATGCCGATCTGGCGGAGATTGCTCAGGCATTGGGTGCGCCGGGCCCGTTCCTTGGCCTTTGCCAGCGCCGGCAGGAGCATCCCCGCCAGGATCGCGATGATGGCGATCACCACCAACAGTTCGATCAGGGTGAACGCCTGTCCACGCGACGACGCGCGCACGGAACGGATCGGGGGCATTGAAGACGACAGCACCGGATCACCCCGGGCTTGTCAAGTTGGCGACCGCACCACGTCGCGAATCACCTCGCCGGACACGTCGGTGAGCCGGAAATCGCGGCCGGAATGCCGGTAGGTCAGCCGCTCGTGGTCCAATCCCAGCAGGTGCAGCATCGTGGCGTGGAGATCGTGCACGCTCGTCCGGTCCACTTCCGCGCGGAACCCGAAATCGTCCGTCGCGCCGTACGCCTGCCCGCCCTTCACCCCCCCGCCCGCCATCCACACGCTGAATCCATAATGGTTGTGGTCCCGGCCCAGCTTGGACTTCCCGCCGTCGCCGAGCTCGACCGAAGGCGTCCTTCCGAACTCGCCGCCCCACAGGATCAGCGTGTCGTCGAACAACCCGCGCTGCTTGAGGTCGGCCATGAACGCCGCGATCGGGCCGTCGATGTCCGCCGAATGGGTGCGGATGCCGGCCTCGATGTTCTCGTGGTGGTCCCACGGTTGCCCGGCGCCATGCCACAACTGGACGACCCGCACGCCGCGTTCCAGCAGGCGCCGCGCGATCAACGTCTGCCGTCCGTGCACGCTGTCCCCGTAGGCCGCCCGCACGTGCGCCGGCTCGCGCGAAATGTCGAAGGCATCCGACGCCTCCAACTGCATGCGGAAGGCCAGTTCGAAGGACTCGATCCGCGCCTCCAGCCGGGAATCGCCGCCATGGGTTTCCCGATGGGCCTCGTTCAGCGCGCGGAGCAGGTCCAATTGGCGTCGTTGCGTGGCCGCGTCCGCATGCGGGCTCCGGATGTGCTCGATGAGCTTTTCCACGTCTCGGTTCTGCGGGTCGACGAAGGTTCCCTGCATCGCGCCGGGCAGGAACGCCGAGCGCCAGTTCTCGGAATCCTTGATCGGCATCCCGCCGGGGCACAGCGCCACGAACCCCGGCAGGTTCTGGTTCTCGCTGCCGAGACCGTACAGCGTCCAGGCCCCGAACGACGGGCGCACCTGCACGCTGTCGCCGCAGTTCATCAGCATCAGCGACGGCTCGTGGTTGGGCACCTGGGCATGCATCGAGCGGATCACCGCGATGTCGTCCGCGTGTGCCGCCGTCCTCGCGAAAAGCTCGCTGATCTCGAGCCCGCTCTGGCCGTGGCGCCGGAACGCGAACGGCGACGGGAACGCCGCGCCGGTCTTGCGTTCGGTGCGGAGGTACCGGCCCGGGATCGGCTTGCCGGCATACCGCGCCAGCATCGGCTTGGGATCGAAGGTGTCGACGTGGGAGGGGCCGCCGTTGAGGAAGAAATGCACCACCCGGCGGGCACGCGGCGCGTGGTGCGGCGGCCGCGGCGCCAGCGGCGAACGGACGACCTCGCCCGCACGCGCCCGTTCCATGGCGGCCAACGACACGGCGCCCAGACCCATGCCGGCCCGCCGGAGGAAATCGCGGCGCGTGAGGAAAGGATTCATGGAGGTCAATCGACGAAAGCGAACTCGTTCGTGAGCAGCAGCACCTGCGCGTATTGCTCCCAAGCCTGCAGGGGCCCGGAGGCCCCGCCCGGACCGGAGAACCCCGCGCGCGCATCCCAGCGTTCCGTGCCCGAAGCGATCACCGGTGCCCAAAGAAATTGGTCGTAGGCCAGGCCGCCGCCGATATCGACGACGAAGTCGATCGTGTCGCCGGCCTTCACGGCGACCTCCGCCACGCCGAGGTCGGCCTTGCCGTGATGCACCGCGGCGGACGCGAGCAACCCGTGCCGGCTCGACACGACGAAGGCGCGGACGCCGTCGCCCTCGGAGGGTTCGTGGACGAGGTTGCCCGCGATGGAAACGGTCAGGTTTCGCGGCGCGATCCAGCGCCGGACGCAGGCGTGGGCCGGGGTATTGCCCGGGTGCCCGCCGTCCGCGGTGAGCATGGCCCATCCGGTTTCCCCGCCGGGCAACGTGTCCGCGCCCTGCCACGCGGTGCCGGTGAAATGGGGCAATGCCGCGAACGACCGCAAACGATGCGCCACCGCGTCGTACCCGCCCCATCCATAGCGCCACGCCGTGGTTCCCCGGTCGGAGTCCGCTTGGGCGCGGACCCCGCCGGCCTCGGCGACGAACCGCAGGCCGGCCTCGGTTTCGGCACGGGTGGGCGCGCGTTGGAAGACGAGTTCGTGGAGGCGGCGGATCCGGGCCTCGCCCGGCACTCCCGCGGTCCGCCGTGCCAGGGACCGGGCCCGTTGCGCGGCGAACGGCCCGTTGAGAAAGTACAATCCCTGCTGCGGCACCGTCGTCTCGTGCCGCACCGACACGTGCAGGTCCGGGTTGGCGAAATCGAAGGTGCGCAACACGCCGGGCAGGAACTGCCGGTCGACGAAACCGTAGACCGTCCGCCGCCGGTTGCCGCCATCGAGCAATTCCGCCGGCTTGCCTCCCATCGCGAGGTCCAGATCGCCGCCGGCGGCCAGCATGGCGTCGCGGACCTCCTCGAACTCGAGTCGCCGGCCGGGAAACACCGAGAGGAACCGGTTGTCCGGATCGGCCCCGGGCGCCCTTCCACCCGCCATCTGGTACACCGCGCTGCGCACGATCAACCGGTGCAGCGCCTTCACGCTCCAACCGTCCGCCATGAATCGTCGCGCCAGCCAGTCGAGCAATTCGGGATGGCTCGGCGGGCCCGCGCGCAGGCCGAAATCGCTGGCCGTGCCCACCAACCCCGTCCCGAAATGATGCTGCCACACGCGGTTGGCCATCACCCGTGCGGTCAGCGGATTCGACGGATCCACGATGGCCCGCGCCAGTTCCAGCCGGCCGCTGCCTTCCACGAAGGGCCTGCGCCCCTTTCCCGCGAGGATCCCGAGGAATTGCCGCGGCACTTCCGGCCCGGGCTGCGACGGACTCCCGCGCCGGAAGATCCGGGGATTGGGTTCCGGCGGCCGATCCACGAGGATCGTCGCCGCCGGCAATCCGAGTTCGATCCAGCGCCGGTCGACGTTGCCCTCCAGATTCCAGAGTTCCTCGGTGACGCGGGTCGGCAGCAGAAACTCGATGTTCGCGATCGGACTGTCGGGAACCACGGTGGGCGACCGGGGATCGTGCAGGAACCGCCGCAACGCCGCGAGGTCGGGATCGGCCTCCAATGCCGCCGGCCCGGCCGCGTCCGCGTCGCGGAACGCCTCGCCGTACCTCGCGGCCGCCTCGCGCAAACTGGCCACCGGTCGATCGAACGCGCGCGCGATCCGGAGATTGACCCGGGTTCCGGCAAACAGGCGGTCTAGAGTCGCCCGTGCCTGGCCGGCGAAGACCGTTCCCTCGAACGGCGCCAGTTCCGCGAGTCGGTGCCACGCGGCGAAGATCGGGTCGTCGCCCGCGCGCGTTCGGCTCAGATGGTCCCGCCAACACCGCACCGATTGCGGGATCAGGTCGCCGTCGCCCAACAATTGCCCGAAGTCGTCCTCGGGATACTGGTTCAACTCCAATTGCGCCGCCAAGTAGTCCCCCGCGCGCGCCCGGAGCCGCGCGTTCGCCTCGGCGCGGCGTTGCGCGAGTTTTTCGGCGTACTTGCCCGCCCGTTCCCTCGCGGTGGCGTCGTCGACCGCCACCAGCGGCAATTGCCGCACGTCGCACCCGTGGAAAACGCCGTACAGCGAGTAGTAATCGGCCGTCGGGATGGGGTCGTACTTGTGGTCGTGGCACCGCGCGCACGCCACCGTCAGTCCCAGCGTGGTCCGCGTCACCACGTCGATCCGGTCGTCGACGATGTCGTGGGTCACGCCCAGGAACCGGCGTCCCACCGTGATGAATCCCATCGCCGCGAGATCGGGAGAACTCTCGGGCACCAACCGGTCGCCCGCGATCTGGAGCAGCAGGAACCGGTCGTAGGGAAGATCCCGGTTGAAGGCCTGGATCACCCAGTCGCGATAGGCCGGCGCCTGGACGAATCGCCGTTCCTCGCGCCCGTAGACATAGCCCTTGGTGTCGGAATACCGGGCCAGATCGAGCCAATGCCGGCCCCAGCGTTCGCCGTACCGCGGGCTCGCCAGCAAACGGTCGATCCATCGGTCCACCGCCGGAAGCCCCTCGGCCGTCGCCTCGGCGACGAACGCCGCGGTCGCGGACGGATCGGGCGGCAGCCCGGTCAGGTCGAAACTCAGGCGGCGCAGCAGCGTCCGCGGATCGGCGGGCGGGGCCGGCTCGATCCCTTCCGATTCGAGCCGGGCAAAGACGAACCGATCGAGGTCGGTCTGCACGCGGGCGCCGTGCCGGACCGAGGGAGGGGCGACGACGCGCGGCGGCTGGAAAGCCCAGTGCCGGTCGGCATCCGGCGGGGGATGGACCGCGGCGTGGACGATCGCGGCGGCCAACCACAGCGACGGCGCGATGCGACGGACGGCGGACGACACGGCGCCGCCATGCACGGCCACGCGGGCCCGAGGGCCCGCGGCCAACATGGGGGTGCGGGAAGGACGGATCACGACGATGACGCGGGGGTGTGCGGGCAACCCTTGGGAACGCGCCGTGCCCGGTCAAGGTGGGCTTTGGCCACGATGGCCGCGTCGGGAAGGCGGCGGGAGATCCTCCGGAGGGACCGCCTTCCGAAGCGGCCCGGTTTTCGCACGGAGCCCGATGTCGTCCCCGAATGGCAAGCGGCGCCGGATCCCGAAAGGGACCCGGCGCCGCAACTTGCACCTTCGCCCAACTCAGGCGAAATCGTGTTCCTCGTCGCGCACCACGAGGACCGGGCACGGGGCATGCCGCACGATCTTCTCGGCGACGCTGCCCAGAAGGGCGTGCTTCAGTCCGGTGTAGCCGTGGGTCGAGACGATGATGAGGTCCACCTTGCCCGTCTTGGCATACTCGACGACTTCCTGCCACGCGCGTCCGTTGCGGACGACGGCCTCGGTCTTGACCCCGCCGCCGACGTTCGAGGCGAGCTCGGCGAGCTGCGACTCGAGCTCGCGGGTCCGTGCCTCCTCCACGTCCGGGGGCAGCAACGGGACCACGGCGAAATCGGGCGGGTAGGCGAGGGGTTCGACGGCGTGGATCAACACCAGCGAGGCCTCGAACTGCTGCGCGAACAACTTCGCGTAGTGGAGCGCCTTGCGGGACGGCTCCGAAAAATCGACCGGAACCAAAATCCGCGCGATGTGGAAGCGCATGGGCGAAAGCTCCAGCAACGGGACGGTGGCATGGCCGTGGCCACCTTTTCCGGACACGACGACCTTCACGCCGGAACCGCCGGCAGCCGTGGTTTTTTTCGAGGGCATGGGATTTTGGGGATATTGGTTGGGTTGACGGGCGAACCGTCCCGTTGGTTACGCGACGCGCAGCACCGAGTTGACGCCGCCAAAGGGATTGGGAATGGACTCGGTGGCGTTGGGATCGGGAAGCCAACGGCCATCGGCCACGAAGAGGTATTCGTACACGCCGGGTTCGAGGACGACTTCCTTTTCCCAGCGGCCGAGTCCCATGTCGATCATGGGGAGGGTGGTGGCATGCCACTCGTTGAAGGTGCCGGCAAGATGCACCTCGCGGGCGCCGCCGAGGTGGACGTCGAAGCGCACCTTGCGGTGGTTGGAACCGGCGTCGGGCGGCACGGGCGAAGCCGGTACCTCGGACGCGGGGACCTTTCGGGCGGCTCCACTGGAGCGTTTGGTTTTCATGACGGCAATTCGGTTGGATTTCCCATCCGGATTACGAATGGACCCTAACGCGGCCTGCCGCAAGCGCTCGCCCCGCTTTGGCCAAGGTCGGGCCGGAATTGGCCGCCCGGCGCGGAGGGGAGCACGCGGTTCGTGGTTTCCCCGCGGGAAACTCTCGGCCAAGCTACGGCAATGGAATCGCCCAGTGCGTTCACGCTCGCGGAAACCGCCTTCCTGCGCGGGATGGATTGGCGGCATCTCGAAGCCATGGCGGCCTGTTCCATGGGCGTCGGGTTCCCGGCGGGCGAGCGGGTATTCCGGACCGGGGAACCCGCCAACCGCTTTTATCTCATCCTGCGGGGCCGGGTGGCTCTGGAGGCCGTCGCCCCGGACGGAGCCAAGGTGCCGCTCCAGGTGATCGAGGCAGGCGACGTGCTCGGATGGTCGTGGCTGTTCCCGCCGCACCGGTGGCAGTTCGACGCCGTCACCCTCGAACCCGTCGAGGCGATCTTCTTCTACGGGACCCGTCTCCGCGAATTCGCCGAGGAAGACCCGGCATTCTGCTGTGCGATCATGAAGCGGATGGCCGGCGTGCTCCTGACCCGGTTGCAGGCCACCCGCCGGAGCCTCGTCGAGCACGTCCACCCGGCCCACTGAACGCGGTCCGCTCAGCGGGCGGTGACCACGGTGTAGTTCCGCTTTCCCTTGCGGAGCAGGAGATGCCGGCCGAAGAGCAGGTCGGCGGAAGTCACCATGTGCCCGGCCTCGCCGAGGCGGACATTGTTGAGGTACAGCCCGCCGCCCTCGAGATCCTTCCGCGCCTGTCCCTTGCTCGCCGCAAGGCCGGCATGCACGAAAAGGTCGGGCACCGGCAGACCCGGCGCCGCCAACCGCTCCGCCCCGATGTCCCGGGTGGGAACCTCGCCGACGATCTCGGCAAAGGTGGCCTCGCCGACCCCGGCCAGGTCGCCGCCGAACAGGATCTCGGAAGCCCGCTGCGCCTCGAGCGTGGCATGCTCGCCGTGGATCAGGTCGGTCGCCGCCTTGGCGAGGGCTCGGTGTGCCGCGCGTTCGCCCGGGTTCGCCGCATGGCGTGCCTCGAGATCGGCGATTTCCCCGGCGCCGAGGAACGTGAAGAACTTCAGGTACCGCACCACGTCCCTGTCGTCCGTGTTGATCCAAAACTGGTAGAAGCGGTAGACGCTGGTGCGACGGGGATCGAGCCACACGGCGCCGCCCTCGGTCTTGCCGAACTTGGTGCCGTCGGACTTGGTGATCAGCGGCAACGTCAGGCCGATGGCCGCGCGTCCCAGTTTCTTCCGGATGAGATCGATGCCGGCGGTGATGTTGCCCCACTGGTCGCTGCCGCCGATCTGCAGGTCGCATCCATGGGTCCGGCAAAGCTCGAGGAAATCGAAGGCCTGCAACAACTGGTAGCTGAACTCGGTGTAACTGATGCCGGCCTCGCGGTCCTCCATGCGGGCGCGCACCGATTCCTTAGCCACCATTTGGTTCACCGTGAAGTGCTTCCCGATCTCCCGGAGGAAATCGAGGTAGGACATCGGCGCCGTCCAGTCGGCGTTGTCGACCAACCGCGCCGGGTTGGTGGTGGTCGCGAAATCCAGCAGGCGCGCCAACTGGGGCCGGACCGCCGCCACGTTGGCGGCGATCTGTTCCTTGGTGAGCAACTGCCGCTCCTGCGATTTCCCGCTGGGATCGCCGATCGATCCCGTCGCGCCTCCGGCCACGGCGATCGGCAGGTGCCCGGCGTTCTGGAAGCGGCGCAGCGCGAGCAGCGGCACCAGATGGCCCACGTGGAGCGAGTCCGCCGTGGGATCGAACCCGCAGTAGAGCGTGACCACGCCGGCCGCCAGCCGGCGTTCCAATTCCTCCAGGTCGGTGCAGTCGGACACCAGTCCGCGCCATTGGAGTTCCCCGATGATCGATGTGGCCATGAGACGGACGCGAATTAGCGGGCGCGCCGGCCGCGGGAACAAGGGAAAACCTGCCGTCTACTCGCCGGTGGCGGCGAACACCCACGGGGTCGCGGCCGAATTCCCGCCGACCAACTCGCAACGTTCCAGCACCGCCCCCGGACGCGGCGAATCGAGGGTGACCCGGTACAATCGCACCACGCTCCGCACGGCCTCGCTCGATTCGCTGATGCCTTGCCAGGCCACGACCGAACGGTCGCCGGGCCGGGAGTGCTCGGGGGCGTGCCAGCCATCCCCGAGTTCCATGCCGAGCCGCAACGGCGTTTCCACGACCGTTCCTCCCCATTGGCACCGCACGCGCAATACCGGGGTGCCCGTCGCCAGCTCCGCGCCGTCGCGGGTGGTCGCCAGAAGATGGAGGCGGCGCACGCCCCGTCCCTCCACCGGCAACGCCACCTTCGCGGGCCATCGTTGCCCGAAAACCGGGCCTCCGAGCGACGCCAGTTGCAGGATGCCTCGGATCTCGAACCGCACGCCGCCCAGATCCGCCGCCCCCAACGGCAGGTCCGGCGGCATTTCACGGACCCCACTCGCAAAGCCATCGCGGGGCTCCAGCGACCGGTTCAGAAGGAGTCCCAGATCCAGCAGGTTTTCCGACGCGCGCGGGTCCCGCGGCAGGATTTCCGTCGGCAGGGGACGGTCCTCGTGCAACGTGGCCGGCATCGTCCGCTGTCCCGGCGCGGGGGGCGCCATCGGATGGCCCTGCGGGGAGATGTTCTCGCGCCAATCCAAAGCCCCGTGGGCCTGCAAAGCTTCCCGGAGGTCCGGCAGGGACCAGATCAACAGATGGTCCTCGTCCGTGCCGGCCACGAGCAACCGGCCGTGGGGGCCGAAGCCGAGGCAGGTCACGGGAATCGGGGACTGGAGCCGCACCAGCGGTTGCCAGGGCTCGGCCATAGGTCGACCAGGCGCCGGCGCCGGGCATGGTGTTGCCACCGCCCGTCTCCAGGGCCAACCGCGGCCGCCATTCCGCCGTCGAGATCACCCGGTGCAATTCGCCGCCCACCACCAACAAATGCCGCGCATCCGGGCTGAACAGCGGCACGCCCGCGCCGGAAGGATCCTGCCACGGGGATTCCGGGGCGCCCCACCGGCTCACCCGGGACGTCACCCCGCCGGTTTCCGTCGCGAGCCACCGCTGGTCCGGGTCCGTGTCCAGCGCCGTCGCGTTGGTCTCGCCGGATGCCAGGCTCCTCCAGACGAACTTCGCGGTGTCGAGCAGGCCGATGTTTCCCGATCCGCGCGCGATCGCGATCCCACCGGCGCCGTCGACGCGCCCGGCCGGGCCCAGCCATGCGCCCGCCCCGGACTCGACGCCCTCGGCAGGCACCCATTGGATGGGGCGTCCATCGTCGTTGAAATCGTACCACCGCGCGCCGAGGCGCCACACCACCAGCAGGCGACGGCTCCGGGAGTCGAAATGGGCGGACACGACTCCCGAGAGCGGCAGATAGGCCTGGACGTTGCCCAAGGCGTCGAGCAGGTGCACCCCCGCCTGCTGGACCGCGACGATCCACCGGCTGTCGGGACTGAACTCCACGTGGCGGACCGCGGTGTTGCCCACGCCCCGCAGCGGGACCATGGAGACGCCGATCGGCGGGAGCATCGGCGCGATCCCGAACGCCGCGCCGTCGAGGTAGGCGATTTTCGAGCCCTCGCCGTTGAAGCGGACGGGATGCCACAACTCCGATTGCCCCAACGGCTGCCCCGTCCGCGCGTGCCACAGGCGCGCGACGCCGTCGCCCGACACCGACCACAGCAAGGTCGCGTCGGGCGACAGCACGAGGCGCGACACCACCCCGCGGTGCGCGGCCAGATCGCGCATCTGCCCGCCGCGCAGGTTCCAGATCCGGATCCCGCCCGTGCTGTCGCCCACCACCAGAAGGTTCTCGCCCCATGCCACCGACAGCACCCGGCCGCGGGTGAACGGAAGCGAATGCCGGACGTGCCCGTCGGCGCCGTCCATCACCGCGATGCGATCCGAAGACTGGACGAGGTAATCGGGGCGTCCGGGCGACCCGGTCAGGCGGACGCCGCCCAACAAATCGGACGGCAGCGGGAGCGAGCGGGAAGTGCCGCGGGCCAGGTCGCGGAACTCGATCCGCCCCGGGGCCGTCACCACGGCGGATTCCTTTTCGTCGCCCGAGAATCCCGCCCACTCGCCCTTGGCACGCCATGCTTCCGTCCCCGTCGCGGCATCGCAAACGGCCACCCATCCATCGTCCGAAGCGGCGACGACCCAGTGGGCCGTGGGGCTGAATTCGAGGACGCGCGGCACTTTCCCGGGTCGCGGCGTCTTGCTCCAGACGAGGTTGCCGGTGGTGCGGCGCCAGACCCGGACCTCGCCGGCGGGGGAGGCGTCGAGCACGAGGTCGAAGCCCGGGGAGAGGTCCAGCGGCATGCCCGGGCCGGTGTGGGGATGGCGTGCTTCCTCGGCGCCGACCTCCCAGCGGCCCAGGAGGGCGGCCGCCTCGTCGCGCAATTCGGTGCGCGGATCGACGCGGGCCGCCGCGGCGAGCAGATCCAGGGCGCGGTCGCGGACGCGGATGGCTCCCGAGAGACGGAGGCCGCGGGCCTCGCCGAGACGCGCCTGGACCAGGTCGTTGCGCGCGCGGTCGCGTTCCTCCACCACGGCCTGCCGGGAACTCGCGAGACGCAGAGCCACCCACACCGAGCCCACGACCATCACCAGTCCGAGCACCGCGAGGGCCGCCGTGAGGCCCACGACCGCGCGCTGCTGCCGGACCCAGCGCCAGAACTGTTCCCGCCGGGTGGCGGGAATGGACTCGATCGGCTCGCCCGCCATCCACCGCCGGAGTTCCTGCGACAGGCTGCCGGCCGTCTGGAACCGCCGGGCCGGATCCTTCTCGAGACAACGCAGCGCGATCACGTCGAGTTCGTGGGGAACGCCGCGCAGTTCGTGGCTCGGCGGCGGCGGCGGCGCGTGCTCGACCATGCGCAGCAGCGCGATCTGGCTGAGGGCGTTGAACGGCGGCTTCTGTGCCAACAATTCGTAGAGGATGACGCCCAGCCCATAGATGTCCGCCGTCACCGTGGCCTGCACCGCGCCCTGTCCCGCCACTTCCGGCGCGACGTAGCGCGGCGTGCCCACGATCTGGCCCGGCTCTTCCTCGGGCATCGAATCGTCGTTCAGTTTCGCGAGGCCGAAGTCGCTGACGTAGGGACGCCCGCCGTCGTCGAACAACACGTTGCCGGGTTTCAGGTCGCGGTGGAGCACGCCGCGTTCGTGGGCGTACTGCACCGCCTCGGCAAGGGTCGCCACCAACTGCGCGATGTCCCGCCAACTCCGGCGGTAACGCGCCCGCCGTTCCGCCAGCGTGCCCCCGGCCGCCAGCTTCATCGTGAAATACGGGACGCCGTCGTGCTCGCCCGCCTGGTAGACCGGCAGGATGTGCGGGTGCTCCAACCGCGCGATCGCCCGGGCCTCCAGCAGGAATCGCTCGCGGAACTCCGCCGACTCGAGTTGGTGCGGCAACAACATCTTCAACGCGACCTCGCGCCGCGGCTCGAGCTGCGTGGCCCGATAGACGATCCCCATCCCGCCCCGGGCCAGTTCCTTCGTGACCTCGTAGCCGGGGATCTCCAGCAACACGCCGCGCGTGCTCATCGGCGGCGCCGTCGCGGGGGCCGGGCCGCCCGGTTCCGCGTCCGGGGCCGGTCCCACGTCGAAAAGCAAACCCGCGAGGCAGCGCGGGCAAAGTCCGTCCAATGCCCCCGATTCCAGCGGGGACTGGCATTCGGGACAACGGCGATCGCTCATGAGGGATCCGAGGGCGACCGGGGCACCGCCCCGGGCAAATCGCTGCCGCGGTCCATCAGCACCCGCTGCAACCACGCCAACTCGGCATCGACCTCGTGCGGCGCGGACACCGTCTGGGCGACTTCGGAACGCACGTTCACCCGGAATGCGTTCCGGAGCCGGAAGATCTCCGTCTTCAGCGCCGCCAGGGTGATCCCCAGCGTCGCCGCCGTCTGCTCGTAGGTCGGCGGTTCCTTCCCGACCGGCAGGAACGCCTTCAGGTGCGCGAACAGATGCGCCTTGCCCCCCGCCGCGTATTCCTGGCGGGTCTTCTCGAACGCCCGCCCCATCAATTCCAGCGCCCAGTTGCGGTCGAACGACCGCACCACGTCCTCCGCCATCGACGCGTCGGAGAGGGTCTCCGCCACCGCGTCCTCGCTGGCGCTCACGTGCTGGATGTCGCCCCCGCGCTTCTGCGCCCGCCGCCGCGTCTCCACTTCCCGCAGGAACCGCGAGAGCGAACCCAACAGGAACGAACGGAACCGTCCCCGGTGCGGATCCGCGCGCCGCCACGCGGAGTGGTCGGTCAATTGGACGAGGAATTCCTGGGTGAGATCCTGGGCCTCCGCTTCCATGTAGCCGCGCTGCCGCAACGCATGGAACACCGGGGTCCAGTACCGCTTGCACATCTCCTCCAGCGCCTCCGCCTGCCGGTCGCCGCCGCTCTTGGTGGCGTGACCCAGGATGCTCCAGTGCGTGGAGGGAAAGTTCACGCCCCACGTCCTACCCATCCCGGCCGATTTCCGCCAGCCCGCCGTGGAATCCATGCGGGGGTACGTCTCGACGCGGTCGCGAACGACCCCGCCGTCCACCGCGGGCGCCGGGGACGGCATCCGGTCGCCCATCCCGTTTTCATCCCGTCCAAAAACCTCGGCGAGGACAGGCGGTTGCCACCGGCGTCGACGACTCCGTCCGGGGACACCCGATGGAATCCGCGCCCCGATTTCCCGCTTCCCACGCTTTCCGTGCCCCAGCATCGTCACCGGGCCATGAAACGGATGTCGGCCCTATTGCTCGCCTTCGTGTTGCTCGCCGGACTCGTCGCGCCACGGATCCACGCCGCGGCGTCGCCCGCGGCGCCCCCGGCCAACGCCCCGGGTGCCGCCGCGGCCGCGACCCTCTCCCAGATCACCGGCATCGCCATCTCCCCGCTCCTCGGCACCGCGGGCATCGGCGCGGTCAAATACTTCCGGACCCCCGAATCGCAGCGCGCCGGTCTCTCCTGGTACGCCCAACCGTGGTTCTGGGGACCCGCGCTCGCTTTGGTCGCGCTGGTCGCGCTCAAGGACACCGCGGGAACCGCCGTCCCCACCGCGCTCAAGAAACCCTTCGATGTCGCCGAGGTCTTCGAGAACAAGCTTTCCGGCCTGGTCGCCACCGGCGCCGTCGTCCCGATGGCCATGGACATGTTCAAGCAGTTCGCACCGGGAGCGGGCGCCAGTCTTTCGGATGCCGGGTTCGCCGCGGTCGATCTCTCGCAGTTCTGGGGCACGCTGATGGTGCCCTTCGCGTTGCTCGCCTACGCCGCGGTTTTCCTGGTCTCGCACACGATCCACATCCTGATCCTCATCAGCCCGTTCACGACGGTCGACGCCGCCCTGAAGACCTTCCGGATCTTCCTGCTCTCGACCGTCGCCGGCACGTCGTTTGCCAGCCCCACCGCCGGCGCGGTGTGGTCGGGCCTCATCGTCCTCTGTTGCCTGCCGCTCGCCGGCTGGGCCTTCCGGTTGATGGTGTTCGGCCAGATCCACGCCTGGGACATCCTCACCTTCCGCCGGCGCCGCTTCGTTCCCGACACCGCGGCCAACGCGGCGTTCCTCGCCCGCAAGGTCGGCGGCGTTCCCCGCCGCACCTATGGATTCGTGCGGCGCGACGCGTCCGGCGGGCTCGTCTTCTCCTGGCGCCCGTGGCTGCTCCTTCCCGAACGGACCACCCCGTTGCCCTCCGGCCCCCTGGCCGTCGGCCGCGGCCTCTTCCATCCGGAGGTCCTCGAGATCGACGGCGAATCCACGCGCGACCTGCTCGACCTGCCGCCGCGTTTCAAGGGCCACGAGGAAACCTTCGCGCGCATCCACGCCATCGGCGAGGTGCGCGACGTCGGGCTGCGCGCCGCGTGGGCGTGGCTCAAGGGCCTGTTCTCCTCGGCTCCCGCGCACGCGTCCTGATCCCGGCGCGCGCGAAACCGTGGAACCCGCCGACGTCGACCGTCGACCGTGGCCACGCCCGGCGCGGCCCTGGATCGGTTCCATGGCGTGGGAAGACCTTCTCTTCGCGCATTGGCCGGTGCCGGCGGAATCGCTCCGCCAACGAATTCCCCGCGGGCTCGAACTCGACACCTTCGGGGGCGTCGCCTGGCTGGGAATCGTCCCGTTCCGCATGTCGGGTGCCCGCCTTCGCGGCACGCCGGCGCTGCCGGGCGTGTCGGCGTTTCCCGAACTGAACGTGCGCACCTACGTGCGGCACGACGGCAAGCCGGGCGTCTGGTTTTTCTCGCTCGATGCCGCGGGCCGGTTCGCCGTGCGCGCGGCGCGGGCCTTGTTCCACCTGCCGTATTTCGACGCGCGCATGGAGTTCCGTCGCGACGGCGACGCCATCGGATTCGCGAGCGTGCGCACCCACCGCGACGCGCCGGCCGCGGGATTCCGCGCGCGCTACGCGCCGGTCGGCGCGGGATTCCATGCCGCGCGCGGGTCGCTCGAAGAATGGCTCACGGAGAGATACTGCCTGTACGCGGCGGACACGGAAGGCCTGCTGTCACGGGTCGAAATCGACCACGAGCGCTGGCCGCTTCGCGCCGCGACGGCACGGTTCGACGTGCTGGAGATGACGCGGATTGCCGGCGTGGAACTGCCGTCGGCCGATCCGCATCTTCTCTTCGTGCGGCGCGTCGACGTGGTCGCGTGGTGGCGCGAACGACTGGCGCGTTGAATCCCGCGCGGCGCGTCGGCCGCCATTTCTTCCCGTGTCGATTCCGCGATGATTCCGCAAAGACGGTTTGACCTTTGGCGCCATCCCGGCAATCTGGTCGCGCAATCACCAAAGTTGGCGCTCGTCGGGAGCGAATTACTCCGGATCATCTCAGATATAATTCCGGAGTCGGGGGGAGGTGAGAACGATGGCAGCGAAAAAAGCAGCAGCGAAGAAGCCCGCCAAGAAGGCCGTGGCAGCGAAGAAGCCCGCTAAGAAGGGCAAGAAGTAGTCCCCCCAACCAACCCTAGGCGGAGGGCTCGTGTTCATTCACGGGCCCTCCGCCTCGGCCTTTTCGGGGGCGAACTCCCCGCATGCCGGCGCGCCGCGTCGGCCCGGGAATGCCCTCGCGACCCGGCTCAGATCAGCCGCGCGAAGTTCGCGGCGAGCCACGCCAACAGCAGCGCGACGCCAATGCCCGCGGCCACCAAAGCCACCACCGCGAGCCACCACAACGGCGGCATCCGCAGCGGCCCGCCGCCGGTGACGGCTTCTTTCACGCGGTAACGGCGTCCCGCGATCCAGAGCGATCCGGCGGACAACGCCGTGAGCAAGGGCACGGCGAAATACCCGTTCGGGCGATCGAACCGCAGTTCCTCCAACTGCACGCCGCCGCGCAGCACGACGAGGGAACCGAGCACGCCCCAGACCCACGCCGTGAAGGCGACGGTCCGCGAGGAGGCCAGCGCCGCGAGCGAGAATCCCAACGCGAACACGGCGACGGGAACCGCCACCACCAACCCGTAGAGCAAGAGCGGCTGGTTCGGTTGCACCGCCGGCAAACCGCTGGTGACGAAGACGCGCAGCAACACGTCGGGCAGGTTTCCCTTCAACGCGAGCACGTCCATCAGCGAGAACGCCGCGAGCGAACCAAGCCCGACCAGCACCCGTGCGCCGTACCGCTGCGCGCGCGTGGCCGGCAACGCGAAGGCGAATTCCTCGCAGCCATGGATCACGTCGGCACCGCCGAACACGGGCCCGCCGACGGCGGCAAAGACCACGCCGAAGGCGAGGATCCACAGCGGATGCGCCACCAGCGGGAGAAACCACACCGTCAACAGCCACGCGAACAACGAGGCCAACAACAGCCGGCTGTGCGAGAACCATTCGCCCCACAACAACGCCCGCCAGATCCGCCACCGCGTCGGCCCCGTCCCGGCCGCCGGGGGCGCGTCTTCCGCGGTCTCGACGACTCGCAGCGGGGGATTGGGGGTGGGGACGCTCACGGATTGACGGGCCGATTAGGAGCCCCGGCGCCTCCCGCGGCAAGCCGGGCGTGCCCGGTGACCGGCCCGCCGCGGTCCCGCGGCGTCCGTCGTTTCAGCGCGCCGGCGCGGGAAGCCCGTCGATGTAGAATTCCCACGGGTAGTCCTCCTCGTTGGCCGCGATCGAAACCGGGGTGTCGCCCTGCACCGGGAAGGTGACCACCGTGTCGCCGTTCGGCCCCGGTTCCGACGAGGAGGGCGTCCGGAAAATCCGGCGGCTCACCACCGCCCCGTCGCATTGGACCCGCAGCGTCTGCCCCTCGTACTGGGCGAAGGGGCGTTTGGCCGGTCCCGGGATCCGCATGCCGTGCAACTCGCAGGCGCTGATGCCGGACTGGTTGCCGCCCTGCAACAGCCGTTGCCACGCATCGCGCCTCCAGCCCAGCGGATGCAGGTACGAAAACGAGACCGTCTCGGTCGTCTCCCGGATCTCCGCGTCCCAGGACCCTTCCTCCGGATTTCCGATCCGGGTCATGGCGGGTTCCTGCGTGCCGTTGACCCGGTTGCCCCAGAACGACGGCTGGACGCGGTTCGTGGTCGCGCCGCTCTCCGGCCGTTGCAGGGCCGGATCGGCCGGGCAATGCAACGTGCGCGGGTTCGCGATCCACGACGGGCGCGTCGCCAACCGCGTGTACGAACGCGCGCGCCGGCCGGTGTCGTCGTGGTAGATTTCCGTGGCCAGCGCGATCTGACGGAGGTTGTTCCGGCAGACGACCTGTTGCGAACGCTGGCGCGCCGCGCCGAGGGTCGACGCCAGGAGCGTGGCCAACACCGCGACGATGGCGACCACCGTGAGCATCTCGACGAGGGTGAAGCCGGCCCGGTGTCTTTTTGGATCGCGATCCCGCGGAGCGGGCGCGTTGGCCGGGCATGTCCTGTTACCCACACGTTTCATCGGACACCCCCGGCCGGATCACCGGACCGGCCCAAATTCGAGGACCCCGGGGCGCCGGCGGGCGCGGCGGGGCCAAACCATTCGACGAACAGTTCCTCCAGCGAGAGCGGGAACACGTTCACGCGCACGCCGGGATGGGACCGCAATCCATCGAGCAGCGCGTCGTCGCCGACGCGCGCGATGGCGGTGAGCACGGGGCCCAACCGTTCGGAACGCAGCGCGCCCGGAACCTCGGCGTGTTCGGGAACCTCGGTGCCCGGGAAAACCACCTGCACGCGCCGCATGGTGCGCTGCCAATCCTCCAGCGGGCCCGACCCCACCACGCGCCCGTGGTCCATCACCCCGACGTGCGTGGCAAGGCGCTCCACGTCGGACAAGAGATGCGTGCAGAGCAGCACCGCGCAGCCCTCCACCCGGAGCAGGGCGTCGACGAGGCAACGCGTGAGATCGCGCCGAGCCACCGGGTCGAGTCCGGCCGCGGGCTCGTCCAGCAGCAGCACGTCGGGCCGCGTCGCCAACGCCACCAAAACCGAGGCGAGGCGCTGGTGGCCACCCGAGACGCGGCCCAGGGGCCGGTCCCACGGCAGTTCCCAGCGCCCCGCCAACTCGCGCGCAAGCCCGCCGTCCCAGCGCGAGTAAAAGTGGGCCGAATACCGGCAAAGGTCCGCCACGGACATCCAGTCCGGATGTTGCCACGCCTGCGAAACGTATCCCACGCGCTCCCGCAGTTCCGGCGGCGCCTCCCACCAGTCCGCGCCCAGCAAACGGGCCTGCCCCGAGTCCGGCCGCAGGAGTCCCAGCAACAATCGCAGCGTCGTCGTCTTGCCCGCGCCGTTGCGTCCGATCAACCCGTAGACCATTCCCGCCTCGACCGTCAGGTCGAGCCCGTTGACCGCGACGACCCCGCGGAAGGTCTTCGTGACGCCACGGGCATGAATGGGCGGTTCCATGGCTCGGGTTCGTGCCGCGTCATCCGTCCGCGACCACGGTGAATTTGACCGGTTCGGACTCGGCCGCCGCACCCGGGACGGCGACCCGCCCGAGTTCCTCGCGGACGAGTTGGACGACGCGGGCCGCGGGGACGCCGAGTTGCGCGGACTCGAGGGCGAGTTGGCGGGCGGAGCGGCGCAGGGCGGATTCCTGTTCGGCCACGGACAGCGACCGGGCCTGCTCGGCGACAAAAGCCCCCTTGCCATGGCGCATCTCGATGACGCCCTCGCGTTCGAGTTCGGTGTAGGCCTTGACCACGGTCGTGGGATTCACGGCCAGGGCGGAAGCGAGTTCCCGGATCGAGGGCAGTTGGTCGCCCGGCCGCAGCGTGCCGCCGACCACGTAGTACTTCATCTGGTCCATCATCTGGCGATAGACCGGGATCCCGGAGCGGGGATCGAGTTGGAGATGAAGCCGGGACGGCATAGGAAGGGTCGCTTGGCTGTGTGATAACACCCATACAGCCGGTGTCAATCATGCGGGGCGGCATCCGCGCCGGGGTCGTCCGGTTGAAACCGCGAACTGGCCGAAGCCGTTCCTTGTCGGTCGCGCCGCGGCCGGGTTAGGTTCCGCGGAACAAGCCGAACCAAGGATTGCACGAATGAATTCCACCCCTCGCCTGAAGCTGTTCCTGATGATGGTCCTCGAGTTTTTCATCTGGGGCGCATGGCTCCCGCTGATCTTCGGCTACCTGCCGAGCCTCGGGTTCGACGCCACCCAGCAGTCGCTGATCCTGAGCGCGTTCCCGGTCGCCTCCATCGTCGGCATGTTCTTCAGCAACCAATGGGCGGACCGTTCGTTCGCCGCCGAGAAGTTCCTGTCCGTGTCGCACCTCATCGGCGGCCTCGCGATCCTCGGCTGCGGTTTCACCCGCAACTTCAACGCCTTCTTCGTGCTGATGCTCGTGCATTGCCTGCTCTATGTGCCGACCATCTCGATCACCAACTCCATCGCCTTCGCCAACATGAAGGACGGGGCGAAGGAATTCGGCATCGTCCGCATGGGCGGCACCATCGGGTGGATCCTCGCCGCCTGGCCGTTCACGTTCATCTTCGTCAACTGGGACGCGGTGAACGCGGCGCACCCCGCCGGGTTCGTGGACATGATCGGCAAGGCGCTGGCCAATCCGTTGACCGGCGACGCCGCCAAGGCCGCGACCAGCTGGACCTTCAAGGTGGCCGGCGTCGCGTCGCTGGTGTTGGCCGCGTTCAGCCTGACCTTGCCGCACACCCCGCCGCGGCCCGCCAAGACCGGCTCCGGCGAAAGCCTCGCGTGGGTCCAGGCCCTGCAACTCCTCAAGCATCCCTTCGTCCTCGTGCTGTGGTTGGTCACCTTCGTCGATTCCTTCGTCCACAACTGTTACTTCAACTGGACCGGCGTCTTCCTCGGCACGCCCAAGGAAGCGGGCGGCGTGGGCATCGCCTCGAACTGGATCGCCCCGGTCATGAGCATCGGCCAGGTCGCCGAGATCCTCACCATGTTCGTGCTCGGCGGGACCCTCAAACGGCTCGGGTGGCGGACCACGATGATCGTCGGCATCCTCGGCCACGCCGCGCGGTTCGCGGTCTACTCGTTCTTCCCGCAGAACGCGGGGCTGATCATCGTGGTGCAGGTGCTCCACGGCATCTGCTACGCCTTCTTCTTCGCGACCGTCTACATCTTCGTGGACGCCTATTTCCCGAAGGACATCCGCACCAGCGCCCAGGGCCTGTTCAACCTGCAGATCCTCGGCATCGGCGCGCTCGTCGCGAACGCCATCTGCCCGCGGCTCATGCAGGTCGTTTTCACCCACGGCAAGACGGTGGATTTCCACGGACTGTTCCTGGTCCCGCTGATTTGCGCCGTCGTCGGCGCCGTCGCGCTCGCGCTGTTCTTCCATCCGCCCAAGAGCGTGGATGCCACGGCGGGCGGCGGATCCGCACCCGCCCACTGACGGGCCTCCATGGCTTCACGAACGGGCGTCCGGCTTGCCGCCGGGCGCCCGTTTTTTTGTTCGCCCCGTTGGCGTGGCGGGCCGTGGAGAACACCGCGTCCACCCACCCTGCCGCGGTGCACCCTTTTGTTCCGCCCACCCATCCGCGTGCTTGCCGACCCCCCGTCGCCGTCCCCATTCTCCGCACATGTTTTCCATGAAAGGCATCCCGAGGGACTACGGGGCGCCGGCCTGACGCCGGAGCCGCCCCCTCCCGACACACGATCGTCATGGAATACCGCCTTGCCCAACTGCCCGATGGAAATCATTGGGATTCCCTCGCGGTCCGTTGGGAACGCATCGGGCCCCCCTTGCGACCTTCCGCGGAAGACTTGGCGTTCGTCGCCGACGCCGTGTCGGGATTGGTCCCCGGGATTGGCCACCGCGGGTTGCGGGTGCTGATGCTGGGCGTGACGCCGGAATACGCGCGGTACCCTTGGCCACCGCGATCGACGCTGACGGCCTGGGAACGGAGCGAATCCATGATCCGGAACGTCTGGCCGGGATCGGTGGCCGATGCCGAGCACGTGGCCCGGCGGGATTGGCTGCATCCGGCGGGCGACCGGGATGATTTCGACCTCGTCCTCGGCGACGCCGTGCTGACGCAACTTTCGTTTCCGAAAGACTACGCGGCATTGTGCGGGAACCTGCGGGAAGCCACGCGCCCGGGTGGACGCTGGATGCTGCGCGTGTGCGCCGGGCCGAAGATCCCGGAAAATCCCCGGCGGGTGCTGGAAGACGTGCGCGACGGACATCTCGCCAACATCAACGTCTTCAAGCTCCGGATGGGGATGGCGCTGTGCAGCACCCGCGGGGAACACAACGTCGCCGTCGCCGAAATCTGGAACGCCTGGGACCGGGCCTGCCGTTCGAATCCGTCGCTGCGAGCCCGCTGGTCCGACCGGGAGACGGCCACCCTCGAGGACTACCGGGATTCGGGCGTCGTCTACTCGTTCCCCCCGCTCGACGAGGTCCTGGAGACGCTGCGCCGGTTCGCGCGGGTCGAACGGGTATGCGTCCCCCGCTACGAGTTCGGGGACTGTTGCCCGACGCTGCTGCTCGAACCATGAACATCCGGATGGATTCCCAACGCCCCGTCGCAGGATGACCGGCAACCGCACCAGCCACACGTCATCCGGCGGGCCCACCCCTGCCGACCGGACCTACCGGCTCGCCCCGCTGCAGGAGGGAATGCTGTATCACCACCTGTCCGGGAACGGCCGGGGGGTGGACGTCGCGCAGATGGTCTGCACCCTACCCGAGGCGATCGACCTGCCGGGCCTCGAGCGGGCTTGGCAGGCGGTGACGGACCGGCATTCGGCGCTGCGTGCGTCGTTTGGCTGGGGCGCCGACGACCGACCGTTCCAGTGGTTTCGCGACGCGGTCCGCATCGGGATCGCGGATCACGACTGGCGGGACATTCCGGCCGGGGAACAGGAAGACCGGTTGGCGGCGTTCCTGGCGGAGGACCGGGAGCGGGGATTCGAATTGGGCGGGGCCCCGCTCTTTCGCCTCGCCCACTTTCGCATGGGTGCGGAGCACCACGTGCTGGTGTGGACGTTCCATCACGTCATTCTCGACGGCCGTTCGTTGCCGATCCTTCTCGACGAGGTGTTCGCGATCCACGACGCGCGGGTCGCGGGCGGCGAATGCCGACTGCCGGACCCCACGGAGTACCGGGAGTTCTCGTCGGGATGGAAGGACGGGAGCCCGCAACCACGGGGGAAGCGTACTGGCGGGAATCGATGGCGGGTTTCTCGGAGCCCACGCGGTTGGCCATCGATCGCGGAACGGGCGGTGATGCCCGGAGCGCCACCATCGGTCTGCGCCTTCCCAAGGCGTTGACCAACGCGCTCGGCGAGTTGGCCCGGGAGACCGGGGTCACCGTCAACACCGTGGTCCAGGGTGCCTGGGCACTGCTCCTGGCGCGTTATTCCGGCACGCAGGACGTGGTGTTCGGCGTCACCCGGGCGTGCCGGCATTCCCGCGTGCCCGGGTCCGAACACGCGGTCGGATTCTTCATGAACACGCTCCCGATGCGGATTCGAACCGCTTCGGATCCGCGATTGGGAGACTGGTTGCGGGAGATCCGTCGCCAGCATCTGGCCCTGCGGGAGTTCGAGCGCACCCCGATCGCCCGGATCCGGGAATGGATCGATCTCCCGAAATCCCGGCCATTGTTCGAGTCCCTCCTCGTGTTCGAAAACCACGAGTGGCGCGACGGACTGCGGGCCAAGGGCGGACGCTGGCTGGACCGACGGTTTCGTCTGGTCCAGCAAACCGGGCTGCCCCTGACGGTCGGTGCCCGCCATGGCCGGGAATTGGACCTGCGCTTCAGCCACGACACCCGCCGTCTGGACGCCGGGGACATCGGACGGATGGCCGCGCAACTGCGGACCGTGCTGGAGGGGATGGTCGCCGATCCGTCCCGCCGGCTTTCGGAAATCCCGATCCACACGGCACCGGAACGCCACCAACTGTTGGCGGGATGGAACGACACGACCCGGGTTTACCCCCGCGACCGGCCCGTCCAATGGTTGTTCGAACAACAACGGCAACGGACACCGGATGCCGTCGCCATCGTCGACGCGGACCGGCAACTCACCTACCGCGAACTCGACGCCTTGGCCGACGGGGTTTCGGATGCCCTCCGCCGGTTGGGGGCGGCGCCGGGACAACCGGTCGGGCTTTGGGGCCTGCGCTCGGCCGAAATCGTGGCCGGCCTGCTGGGCATCCTCAAATCCGGTGCCGCCTACGTGCCCTTGCCCCCGGATGCACCGCCGGAACGCGTCCGCACCCTGGTGGAAGACGCCGGCATCACCCTCGTGGTCGCCCGCGAACACCCGGATTGGATCGGTGACGACGGACTTCCGCGCCACGTGCCGATCGTCGGCACGGGCGCCGGCGATGGAACGGTGTCCGCGAAAACACCGTCCCCGCAGGGCGACGCCCTGGCATGCATCCTCTACACCTCCGGAACGACCGGCGTCCCGAAAGGTGCCTGCGTCGCGCATCGCGGCTTGGTCAACCTACTGCAGCATCGTACCCAGACCCAGTTCCGACCCGGGGATTTCCAAGTCGGTGCCTTGACCGCCCCGCTCCACTTCGACGGGAGCATCGTCCAGATCTTCTCCCCGTTGATCACCGGCGGCACGCTGGTGATCGCTGATTCCACGCACGCGTTGGGCGCGTCGCCTTGGTACGACCGATTGACGGCATTGACCGGCGCTTCCTCGGTCGTCGCGGCGCTCGTCCACCAGTCCGGACTCCCCAAGTCCGCCCGGGTCATCGGCCTCGGGGCCGAACCGGTGCCGGGCGCATTGCTCGCCGCGGTGCGGGATTCCACGACGGTCGAGCGCCTTCTCACCGGCTACGGCGTCACCGAATGTTCCTGCTACTCCACCGACGCCGTCGTCCACGAACGGAATCCGGATCTCGTGGCACCGGGGTTGCCGGCGGACGCCCCGCCGCCGAATGACATCGGACGGCCCATCGCGAACACCCGGGTGCTCCTGCTGGACGCGCACCGGCAACCGGTGCCCATCGGCGTCCCGGGCGAAATCTACATCGGCGGCGACGGCGTGGGACCGGGTTACTGGAACCGTCCCGAATCCACGGCCGAGCGCTTTGTCCCCGATCCGTTCGAACCGGGCCGACGACTCTTCCGTACCGGCGACCAAGCCCGCCGGCGACCGGACGGCAGCCTGGAATTCCTCGGCCGCCTCGACCACCAGATCAAACTCCGCGGGTTCCGCATCGAACCCGGCGAGATCGAGTCCCTGTTGGCGCGCCATCCCGGGGTCCGGCAGGCCGTGGTGCTGGTGAACGGGGATCCCCACGGCGACGGTCGACTCGCCGCCTACGTGGTCCCCGCCACGCCCGGCAACCCGCCCGACGACGCCGACCTGCGGCACCATCTCCAGCGACTCCTCCCGGCCCCCATGATCCCGGCCGACTTCGTGTCGCTCGATGAGTTGCCCCTGACCTCCAACGGCAAAGTGGACCGCAAGGCGTTGCCGGTTCCCCGGCACGACCCGTCCGATGCGGCGCCAGCCCATGGCGCGCCGCGCACGCCGCTGGAGGAAATGCTCGCCGGCATTTGGACCGAGGTGTTGGGCCGGCAACGGGTCGGGATCCACGACGATTTTTTCGATCTGGGCGGCCATTCGTTGCTGGCCATGCGGGTCTTGGTGCAGGTGCGGCGTGCCATCCCGATCGACCTGCCGCTCAAGGCCCTCTTCGAAAACCCGACCTTGTCCGCCCTCGCGGCACGGATCGAGGCGGCACGGTCCGGTCCGCCGACCACCCCGACCGCGCCCCTGCGACCCGTCGCCCGCGACCGGGCCTTGCCGTTGTCCTTCGCCCAGCAACGCCTCTGGTTTCTGGACCGAATGCACGCCGGCAGCGCCGCGTACCACATTCCCCATGCCACCCGGTTGCGCGGACCGCTGGATGTGCCCGTCCTGGCGCGCTGTCTGGAGGAACTCGTACGACGCCACGAGATCCTTCGCACCACGTTCGCGGGCGACGAGGGGGAACCGGGACCGGCCGCCGGCACCGGCACCGTCCTCTGCCCGGAGATTCCCGACCTCGGAAACATCCCGCCCAAGAGCCGGGAAGCGGAGGCCCGCCGATGGATTGCGGAGGCCGTCGACCAATCCTTCGATCTGTCCCGCGAACTCCCGTTGAAGGCGCGGTTGCTGCGGTTGGACGACGACGACCATGTCTTCGTCCTCGTCCTGCACCACATCGCTTCCGACGGTTGGTCGATGGGCATCCTCTGGCGGGAACTGGCCGACTTGTACGATGCCTTCGCGGATGGCCGGCCGTCGCCGTTGGCCCCGCTGCCGCTCCAGTATGCCGACTACGCGGTCTGGCAGCGCGAGTGGTTCCGTGGGGATGTCCTGGAGGAACAGTTGGCCTATTGGCGGCGGCAATTGGCCGGCGCGCCGCCGTTGCTGGAATTGCCCACCGACTTTCCCCGGCCGGCGGCCCAACGCCATCGGGGTGCCCGTCGGGAACTCGTGTTGGACCCGGCGCTCGCCCGGGATCTCCGCGATCTCGGGCGTCGGGAGGGCGCGACGCTCTTCATGACCGTGCTCGCGGCCTGGCAACTCCTGCTCGCCCGCCTCGGCGGCCAAGACGACGTCGTGGTGGGCACCCCCATCGCCGGACGGAATCGCGCCGAGCTGGAGGGACTGATCGGCTTCTTCGTCAACACCCTCGCCCTGCGCACCGACCTCTCCGGCAACCCCACCTTCCGCGAACTTCTCCGCCGCGTCCGCGAAACCACCCTGGCGGCCTACGCCCAACAGGATCTGCCCTTCGGGAAACTCGTCGAGGAACTGCAACCCGAACGCAACGCCGGCCATGCTCCGTTGTTCCAGGTCCTGCTCGTCCTCCAGAACACGCCGCGGACAACCCGGACGCTGCGAGGGATCGAGGCCGAACCCATCGATCTCGACGCCGCCATCGCCAAATTCGACCTGAACCTGACGTTGTTGGAGGAGGGCGATGGCTTGCGGGGCGCGTTGGTCTACGATGCCGACCTGTTCGCGCCGGAGACGATCGCCCGGTGGCTCGGCCATCTCGACACGCTCCTGCGCGGGATCGTGGCGGACCCCCTCCGGCCCATCGCCGAACTCCCGCTGCTGTCCGACGCCGAACGCCACCAGATGCTGGTGGAATGGAACACCGGCGCGACGCCGGCACCCGGGGACCGGTGTCTCCACGAATTGTTCGAGGACCAGGCCGGACGGACGCCCGACGCGGTGGCGGTCGTCTTCGGCGAAGAGTCGCTGACCTATGCCGGACTCAACCAACGCGCCAACCGCCTCGCACACCATCTGATCTCCCTCGGGATCGGGCCCGACGCGATGGTCGGCCTTCGGATGGGACGTTCGGTGGAGATGATCGTGGGGATGCTGGCGATCCTCAAGGCGGGCGGAGCCTACGTGCCGCTCGATCCACGCCTTCCGGCCGAGCGTCTGGATTTCATGCTGGGGGATCTCGGGAACCCTTGGGTGCTGGCGCGGGAAACCGGCATGGAATCGCGGAATGCCCCGGACAACGGGTCGCGGACCCTGGATCTCGTGGCCTTGGAGCGCGCGCTGGCCGATGCTCCTTCGGCCAATCACGCCCCAAGGGCGACCCCGGGCCATCTCGCCTACGTCCTGTACACCTCGGGCAGCACCGGGAGGCCCAAGGGCGTCCTGATCGAACATCGCCAGATCCACCACTATCTCGGGTCGGTGTCGGCCCGCATGGGATTGGGGGAAGGCGGCGGGTACGCGATGTTGCAACCGCTCGCGGTGGATTCGTGCCTGACCGTGGTGTTCCCGGCACTCACGCGGGGCGGCACCCTGCATCTGGTCGGCGAGGACTCGGCTTTGGACGCCGCGGGATTGTCGGCGTATTTCCTCCGGCATCGGATCGACTACCTGAAGATCGCACCGTCCCACCTGGCGGCGTTGCTGGACCAACTACCGTCCGCGACGCTCCTCCCGGAACGCGCGTTGGTCATGGGGGGAGAAGCGCTCCATGGCGATTTCGTGGAAAGACTGCGGTCACTCGGACCCCGTTGCGCGCTCTGGAACCACTATGGTCCCACGGAAACGACCGTCGGCGTCTCGATGCACCCGCTCCGGGCCGGAGACACCTTCCCCGCGGCAACCGTTCCGATCGGGCGACCCCTGGACAACGTCCGGTATTATATCCTCGATGCCCACGACCGGCCGGTGCCCATCGGTGTCCCGGGCGAACTTTGGATCGGCGGCGGCCAGGTCGGCCGCGGATACCTGAACCGCCCGGAACTTACCGCGGAACGTTTCGTCCCGGATCCCCACGGCAAACCCGGCGACCGCGCCTACAAGTCCGGAGACCGCGCCAAATACCTGCCGGATGGCTCCGTGGAGTTTCTGGGTCGGTCGGACGACCAGATCAAGATCCGGGGATTCCGCGTCGAGTTGGGGGAGATCACAACCGTCCTCCGCGAGACCCGCGGCGTGCGCGAGGCCGTCGTGTTGGCCGTCGACACGCCGGGCACGGGCAGGCAGTTGGTCGCCTATGTCGTGGGCAACCCGTCCGAGATCCCCGACGAACCGGGACTGCGACGCTCTCTCTCCGGGCGTTTGCCGGATCCCATGGTTCCATCGGCATTCGTCTTTCTCGACGCCCTGCCCCTCACGCCGCACGGAAAAGTCGACCGCAAGGCCTTGCCCGCGCCCATGGCCCGCCCACGGGATGCCGCCGCGACTTATATCGCGCCACGGGACCCGGCGGAGGAACTGCTGGCGGGGATCTGGAG
>WBXI01000009.1 GCA_008933025.1 Verrucomicrobiota bacterium
CCCGGGACCTCCCTATATCTTCGGCAATCGTCGTCCGCCCGAACGGACGCCATGCCGGGCCATCCGGGATCGCTCAACCTCATGCCGCCAACACGCCATGACAGGGCCGCCGGACACCGTTGGAAGGTCCCCGGTCCGGAACTACTTCGAGGCCCTGAACACGGTCGACCACCGGACGCTGGGCCCCGATCTCAGTCGAGAATGCTTGGATCCTTGGCGGCTTGGCGAGCTGCCCAATTGGTTTCTCACTGCATGGTTCCGGCTTAGCTCCTCGCTTTCAGCTCCGCGAGTTGTTTGGTCGCGATCCCGATCGGACGGTCCAGCGGGATGCCGGCACACCCGAGCAGGGTGGTGAGCAGGTCGCCTTGATTGCCTCGGGTCTCGGTCAGGAACCGCCCCGTGGTGATCGACCCGCCTCCCTTTCCGGCAAGGATGAACGGAAGGTTTTCCCGCGCGTGGTTGTTGCCGTCCTCCAGGCCGGAGCCCCACATCATGATGCAGTTGTCGAGCAAGGTGCCGTCCCCTTCCCGCAAGCCGTGCAGCTTCCTCACCATGTAGGCGAACTGGGCGATGTTGAAGGCGGCGATCGCGGCGACTTTCCTGACCTTCTCGGGCTCGTTGTTGTGGTGCGTCTGGGAGTGATGCTCGTCGTTGAACCCCAGTTCCGGATAGGAGACCCCGTTCGGGGTGGAGCCGATGTAGGTGCTGACACGGGTCGTGTCCGTCTGGAACGCCAGCACGTTGAGGTCGCACATCACCTGCATGTATTCGCTGCGTTTGTCCCCATCGGGGATCTTGATCTCGATGGGCGGGGAGTCCGAGGCGCGGCGTTTGCCCACGCTGACACCGGCCGCCTCCAGGGCCGCCTCCTTTTGGCGATATTCGATGGCGGCGATGCGACGTTCCACGCTGCGCACGCTGTCCAGGTATTCGTCCAGCTTGTGTTGGTCGTCCCGGGGCAGCTTCCGACGCAGATCCTTGGCGCCGCCGATCACGAGATCCAGCATCTGCCGGTCCAGAGGATCCACCTTGGCCGTTTCCCCGGGTCTCGCTGACTTCCCGAAGAGCCGGTTGAGAACGTTTCGTGGATTGACCTCGGCGGGAACCGCCTGGCTGGGCGAGCGGAAGCTGCAATGCGAATAGTATCCCTCGTTCAGCCCCTCTTGGTTCTCCTTGTGCGTCTGCGGCATCGTGGCCAGTTCCAGGGAAGGCAGCGACGTGAACCCGCCCACGAAATTGGCGGCGACCTGATCCGCGGAGATCGCGATGTTGATCTCGTTCCGCCGGTTCGCATCCGGCAGCGCCGCCGTGAGCCAGGTCGACAGTTCGAGCGCATGTGGCGCGCCGTTGAACGGGGCGATCGGCACTCCCGAGATCCCCTTCATCAGCAGGCACTGGTCCAGCACCGGGCGCAGCGACTCCAAAGCCGGCGGCGTGGCCGACAGGAAACCCGCCGCATCCGCGGGCCAGAACTGATCCATGATGACGCCGTGGGGCATGTACATGAACCCGAGGCGGACCGGTGGTCTGAAAGCCTTCGCCTTGCCGGATTCCGCCCAGCCCATCGTGTCCAGAAGCGGCAGGGCGAGCGCCGCGCCAATCCCTTTCAGGCACGTGCGCCGATCAATCAGATGGTTACTTTTCATGGGATGGGGAGGCGGCTGGTTCCTGGATCCGACGATGCGTGAAAGGATAGCTGGTGGCGATCTCGGCGATGAGCGTCTGCATGCGGTAGCCGTCGTTGGCGATGGTCTCCATCAGGCGATCCACCACGACTTCGTCATGGCCTTCCAACCGTCGGCACAAGGCATAGGCCAGCACCTTCTCCGTCAGGTTGCGCGCCAACTCCCCCTGCCGGGCGGCGATGATGGCTTTCAGTTCCTTGGGCGACGCGAAGTGTTTCCCGCCGGGAAGCTCTCCCGCCGCGTCGATCGCCCCTCCCGTGTCGTCCTGCTCACGCCAGCGTCCGATGGCATCGAAGTTCTCCAGGCCAAAGCCAATCGGATCGAGAATCCTGTGGCAATTGGCGCACACCGTGTCGGTGCGGTGGAGTTCCGTGCGCTGGCGAAGGGTCAGATTCGCGACCGTCTTTTGGTCCTGCTTTTCCAAGGCCGGAACGTTCGGCGGGGGAGGGGGCACCTGTTGCCCCAGCACTTGTTCGAGCACCCACACGCCGCGTTTGACGGGGCTGGTGCGGTTGGGGAAGGAGGTCGTCGCCAGAACGCCGGGCATCCCCAGGATCCCCCCGCGATTGGCATCCGCCAGCTTCACCTTGCGCATCCTGGGCCCGGTGACGGTTTTTCCCAGTCCATAGATGGAGGCAAGGGTCCCGTTGAGGAACGTGTAATCCGCATCCACGAAACGGACGACGTCCCGGTTTTCGCGCACGATGCTCCCGAAAAACAGACAGGCCTCTTCATACATCGCCGCGCGCATCTCGCGGGTCATCTGGGGGAACCTGGCGGCGTCGAATGTCTTGCTCGCCAAACTCCCCAGGCCAAGCCATTGCGCCCCGAAACCATCGAACAAAGCCCGGGAACGGCGATCCATCAGCAGACGCTTCACCTGCGCCTTGAGGACCGTCGGTTCGTGGAGTTTCCCGCGGTCGGCAAGGTCGGACAACTCGTCGTCGGGCATGGTGGCCCACAGCAGATACGACAATCGGGACGCGAGCTGGTAGTCGTCCAAGGGGACGATATCGCGGGCCGGCTCGGACTCTCCGGCGGGAGTGATGAAAAGGAACTGGGGCGAGACCAGGGCCGCTTTGACCATCAATCGCAGGGCGTCCGGGTAGGCGAGTCCGTTTTCGCGTGCCAGATCGAACACCCCCGACAGGACATCCAGTTCCGCTTCGGAGGGAGGCCGGCGATAGGCCTTCCGGGCCAGCGAGCGGGCCACCTTCCTCGCCGCCACCCGAAGATCGGTCCCTGCCCTTGGCGGTTCACCGAACAGGCGCCGCTGCACCTTGGTCGGCGGCGCACCGGCGGGCGCCAGGACCCGATCCAGCACCTCGTTGGCGATCCCGAGATACTGCTCCGACTGGAGGGAGGAAAGCGTGTTCAGATACCCCTCTCCGAGCACCTCGTCCGGCAACTCTCGGGCGACCGCCGGATCCACGCCGAAGAGATCGTGCAGCGTGTTGCCATACTCGACCTTGGTCAGACGGCGGATCACAAACGGACCCGGATCCTTCCGTGCAAGGTACTTGATCTTGCCGATCCAGCCCATGAACTGTCGGCGCTCACCATCCGTCGGCTGCGTTTTCGCGTCTTCCGGCGGCATGCCATGAGCCATCACGTTGGCGAGCGCCTGCTTCCATCGTTTGGCGGAGGCGGCGTCGCCGGGGTTGCCAAGCGCGGGTTGGAAGTTGATCCCGCCTTTCTGTCGGTCCTGGCCGTGACACTGCGTGCAGTAGGTCTTTACGAACGGGGCAACTCCCTCCTGGAAGGACTTTTTGGCGTCGGCCTGAAGCGCGGTGAGATCTCCGTCGTCCGCCCGCTCCGCCAAGCAAGGCGCGGTCGGCGACCAGACCAAGCCCAGGAGTGTCACGGCGATCACGCCACGGCGAAGGGCTCCGCGGGTTGTCATTTGGCGATAGCGAACCATGCGCGGGGCGCTGGGGAAAACTCAATCCCGTCGCCCAGGTCCCTGCTTCCGGCGCGCTCCAGACCGGGATCGGTGCCACCGACGCCGCGCGGTGCTCCCGGACGACCGGGAGGGTCGGCCGGAACGCCAACCGGACGGGAACATTCTCGTCGGGGACGAACCCCTTCACGCCACCTTCTCGATGAGGAAATGGTTCCCCATCGGGCGCGACGATTGGCGGAGGCAGGCCAATACGTCGTCGCGCGTCAGCGTCGGGTACTCGTCGATGACTTCCGCGATGGAGTCGCCCGCTCCGACGAACTCCAGCACCGTCCGAGCCGTGATCCGGGTTCCGCGAACGGTCGGGCGGCCATTGCAGACGGCAGGGTCGATGACGATGCGATCTTCCGTCGAAGGGGATCTTATATCGCACGAACGATCCCGGCAATGGCGTCATCCGGATCCACGCGCTCACGGTTCGCCGAGCTCGAGCTCGGCGACGGCACCCGCGACGAAATCGTGGAAGCCCCGGCCGACGCCGGCGGTCATCGCCCGCGCTTTTGCCAACCGCTCGCGGAACCGGGGATATAAGTCCTGCGCGTCGCCCCGCAACAGTTCGGCCAGTTCACCCAGTCCCGATTCCACGCCGCTGTGGAAGCGTTCGTCGATGTCCCCGTATTCGCGGGGGAAATTCCATCGCGGGAAATCCCATGCGGGACGAACGATGCCAGCAAGGGCGCCATCCGGAGCCACGCCCTCCGAATGCAAACGGTCAATTTGTGACCCCGTTGCCTTGCTCGTGCTCGGACGAAAGGTCGCCGCCGAAGTATCGGCGGAATTTGATTTGGGTCTTTGGCTCTTCCATTTGAGCCAACGCATGGACCGCGTATGCGTCGGACGGCGCATTGACCGGAGACCGGGGGCTGAGTAGGGTAACTGCTTGAAGTTTCTCCAAGCGTACCTCTCATGCCGGGCTGGCGCGTGGCTTTTGGCGGGCGCCGCCGGCTGGCTGCTGGCCGCCGGATCGGCCCGGGCGCAGCTGGTCTATGCGGACAACTTCGACTACCCGGATGGCGAACTCGTCGGTGCGGCCAATTCGCCGTGGGAGGTCAACTACCCGCCTGCCGACGGTGCCCGGGTGGCGTCGCGCCGGCTGCTCCTCACCGACGCGCGGCAGGAGAGCGTCCGCGTGAATTTCGCGTCCTCGTATTCCTCCGGCTTCCTCTACGCGCGCCTGACGGTCAATTTCTCGGCCCTGCCGTCCGGCGACGGGAATTACTTCGCGTTCTACCGGGGCAACAACGCCGACAACCTCCGCGGCCGGATCTGGGCCAGCACGAACGGGGCGGCCCCGGGAAAGTTTCGGCTTGGGATCACGACCCTCCAAAGTCCCGCTTCGCTGATCGCGAAGGACCTCGATCTTGGCACCGATTACACGGTGGTGACCCGTTATGAGGTCAAGAACTCCTCGTGCACGCTATGGATCGATCCGGCGGGCGAAGACGATGCCACCGCCCGGGTCGATTACCCCGCCGACGCCACCGGTTGGTCGATCAGTCAATTCGGCTTTTTGCAGACCGCGTATTATCAGGCGGGAACGGGTAACTACGTCGGCACCCTGACCGTGGACGACCTGCGCATCGGCCGCACGTTTGCCGACCTCCAGCCGCCGCCCCGGTTCACGGCCATCACGAATGCACCCGATGGCACAATTCATCTGCGGGCGGTGGGGCGGGTGACGACCAGCCATGTCCTGCAGGCGAGCACGGACCCGCAGTCGGGGAACTGGCTGAATCTCTCGACCAACATCGCCGGCGCCGGCGGGTTGCTGGAGCTCACGGACCCCGACCCGGCGACTCTTCCGGCGCGGTTCTATCGGCTGATCGTGCCGTAGAATCCAAGGGGTGAGCCGGCAATCCCCGGCCATTGAGCTTGCCGCGGAGGATCGCGGCGTGGGGCCGTCACGGTGCCGCATCGATGCGGTCCGAGCACCCGATCCACCACGGATCAAGCGGATCACACCGAGGAAGGACGCCACCGGAATGGACCTCGGTGATCCCTGAAGGGTGGTTCCTCGCTGTTTCCCGTGGCTGGATGGCGAGGCGGGTACCTGCCGGGTGCGGCGGACCTCGTTCACCGGGGTTCAGGTGGGGGACCTCGTCACGTTGACCCACACCGCGGCCGGGATTGACGGGCTGAAGGTCCGGATCGCCGAACTGACCCTCGACAAGCCCGACTCGCCTGAGGTCGCCATCCGCTGGAAGGAGGACCGCGGCTGGTTGAACGCCATCCCGACCGTGGTGGCACCCGATGACGTGGCCGCGGAAGGCGAGTACACCGCCCAACCGTTGCTCGCGGCTGCCGTGGTGGAGTTGCCCTATGGCTACCTCCGGGACAGCCGACCGGCGCTCATCTTCCTGCCGGTCCGGGGCGACCCGCTGACCAACGGCTTCCACGCCTACTGGGAGCGGACAGCCGATTCGTTCGTGCAGGTCGCGAGCGGCTCGTCCTTCGCCATGAAGGGGCCGCTGAACGCCGTGCTCGCTGCCGGTACCTTGGCCGACGCCACCCTCGACATCACCTTCACGGGCGACGACTGGACCTTGGAGGAAACCACCCTCGAAGAGGCGACCACCACCCAGCCCCTGCAGGTGTTCCTCGGGGGTGAGATCCTGTCCGGCTACGACGCCACGCTCACCGGGCCGAAGCGGTACACGCTCAAGGTGCTCCGGGAATGGTTCGGCACCCGGGCCGAGACACACGCCACCGGGGCCACCGCCTACGTCCTCCAGCTTGGCCTCGAACCGGCCGTGACGTGGGCGGCCGACCTTCCGGAGGGTGCCGCGGTCTTCAAGGAGCAGCCCCGCCTGCTGGCGCAGGAACTCGATCTGGCGACCTGCCCGGAGATCGCCGTGACTATCCAGAAGCGGGCGCAACGGTCGGCCGCGCCGACCAACCTCCGCGTGTTCGAGGACGGCGCCCACCCGACCTACACGAGCGGCCAGAACATCCCCGTCAACTGGACCCAGACCAGTGAGCTGCGCTTCGGCTTCAACGTCACCCAGAACCTCGACTGCCGGGCCGATGGGCTGGTCCTCCAGGTCCTGACCACGGCGGGCGTGCTGAAGGGCGAGCTCGCCTTCGCCGGCAACGCCGGCCCGGTGACGATCACCAACGCCCAACTCGTGTCCCTGCTGGGCTCCGAGACCGACTTCAAGCTGCGGGCCTTCTACTCGTTGGCGGGCCTGCGGAGCCTCAACTACGACGAGATCACCGTGAGACGCACATGAGCACCATCGCCCCCGGCCGCCTCTTCAACGTCACCGACGCCGCCAGCTTCGTCGCGCTGTCCCAGCAGAACTGGGTCATCGCCAGCGAAGAACTCTTCCGCCGTCTCGCGACCTACCAGAACGGGACGTCGAACACCCTGAACGGCCCGCCGACCACCGGCACCTGGAGCGTCGGGGACTTCTGGCGCGACCAGAAGGGCGCGGAGTTCGTCTGCACCGGGGCGGGGACGCCCGGCACCTGGCGCCAGATCACGCCCGCGACCGTGACCGCCGATCCGGCCAGCGGGACCTTTCCGACCGGCTACCTCATCGTGAACGTCACGGACGGCGGCCTGAAGCGCCACGCCGGGTCGTTGTCGTGGGAGATCCAGGTTGGGGCCGGCACAGCGGCCAAGGTCGGCTTCCACGGGGCAACCCCGGTCGGCCAGCGGGCCAACACCGATCAGGCCGTGGCCACCGATCTTGCCAGCGTGATCGTGCTTGCCAACGAACTTCGGGCGGCCTTGGTCGAGAAGGGGCTGATCAAGGGTGGGGCGTAGGGGACCTACTTTACGCACCGATCAATTGCTTGGGAACTTGAGACGGTCGGCGAGGAAGAGCATCCACAGACGATATATCTGCCGAACATCTGATCGGCACGCGGCAATTGCGTCGGTTCGGTCCACGGGGTCGTGCTCGAACTCGCCTGCGTGGACTTTGCGTTCATTGAGGTTCAGCTGCACGAGCTCGTCCAAAGTCGTAACCCTTCCGATCCTTTCCTCGACGACGCGGCTGAGGTCGACGTTCGACGGGCGTGACCCGACTCCACGGTCAAGTCCGTGGTGCTGCTCCAGCACGAGAAAGTCGAAATTCAACCCGTTGAAGGTGACGATCTTATCGGCGGCTTTGATGGTCTCCAAAAGGTCGTTCATGTCGTCGCCACGGAATTCGGAATACCGTCGGGACCGAGTGTTGTAGGTGCAGGCGGCGATGAACCTCGGGGCAAACGGGCGTCGAGACTCGCGGTCGGAGCGACTCCAAAAATCCTGGCTCAAAGGGAACGTCGAAACGTCGAGCACTACGGCATGCGGAATTCTGGGGGAAATCTGCATGCCATGCCTGCTTTACGGAGCGCGCCAGATCCGCGGGCGCAATATTCAGTTGGCTCAAGCCCCGATGTGTTTCCCGACTCTACGTCGTGGCTCGTTTGCTCACGCCTCGACCATCCGCGCTGACGGTCCTTTCGGCAGTTTGCGTATCGGCTTTGTCCCAACCACCTGCAGGCGCACCTCGAATTCGGAGCCGTTGGGCATCTGTTCTTGGCACTTCGCCAAAATGGTCAGGATGTTGAAGAACGCCTCGCCGAAGAACTCCTGGATGGAGGCCTCGATTTCGTTGTCCTTGTGAGCGAGGGAAGCTAGCGCAGAAAGGTGGCGCTTGATCTCCATCGCGTGGCATTTGACGGCCTCAACGTGATTTACCCGCTTCCCGAAGAAGAGGGCCACGCGCTGGTCCGCCGCTTTGGCGTATTCCCCGACGATTTTGACGCTCAGGTCCTCGTCTTTGCCGCTCTCCCACTTTGACACGGCGCTTTGAGTCACGCCCATCTTCTCGGCGATTGCCTCCTGCGTGAGACCTGCGGCCCGGCGCAGGTCCACCAGCATGTCCACCAGGCGAGATTCGGCCTGAGCGGCCTGGAACTGCTCGACGAGATTCGATTCCGCCGACAGTCCGTTGAGCATGTCTCCGACCGAGGTGTACCGCTTCCCGCTGGGTTTGATCTGCTTAAGCTTTTCAGGGTTTTGGTTCATTGGTTTTCAAGCGTTTCCGCTTTTCAACGCCTTCACGAAACCGCTGCTCTGCTGGACGTCATCGTGCTGGGTGTCCTTATTCCCGATGGTAATGAGGTGCAGCACCTTGTTTTCGTCGTCGGCGAACGTGTAGAGGCGTGTTTCTTGTAAATTCCCGCCACCGCCCTTTTGGTCGACCGCAATCACCCCGCTTTGTTCGGGGTGAAGGTAACCGGCCATGATGGCTTTCGAATTGGGCGCGGCATTGAGTTGATTCAGATACCGCTGGAGATTGTTCAAAACGGCTGCCAATTCCCCGGGGCGCTTCTTGAGATACCACTTCAGATCCCGCTCGTACTGATCTGTTGGTTCAAGCTGCCACATCGAGGCGGCCAAAATATTCTCGTAGGGAATATGCGCAAGCTTCAAGTCGGCGTCCAGACGGCTTCTTGAACAAGTGTGAACCTCCGCCCTTCAGGCCTCCCCTGATTCTGAACATCGGTTTTACTGGGGTTTCCGCGCCAAATATTTGGCGATTATTTGGTTTTGCGCCCGAGTGCGCCCCAATGCACCAGAGTGAACCCAAAATCGGGCACCCCTCAGGAATCGTGCCAGAAAAGCAAATAAGCCGCTGGAATCCAGCGGCTTAAGTGGTTGCTAATCAACCGAAATTGGTTGCGGGGACAGGATTTGAACCTGTGACCTTCAGGTTATGAGCCTGACGAGCTACCGGGCTGCTCCACCCCGCGATCAAGTCCGTGGAACCTACGGAGCGACCCCCGACCCAGCAAGGTCTATTTCCATCTTTCTCCCCGTCCCTTTTCGCGCTTCACCCCGCGGGGCCTCCCGACCACGCTCCCTCCCATGCGCATCATCGGCGGTTACGCGGCCGGTCGACTGCTCGAGGTGCCCAAGGGCTTCGATGTCCGGCCCATGCCCGACAAGGTCAAACTCGCGGTCTTCAACAGTCTCGGAGCGCGACCCGTCGACGCCCGCGTCCTCGATCTCTTCGCCGGCACCGGCGCCCTCGGCCTGGAGATGCTCAGCCGCGGCGCCCGCCAACTCTTCTCGGTCGAGCTCACCGAACGCCATGCCCGGTGCTATCGACGCAACCTGCAGGCGTCCGGTCTCGACGCCGCCGCGGTCGAACTCCGCGTGCAGGACGTCTTCCGGGTGCTCGGTGCCCTGCGCGCCCACGGCCGGCAATTCGACCTGATCATCGCCGATCCGCCCTACGGCGAGAAAAACGTCGGGCGGCGTTCCACCTCGATCGCCCAGCGCCTTGTCGACGATCCCGACCTTCCCTCGCTGTTGGCGCCGGGGGGACGGGCGATCATCGGGCACGCGCGGCGCGACGTGCTGGAGATACCGCCGGCGTGGCACGATGCCAAACAACTCACCCATGGGGACACCGTGGTCCGGTTCCTCGACCTTCCCGAAGCCGCGGTGCCGGCGGCGGAAGCGGAGATTCCCGATGCGAACATTTGAGAGTTGGGCGCGGTGGTTGGCCTTCGCGTGCGTGTTGGCCACCCCTTGGCGCGGGACGGCGGCGACGCTCGCGGGACTGGCCGGGAGCAGGGCCGACGCGCGCTTGCAGGGGTTGGTCGACGCGGCGGTCGCCGAGGCCGGTTCGCGGGCGGGCACGAACCGGATCGGCGCGGACCAGATCGCGGTGACGCTGGTGGATCTCGCGGAACCGGCGGCGCCGAAATGGGCGGCGCACCGGGGCGGGGAAGCGATCTACCCGGCGTCGGTGGTGAAGCTGTTCTATCTGGTGGCGGCGCACCGATGGATGGAGGACGGGCGTTTGGCGGAGACCGACGAGGCGACACGGGCGCTGCGCGACATGATCGTGGATTCGTCGAACGACGCGACGCACCACGTGGTGGATTTGTTGACGGACACGACGAGCGGGCCGGAGTTGGCGCCGGATGCGTTGGCCGCGTGGCACGCGCGGCGCAACGCGGTGAACCGGTATTTCGGGTCGCTCGGGTACGCGGGGATCAACTGCAACAAGAAGCCGTGGTGCGAGGGGCCGTACGGGCGGGAAGTGCAGGCCATCCGGGCGTTCGAGCCGAAGCGGAATTTGCTGACGACTGACGCGACGGCGCGGTTGATGGCGGAGATCGCGCTCGATCGCGCGGTGACGCCCGCCCGGTGCGCGCGGATGCGGGGGTTGTTGTCGCGGGACATCTCGGCGCCCGCCACGCCGGAGGACCAGGTGCATGGTTTCGTGGGATCGGCGCTGCGGCCGGGAATGAAGCTGTGGTCGAAGGCGGGGTGGACCAGCCAGACGCGGCACGATGCCGCGTTGGTGGAGTTGCCGGGTGGCCGACGGGTGGTGCTGGTGGTGTTCACCGAGAACCATGCGAACGACGAAGGGGCGATTCCCCGGGTGGCGCGCACGGTTTTGGAGCGTCTGTGACGAGCGGCGGCTCTTTTGTCGCTTGGATCGGGGCTCGCCATCCGCTACCAGAACGCCAATGAACCCCCGCAGATGTTGCGGGCAATTGGCTTCCCTCCTGGCCATTGCCGCGACTTTCGTCGTGTCGGCCGCCGACACCGTCCGGATTTCCAGGACCATTCCGGCGTCCCTGTGCCGTTACACGGGAAGGATCGCGGACAAGTCGGCGTCGAAACGATTCGACGTGCCCTGGAGCGACGGGGAGATCGCGTCGGTGTCCCTGGACGGAGGGCCGCGTCGCTACGTGAAGTGGTGGAAGCCCTCGGACGACGGGAAGAGCGTCCGGGTGGCGATGGATTGGGTGCGGGGCGGGGAGCCGCCGGCGGTATTGACGATCGAGTCGATTCCCGCGACCGGGCAAACGCCGGACGGGCGCTGGTCGTTTCGCACGGCGGACGCGACGACGACGAACGCGGGACCGAACGCGGCACGGATCCACGAGTGGACCTTCGAGGCGATGCGTCCGGGCAACTACACGGTGGAGATCACCGGCGGGGCCTGGGACGAACGCACGGAAGCGGTGGAAGTGGAGTTGTGCGGGCAAGTGAGGCCGGGCCAGTTGGATTTCACGGGTGGCCGGAACCGGAGTTCCTCGAAGGCCATCGGGCGGATGCGGATTCCGGGGCCGGGCCGGCAGCGACTCCGGGTGCAGGTGGGGGAATCGAACCGCAACGTCCAGGGCATGCTGACGGCGATCGTCCTGCGCCCGGCACCGGAAGGAGTCGTGCCGCGACCGGACGGTTCCGGGGTCCACGCGTTGCGGGTGGCCGACGCCGCGTTGGCGGGCGCGTCGCTGACGGTACTGGGTTGGGGCGATACGGCGGAAGTGACGGGATGGACGGAGGAAGCGGCGCAACTGGAGTGGACTTGCCGGGACATCGCGCCGGGGCACTACCGGGTCGAGTTGTCGGTGCGGGCGGGGACGGATGCCTCCGGCGACCTCGAGGTGCGCGCGCTGGGGCAGACGCTGCGGGCGCCGCTCCGGCCGGGATTGGATTCGGCGCGCGTGCTGGGCGAGATCGAAGTGACGGATCCCGGCAACCGGGACGTGACGGTGCGTCCGCGCGGGGCGCGGGGAAGCTGGAGCGTGTCGGGCTTGAAACTGGTCCGCGTGCAGCCGTAGCGGCGCGCGGGAAAAGGCAGCGGGCCGGGGGAACCGGCCCGAAGCCGGTCGGGATTCGGTCCCGCGGTTCAGTGCCGCACGAGGCGGGCGCGGCCTTGGCGGACGCGGGCGACGGCTTCCTCGACGGTGCGGTCGGTGGCGCTGAGATGTCCCATTTTCCGGCCGGCCCGGGCCTCGGCCTTGCCGTAGAGGTGCAATTTGAGGCCGGGATCCGCGAGGGCTTGGGTCCAGTGCGGCGTGCCGCCGGCGGCGATCCAAACGTCGCCGAGGATATTGGCCATGGCGGCGGGTTGGCGGAGGGCGGTCGAACCCAGGGGCAGGCCGCACACGGCACGGACCTGCTGTTCGAACTGGCTGGTCACGCAGGCGTCGAGGGTGAGGTGGCCGGAGTTGTGGGTGCGCGGCGCGAGTTCGTTGACGACCAGCCGGTCGTAGCGCGTGACGAACATCTCGACGGTGAGCAGTCCGACGACGTCGAGCGCGTCGAGGATGCCGTGCGCGAGCGAGGCGGCCTCGGCGGCCAGGTCGGCGGGAATGGCCGCGGGCGCGAAGGTGACGTCGAGGATGTGGTGGGCATGGGCGTTCTCGAAGACCGGGAACGCCGCGAATTCGCCGTGGACGCCGCGGGCGGCCACCACGCTGATCTCCTTCTCGAAGTCCACGAACGATTCGTGGATGCCCTCGGCCCCGTGCAGGCCGTCGAACGCGGCGTCGAGATCCGATCCGGGCGCGAGTATCTGCTGGCCCTTGCCGTCGTAACCGAACGCGGCGGTTTTCAGCACCGCGGCCACCCCGAGTTCGTTCACTGCCGCGGCAAGATCGGCGCGCGACGCGACGCGGCGGAAGGGCGTCACGGGGAAACCGTGGTCGCGCAGGAACGCTTTTTCGCGGAGTCGGTTCTGGGTGACGTGGAGCACGTCGCCGTCGGGCCGGACCCGGGCGACCTCCGCGGCGGCATGGCTGGTGGCGCTGGGAACGTTCTCGAACTCGAAGGTGACCACGTCGACGGCCCGCGCGAACCCGCGCACGCGGTCGAGATCGTCGTAGGAAGCGACCACCTCGACGTCGGCGACCTGCCCGGCGGGACTGTCCGCCTCGGGGGAATAGACGTGGACACGGTAGCCGAGGGAACGGGCCGCGAGGGCGAGCATGCGGCCGAGTTGGCCGCCGCCAAGGATGCCCAGGGTGCCGCCGGGAAGGATGGGATCGTGCGAGTCCGCCATGGTGTGCGCTGGAAGCGGAGGGACTCTGGGGATGGCGGGGCCCGGGTCAAGAAGCGAGCCGTGCGGGCGCCGCTGCAACCCGTGGGTCCGCCGCGTCTCGACGGGAGCCGAGGGGCGGGGTGCTGCCCACGATGAAACGAGGAGTGCCCGGACCCGACGGACCTCCTTCGGCGCCGGCGGGCCGTCGCCATGGTCTCGACCGGGCCGGCAAGGGCGGCGCGATGGGCGACCCGGCCGTTGGCTGCTTCAAGATAGGGCTGGCGGGCAGGGGGCGGACGGGGTTTTCTCGGGCGACAAAATCCACTGCCATGGCGATTCGAAAAAACCTTGCTGGAACGGAATGCGAACTGGTGGTCGACGGGCGTGTCGATGGGCCCGCGGCGCACGAGTTGGAAATCGAGGTCCTGGCCTTGGCCAAGACCGACGCGACGACCGTCTATGTGAATCTGGCCGGGGCGAATTTCCTGTGTTCGGCCGCGATCCGCGTGTTGCTCCAGCATCGCCGGCAATGGAAGGCCAAGGGCAAGAAGTTCGTGGTTTCGCGGACCTCGCCCGAGGTGGACGAGATTCTGGAACTCACCGGGATGCGCGACCTGATCGTGGAGTCTGCATGAACGGGGAGGCGGTGCCGTTGGACGTCACGCTGGCGGTGACGCCGGCTTTGACCCGGGACGTGCACGCGCGGTTGGAAGCATTCGCCGAGGCGGCGCGGCTTCCGCGGAAGGTCGTGTTCGCGGCGGACACGGCGCTGGAGGAATTGCTCCAGAACGTTCTCGATCACAGCGGCGCGCGCGAAGTGAGGTTCCGGGCGGCGGTGGAAGGGGGCGAACTGCGGTTGGAATTGGCCGACGATGGAATTCCCTTCGACCCGCTGGCCATGGAATTGCCGGCGACCGACCGGTCGCCCGACCTGCGTCCCGTGGGCGGGCTCGGCGTGCTGATGGTGCGAAAGATGATGGATCGGGTCCGGTACGAACGCCGGGATGGCTGCAATCGGTTGACCCTCGCGAAGCTGTTGGCCTGATGGAACCCCGTTCCCTTGCATCCGCCGCCGTCGCGGTCGAGGTCTACCTGGCCCGTGCATCGGCGGACGCCACCGCCCGGGGGTTGGGGTGGTTGGACGCGGCCGAGCGTCGTCGGGCCGACGCCTTCCGGAGCGAGGCGGCGCGCGACCTGTTCGTGGCGGCCCGGGCAACCCTGAGGATCCAACTCGGCCGCCGTCTGGGCGGCGCGCCGGAGGCGATTCGCTTCGGTTTGGGCGATCACGGCAAACCCACGCTGGCGGCCCCGTGGGACGCGGCGGGTTGGCACTTCAACGTCTCGCACTCCGGAACCCTCGCGTTGGTTGCCATTGCTCGTTCGCTCGCCGTGGGCATCGACGTGGAGCGCATCGACGCCATCCCGGCGGGGGAAATGGACGGGCTGTCGGCGAGTCACTTTTCCGCGGCCGAGATGCGGCGATGGCGGGCGGCGGATGCGGCGGGCCGGACGGAAATGTTTTTCCGCGTCTGGACCCGGAAGGAAGCGGTGCTCAAGGCATGGGGCGTGGGGCTCGTGGACGATCTGGCCGCGGTGGACACGGTTCCGGGGCCGCGGGTATTGGAAAAATGGTCGGTCCGGGATTGGGCGGTGCCGCCCGGATACGTCGCGGCGGTCGCGGCGGAGGGTTTGGACTGGGAAGCGGCGTGGGGCGATGGGTGAGCTTGGGACGGTTGCGGGATTGCTTCGTTGGCGCGGGTTTGGCAGGAAGGGCGGAACTTCTATGCGTTCGTTGTTGCTCGCGCTGGCGGTCGCCGCGCTTTTCGTCACGGGCTGCCGTCATCGTGAGGCCGATGCCGACGCGGCGGTCGTGGCCCGTTGGCGGTTCCGGGGCGTCGAGGAACTGGGGAAAGGCGACAGGGTGCCCGCGTTCAAGGCCACGCTGGGGATTCCCGAGGCGGCCCCGGTCAAACCGCGCGCGGCGACCAACCTTGCCGACCAACTCGTCATCCGGTTGACCGGCGCCACGAACGGAGTGCTGGCCGCGCAATTGCGTCCGTTGGTGCAGGCGGTCGCGCAATACGAATCCGCGGGCGAGATCACGGCGGAGGGTTGGTCCCTGGCCGTGCAGGTTCCCCCGGCGGAATCCGCCGCGGTGCAAAGCTCGGTGATGGCCTTGCCGCCGATGGCAGGGCAGGCGGCGGTCCAGCCGCAAGTCCGGTACACGAATGGCTGGCTGCTCGCGGGTTCCGCCGCCGCGCGGCTCGGACGTGCCGCGAGTCTGCCGGCGCTTGGCGCCAACGGCCTGCTGACGGGCGATTTCGATCTCGCGGTGATCGGCAAGGTCGATCCCAAGAAGTGGCCGCGCGTGCATTTGGAATTCTTCGCCACCAACGGCACGGTGCGGACCACGGGTCGGTTGTCGTTCGCCTCGGCGCCGGCGGGCGACCTTCCGGCCTGGAAGATTCCCGACACGCTCATCCACGATCCGATCATCCACTTCGGCGCCGCCCGGGGAATCGGGTCGTTGTTGGCGGGAAATCCGTGGTTCGAGGTCCTGTCGGGCGGCAAGGTTCCCGACCAGTTGTGCATGTGGTCGCAGCCCGGCGCGCTGTTCCGCACCTGGATAGCGGCCCCGGCGGACGACGGGTTGGCACGCATCCCGAGGATCCAGACGGCGCTCGACGCGCGGGTCAGCACGAATGCGCCGGTGGGACAATATGTGGGCGTGACCCTGCTGAGTTCCAACAAGTCCAGCATCGCGGTGTACAACCCCACCGGGCCGCGGGGCATCATGCCGACGATCGGGGTGGCGCGGTTGAAGGACCAGGACTTCCTGATGGCCAGCGTCCTTCGTCCGGCACGGAGCACCAACCCGGTGCCGGCCGAGTTGCTGGGCGAACTGAACAAGCCCGACTTGGTGTACTACGACTGGGAGTTGACCGGGGAGGCGTACCTCCAGTGGAACGTGCTGGTCCAATACAACAAGCTCGTGCGCGGGCTGCGTGCGAACGCGCTGCTGCCGCGCTCGCACACGTGGATGCTCGCGGCCGCCCCGAAATTCGGCAATGCCGTGACGACCGTCCGGCGCGTGTCGCCGACCGAGTTCGCTTTGGACCGGAGTTCCAGCGCCGGGCTGACTTCCCTCGAGTGGATCATGCTGACCCGGTTCCTCGATGGCCCGATCGTCGAACTCCGGGGAATGGCATTGCCCCCCGGCTTCGGGGTTCCGGTCCGCCGCTGATCGCCATGCTCAAGCTCGGCGTCAACATCGACCACGTCGCCACGTTGCGGCAGGCGCGGTACCGGGGGCTGGATGCGGGCGAACCCGATCCCGTGGCGGCCGCGCTGGCGGCCGAGGATGCCGGGGCCCACGGCATCACCGCCCACCTGCGCGAGGACCGCCGGCACATCGTCGACCGCGACGTGCGGCGGTTGCGGGAATCCATCCGCACCCGGCTCAATTTCGAGATGGCCGTGGCGCCCGAGATCATCGGGTTCGCGCTCGAGGTCCGTCCCGACATCGTGTGCCTGGTTCCCGAACACCGGCAGGAAGTGACCACCGAAGGCGGGCTGGACGTCGCGGGCAACCCGGCGGCACTGGCGGTGGTTTGCCGGCGGTTTGCCGATGCCGGGATCGAGGTCAGTCTTTTCGTCGATCCCGATCCGGTCCAGATCGAGGCGTCGGCGCGGACCGGCGCGCGGTTCGTGGAACTCCACACCGGCGCCTATGCGGGGCAGTTTGGCCGGAAGCGCGAGCGAAACGTGGAGATCGAACGGTTGGTCGCCGCCGCGAAACAAGCACACGGGCTCGGCCTCCGCGTGAACGCCGGCCACGGGTTGACCGTTGCCAACGTCCCGCTGCTCCACGTTGTTCCCCACCTCGTCGAACTCAACATCGGGCACACGCTGGTCAGCCGCGCCGTGTTCGTCGGACTTCCGCAAGCCGTCCGGGAAATGCTCGCCGCGATGGCCGGCTATTCGGGTTGACCCACCCAACGCTCGCGTCGCCCCGCGCCTTCCCCCACACTGGCCCCATGGTTCTCGGGATCGGCATCGACATCGTCGAGGTGGACCGCATCCGCGGGGCGTGGGAACGCCACGGGAATCGGTTCATGGAACGCATCCTGGTCGCCGGCGAATTGGCGTACTGCGCGGCGCAGTCCGATCCCGCCCCCTCCTTGGCAGCGCGGTTCGCCGCCAAGGAGGCGGTGAGCAAGGCGTTCGGAACCGGCATCGGCGAAAAACTGGGCTGGCACGACATCGAGGTCGTCCGCCTGGCGTCGGGCCAGCCGCAGGTCCGGCTCGTGGGCAAGGGCGAGGCCTTGCTGGCGGAACGCGGGGCCCAACGCATCCATCTCAGTCTGTCCCACGCCGCGGCCTATGCGGCGGCCGTGGCCGTGCTGGAAAGCTGAGGTGCCGCGGGGTGCGTGGCCGCGTCGCCAGGAAGGCGGACGGATTCGTGGCGTTCGATCCGCTTGCGCAGTTTCGAGAGCGCCAGATTCTGCAACTGGCGGATGCGTTCGCGCGTCACGCCGAACTTCCGGCCGATCTCGTCCAGCGTCCGCTCCGGTCCGCCGTTCAGCCCGAAACGTTCCTGCAGGATCGTCAATTCCCGGGCCTCGAGGATTCCCAGGAATCCCCGGACCATCTCGTGGGTGGTGCGTTCCTCGAGCACCCGGGCCGGATCGGGTTGGGCTTCGTCCGCGACCACCTCGCCCAGACGGCTCGAATCGTCGTCCGACAACGGTTGGTCCAGGGAGGCGGTCCGCATGGAGGCGCGCTGCCAGAGCTTCACCTTGCGGAGGGACACGCCGAGTTCCTCGGCCAGTTCCTCGTCCGAGGGTTCGTGGCCGAGGAGTTCGTGCAACTGCAGGGACACCCGGCGCATCCGGGTGATTTTGTCGACCAGATGGACGGGCAACCGGATCGTCTTCGACTGGTTGGCCAACGAGCGCTTGATGGACTGCTTGATCCACCACGCCGCGTAGGTCGAGAGCTTGCCGCCCTTCGCGGGATCGAATCGTTCGACCCCCTTCATGAGCCCGATGTTGCCCTCGTTGATGAGGTCCAGCAGCGGCATGCCCAGGCTTTCGTAGTCGCGGGCGATCTTCACCACGAGGCGCAGGTTGGCGCGGATCATGTGCTCGCGCGCCGCCATGTCGCCCCGTTTGATGCGGGCGGCGAGATCGATCTCCTCCTGGACGGTGAGCAGTGGAACCTCGGCGGCATCGCGCAGATAGGCCGTGAGCGGGCTGCGAACCTCGCTGTAGGAGGTGGACGGCGCGGCATCGACGGCCTCGCGTCGGAGAACGATCGGGGGGATCAAGCCGTGGGGCAGTCCCTCCGCGCGGGAGTGGGAAACCGCCGCGCTCGGGGTCGGGCGGGAGGCACTGCGTTTCGGCGCCACGCGCCGGACGAGGGGACGCCGGTTCGATCGGTTGTTGGCGGTCGAACGCTTCCGGGTTGAGCGAGGGGTACGAGTCATGTGGTTTCTCCGTCGATGCCACCGATCTTCATGATCGGCTTCATGCTGTGTAGAGAAGATGTCTACGAGATGTAGATGAATGACGAAATGACGAAGTAATGTCAATGTTCTAGTCGGGAAATGTTGAGGAACGCGGCGGGCAGGCACGGTCATGGCGCCGCAATTCGCCCGAAAAGCCCCCTTGCGTGTTTAGGAGTTGTCTATGATAAGTGCCGGGTAGTCATGCCGGACGTTCGTCATTCCATCAAGGTCGTGGCCATGCGCACGGGGTTGAGCGCGCATGTGATCCGCGTGTGGGAAAAGCGGTATGGCACCGTCACGCCGGGACGGACCGAGGGCAATCGCCGGCTTTACCGCTCGGAGGACATCGAGCGGCTACGCGTGCTCAAATTGGCGACGGACGCCGGCCACAGCATCGGGGACATCGCGCGGCTGCCCACCGAACGGGTGGCCCGGCTTCTCGCCGAGGATTTTTCCGCCGGCCGCAAGGTGGACCTGCCGGCGTCGTCCACGGGCGACGCCGCGGAGTGGGTGGCCGCGGCCCACGAGGCGGTGGTCGCGATGAACGCCGACGGGTTGGCCGCGCTGCTGGAGCGTTGTTCCGTTGCGCTCGGGCAAATGAAGTTGCTGACCGCCGTGATTGTTCCCTTGGTCGAGCGAATCGGCACGGAATGGCGCGATGGCCACCTGAAGGTGGCGCAGGAACACATCGCCACCGCGACCATCCGGACGTTTCTCGGGCAAACCGGGCGTCCGATGGCATTGCATCCGGCCGCCCCGACCCTGGTGGCGACGACGCCGGCGGGGCAGATGCACGAACTGGGGGCGGCTTTGGCGGCGGCGGCGGCGCGGTCGCTGGGATGGCGGGTCGTGTATGCGGGGGCGAGCCTGCCCGCGGAGGAAATTGCGTCGGCCGTCCTCGCCCAGCGTGCCTTGGCGGTGGCCCTGTCGATCCTGCATCCGGCGGATGATCCCGATTTGCCCGCGGAGCTGCAGCGGTTGCGCCGCCTGTTGCCCGCGAAGGTCCACCTGATCGTGGGTGGGGCGGGGTGTGCGGCGTATGCGACGGCCTTGGCGTCGTGCGGGGCGACGATGGTGCGGGATCTGGGGCAATTCGAGGCGGCCTTGGATCGCCTGCGTTCGGGAGCGGGTTGAGGGGCCCACGAAAAACGGGCGGGAGATTGCATCTCCCGCCCGTCGAGACCGTCCGAAACCGGGAGTCCCCGATCAGTCGAAGGCGTGGCCGGAGCAGCAAAGGACGTCGCGGACCTTGTGCCGGACCAGTTCCTTGGTGGCTTTGCGGGCGGGCCCGAGGAACTTGCGGGGATCGAATTCCTTCGGCTTTTCGGCGAAGACCTTGCGGATGGCGGCCGTCATGGCGAGGCGCAGGTCGGTATCGATGTTGACCTTGGTGCAACCCACGCGACGGGCGATCTCGATGTCGCCTTCGGGTACGCCGGCGGTGTCCTCGCCGAGTTGGCCACCGTACTTGTTGATCTCGAGGATGAGATCCTTGGGCACGGAAGAAGCACCGTGCAGCACCAGCGGGTAGTCGCCGAGACCGGCGTCGCTGAGGGCCTTCTTGATCGCCTTGAGGCGGTCGAGATCGAGGTGTTGCTCGCCCTTGAACTTGTAGGCGCCATGGCTGTTGCCGATGGCGATGGCCAGGGAATCGCAGCCGGACTGGCGGACGAACTCGACGGCCTCCTCGGGGTGGGTGTAGTGGCCGCCGGCGGAGAAGGCGCCGCCTTCCTCGCCTTCGTCGAATTGCGCGCCCACCAGATGGCCGAGCTCGGATTCGACGACGCAGTTGTGCTTGTGGGCGTAATCGACCACGCGCTTGGTGATTTCCACGTTCTTCTCGAACGGTTCGTGCGAGGCGTCGATCATCACCGAAGTGAATCCCTCGTCGATGCACTGCTTGCAGAGCTCGAAGGAATCACCGTGGTCCAGATGCACCGCGATGGGGATGGTGCTGGTGCTGACCGCGGCCTCGATCAGCTTTTTGAGGTAGACCGGGTTGGCGTAGTCCCGGGCACCCTTGGAAATCTGGAGCATGACCGGGGCCTTCTCCTCCTCGCAGGCCTCGATGATGGCCTGGAGAAGCTCCATGTTGTTCACGTTGAAGGCGCCGAGGGCGTACTTGCCTTTGAGGGCCTTCGCGAACAGGTCGCGCGTGTGTGTCAGTGGCATAAAATGGTTCCGTTTCGCCGGGCCGCATGGCCCGACAAGCGCGGGACGCTACGCCAGCGGCCGGGGACGTGAAACAGGAAATTTGCGGCCCGAACCGCGGGCGTCTCCGGATTCCGTGGACGGCAGCACCGCGCCGCGGCGGCCGTCGTCGGACGGCGGACCGGCGACGGCATGGGGCTCCCGGAAAATCGTCGCCCGCGGCGTCACTTTCCGAACACCCAACGGCAGGCGATCACCGCCGCCAGCGCCCCGCCCGCGTCCGCCGCGAGCCCGGCCCACACCGCGTGCCTCGTGCGGCGGATCCCCACCGACCCGAAGTAGACCGCGATCACGTAGAACGTCGTCTCGGTGCCGCCGTAGAGCGTCGCCCCGGTTCGGGCCAGCAGGCTGTCCGGGCCGTGGGTCTTGGCCAGTTCGCCCAGCGCGGCCAGGGCGCCACTCCCGGTCAACGGGCGCAGCAGCGTCATCGGCAGCAATTCCGGCGGATAGCCGATCGCCCCGAGCAACGGCGCCGCCACCCGGCCCAGCAGGTCGATCCCTCCGCTGCCCCGGAGGAAACCGATCGCGACCAGCATCCCCACCAGGTACGGGATGATCCGGACCGAGGTCTGGAAACCTTCTTTGGCTCCCTCGATGAACTCGGAGTAGACGGCGATGCCACGGGCCGCCGCGTGCAGCGGGAAAAACGACAGGAGGAACGGCACCGCCAGCAGCGACAGTGCGTCGATCGTCCGCAGCCAGACCGGTCGCAGTGCCTCCGCGGCGTCCGGTTGCGCCACGAACCGAACGGCGACGAAAGCGAAGAAGAGGGCGAGGGCGATCACGGCCGGGGTGCCCCACGGGCGGTGCGTGGTCGTTTCGGGGGCCGCGGCCGGGGGTTCGGCGCTGGAAGCGGGATCCGTCGGGGTCGCCTGCCCATTTGCGGCGGCCGGCACGGGACCGAGCCGGAACCACGGGAGGCGCGCGAGCAATTTGACGGTGACCAAGCCGATCGTCGCCGAGGTGGCCGTGGTGAGTAGGGTGGTGCCGATGATCGCCGTCGGGTTGTGGGATCCCTGCGCGGCCAGCAGGGCGATGGCGCCGACGGGGACGAGTTGGATGCCGCCCGTGTTCAGGGCCAGCAGCGTGCACATCGCGTCGGTCGCGGTACCGGGGCGGCGGTTGAGGGATTCGAGGTCGCGCATGGCGCGAAGGCCGAGGGGTGTCGCGGCGTTGTTCAGGCCGAGCAGGTTCGCGGCGAGGTTCAGCAGCATCGATCCCATGGCCGGATGGTCGGCGGGCACGTCCGGGAACAGGCGGACCAGCAGGGGGCGGAGCCCGCGGGCGAGGGTCGAGACGAGGCCGGATTTCTCGGCGAGCCGCATGAGGCCGAGCCAAAGCGTCATGACGCCGACGAGCCCGATGGAAAGGTTCACGGCGGCCCCGGCATTGCCGAGGGCCATTTCCGTGGCGGGCCCGAAACGGTTGTTGATCCCGGCCAGGACCACGCCGACCAGCAGCAGGCCCAGCCAAATGCGGTTCAGCATCGCCCGGAGCATGCAGGGCGTCGCGCGGGTTGTCAGTCGCCGATGCGTCTCCACCGGGGAAGGAAGGCATTCGGCGCGACGACACCGCTCCACGGAGTCCGCGGGCGTGCCGTGTTCGCGTCTCCGTGGGCAATGCCCCGGAGACCGTTGGCTTCGGGCTCCGACCGCTTGGGGGGAAGGGATGAAAGCAGGATGGGGACCGCCCGATGCGGACTCCGCGATCCGGCGCGGGCGGCGGTGTGGCGGTGTGGCGCCCCGAACAAGGTCGATCCCAACGGTGGTTTCCACCCCGGTGGCGGGGTCCCGGGGGCCGTGACCTCATGCCGGCAGTCGGTCGGACACAGTCCCGCGCACCAGTGTCTCCAGCGTGTCGATCCATGCCGGGTGGTCGTTGAGGCAGGGCACCAACCGGAAATCCGTGCCGCCATTCGCGAGAAAATCGTGTCGGGCACGGTCGCCGATCTCCTCGATCGTCTCGAGGCAGTCCGCCACGAAGGCGGGGGACATGACCACCAACCGCTTTTTCCCCGCCTTGGGCAACCGGACCACCTCGTGGTCGGTGAAGGGTTTCAGCCACGGGTCCCGGCCGAGTCGGGATTGGAACGAGACGGAATACTTGGAAGCGGGAATCCCGAGGCGCTCGGCGATGCCGGCCGCCGTGACCAGGCATTGGTGCCGGTAACAGGTGGCATGCGCGGGGTGGCTGCCCTCGCAGCAACCGGGGGACGCGAGGCAATGCGCATGGGTGGGGTCGCTTTTCCGCAGGTGGCGTTCGGGCAAACCGTGGAACGTGACCAGCAGGTGGTCGAATTCATCGCGGACGAAGGGTCGCGCCGTCTCGGCCAGGGCCTGGAGATACGACGGGTGGCCGTAGAAGGGCGGCGTGACCGAAAGGGGCATGGCCGGCGCGATCCCGAGCAGGTCCGCGCGCACTTTTTCGACGGCGGACTCGTAGCTGGACATCGCGTAATGCGGGAAGAGCGGCACGAGGGCCACGCGCGTCGCGCCACGGCGTTGCAGCGCCAGCAGGGCCTCGCGCGGCGTCGGGTTCTGGTACCGCATGCACACCTCGACGGGCCATGCCATGCGTTGCTGCAGCAGGTCGCGCACGCGCCGGGCCATGGCCACCAGCGGCGAGCCCGCCTCGGTCCAGATCGTGGCGTAGGCCTTCGCGGATTCCTTGGGACGCGTCGGCAATATGAACCCGTGGACGATCAGGAACCGGATGGGCAACGGGGCGTCGATGACCCGTCCGTCCATGAGGAATTCCCCGAGGTACTTGCGGACGTCGGGCACGCTCGGCGAGTCGGGGGACCCGAGGTTGATCAGCAGGATTCCCGGTCGGTCGGGGTTGGGTTCCGGAGACATGGTGGGAGATCGATGGGGTGCGGCGAAGGACTATGGATTGGCGCGGGGCGCGGGTGCCGGCGCCTTCGGGTTGGATCCGGCAATCTCCTCGGCGACGCGGAGACCGGCCACCAGGCAATCGGACAGGGAGATCCCGTCGCGGAAATGCCCGGCGAAACGCAGGCCGGGTTCGGATTCCTCGAGGCGGCGCATGCGCTCCCGGAAATCCCCGTAGCCAAGGTTGTATTGGGGGATGCCCTGGGCGTGGACGCAGCGATGGACGAAGGTCGGTTCGCCCCGGACGCCGATCAATCGTGCCAGGGATTCGCGGACCCGGCCGAGTTGATGTTCCAGGGGCGCCAATGCCAGACCGGGATCTCGCGAACCCCCGAGGTAACAGGTGATCGTCACGTGCCCCTCCGGCGCGCGTCCGGGAAACAGCGAGGAATTGAAGATCGCCCCGAGGATCGGAAACGGTTCGAGGGCGGGTACGAGGAGGCCGAACCCGTCGAGCGGATGCGCCACGTCCCCTCGGCGGAAGCCCAGCACGAGCGAGGTCACGGGTGCGTGGACGATCCCGGCGAGCCAGGCGAGGGAGTTGCCCTCGCGGCCTTCGAGCGATATCCGGGCGAGTTTGTGGGCGGGGGCGGCCAGCAGGACCGCGCGGTGGCGTCGCCGGTGGACTTGGTGTCCCCTCCGACTTTCCACTTCCCAGCCGTCCTCGTGCCGCGCCAAGGCGGTGACGGACGATTCGTACTCCACGCGGTTCCCGACGGCACGGAGCAGGCCGGAGACGAGCGTGCCGAGCCCGCCGACAAACGAAAGTTTGGGCGCGTTGGCACGCGGGGTCTCGCCCGAGCGCCGCCGTTCCCGCGCGCCGAGGAGTTGGCCGAGGAAGAGCGACCGGTGGCGGCGTTCGACGGCGGCGAGCCGCGGGAAGGCCTGGGCCACCGATAGACGTTCCGGTTCGCCGGCGTAGATGCCCGCGACGAGCGGGTTGATGGCGTAATCGAGGAACTCGCCGCCAAGGCGGCGCCGGACGAAACCCGCGACGCTTTCCTCGGGGGCATCGGTCGGCTGCCGGGGCAGGAAGAGGTCGCCCAGAACCCGGAGCTTGGCGTGCAGGCTGAAGAGGTCGGTGAACAGCCAGCCGGCAATGGAGCCGGGGATGGGCTTGGGGACGCCGTTGCGGACGATGAACCGTTTCGAGGCCCTGGAATCGGCCCCAAGGCATTGGTCGGCGAGGCCGATGTCGCGGATCAACGCGCGGATCTTCGGAGACGTTTCAAGGAGGGTATTGGGCCCATCCTCGGCGAGGTAACCGTCCCGGCAGACCGAGTGGACGGGTCCGCCCGCCCGGGTGCCCGCCTCGTACACGACGGCGTCGATCCCGAGTTGGCCGAGGCGAAAGGCGGCCGCGAGACCCGTGACCCCGGCGCCCACGATGGCGACGGGCCCGGTGGAATCGGGATCGGGAGTCATGGTTTCCGGGTCGCGGGCGGTGTCGGGGAGGCGGTGGGCATTGCCCGGGCTATACGGCACGGCTGAAGAGGCGGTCGCCGGGGTCCTTGCGGGCAAGGCGCGCGTCGAGCGCCATGCACACGTTGCGAAGGAAGGCGCGGCCGATCGGGGTCACGGTGCAGCCGTCGCCGTGGAGTTCGAGAATGCCGTCGTCGGCCAGGGCGGCGAGCCGGGGAAGGGACTCCTCGAGGAAGGGCGTCCGGAGTTCCGGCTCGGCCCATCGGGTGGCGAATTGGGTCATGACATTGAGGATGTGCCGGCGCAGGACGAGGTCTTCCCGGTCGAGCACGTGGCCGCGGAGGATGGGCAATTCGCCGGCAAGGACGCGTTGGCTGTAGGGTTCGACGGCCTTTTCGTTCTGGGCGAACGAGCGCCAGGAATCGCCGATCGACGACACGCCGAGGCCGATCAACGGGAAGACCGGACGCGCGGTGTAGCCCATGAAATTCCGGTGGAGCGTGCCGTCGTTCGCCGCCTTCCAGAGCGAGTCCGATTCCTTGGCGAAGTGGTCCATGCCCACCTCGTGGAAGCCGGAATCCGCCAGCAGATCGCGCCCGGTTTCGTACAGGTGGCGCTTGGCCTCGCCGACGGGCAGGTCGTCCTCGGTGAACGTGCGTTGCCAGGGCTTGATCCAGGGCACGTGGGCGTAGGCGTAGAAGGCGAGGCGGTCGGGTCCCAGGCGTCCCACGGCCTCGAGGGTTTTGCGGATGCTGGATTCGGTCTGGAACGGCAGTCCGTAGATCAGGTCGAAATTGACGCCGCGGAACCCGAGTTCGCGGGCTTCGTCGACCACCTTGCGGACGAGGTCCTCGCCCTGCACGCGGTTGACCGATTTCTGGACGGCGGGATCGAAGTCCTGGATGCCGAGGCTGATCCGGGTGAACCCGAGTTCGGCCAGCACCTCGAGGTGGGCGCGGCGGGTGACGCGCGGATCGGTCTCGATCGACAGCTCGGCGTGGTCCGCGAGGCGGACGCCGGAAAGGATGCCCTCGACCAGTCGGCCGAGATCGCGGGGCTCGAGGTAGGTGGGCGTGCCGCCGCCGATGTGGAGTTCGGCGAGGGGGAGGTTGTTGGCGGGGCTCAGCCGGTCGCGGTAGAGCTGCCATTCGGCGAGGACGACGTCGACGTACGGCGGGGCGAGCGAGCGGTTGCGGGTGATGCGGGTGTTGCAACCGCAGTAGGTGCACAACGACTCGCAGAAGGGCACGTGGACGTAGATGGCGGCGCCCGCGCCGGGACCGGTGCCGACGGGATTGGCGAGGCTTTCGAGCCAGTCGTCGGGGCCGGGCGTGGTGGTCCAGTACGGGACGGTGGGATAGCTGGTATAGCGTGGACCGGGCACGTCGTGCCGGCGCAGCAGTTGGCTGTATTCGGGATTCATGAGGCCTCGCCGAAGGATTCTGCCTGGAGCGCCAGGAAAAGGCGGACGTTCGACTCGGGGGTCTGGGGCAACACGCCATGGCCGAGGCCGCAGATCCACCCGGCGCGCTGGTCGGGTTCGAGTTTCTTCATTTCGGCGAACCAAGCCCGGAGGCGGGTCTCGAGTTCGTCGGGGGGAAGGAGAAGCCAATGCGGATCGACGTTGCCCTGGATGGCGCGGCGTTGGCCCAGCTGGGCCATGACCTGCGGCAACGGGTGCAACCAGTCCACGCCGAAACACGCCGCGGGCAGGGTCTCGATCCAATGCCAGTGCGCGGGGCCGGTATGCTTCGAGTAGTAGGTGATCGGTGCCCCCGGCAGTCGTTCGTGGACGGCGTCGAAAAGTCGGCGGAGCCACGGCATGACCGAGCGTCCGAACATCCCCGGCGGGAGGTCGCCCGCGCAGGTGTCCATGACGGCGACGGTGTCGGCGCCCGCCTCGTATTGCAGGACCATGTTGGCGGCGAGCAGCGGGAGCAGGCGTTCGCAGAAGCCCTCGAAGCGGCCGTCCGCGAGGCCGGCGATCGCGGACTCGAGGCTGCCCTTGTGGGAACCCTCGACCGCATAGGCAAAGAGCGTCCACGGCCCGCCGACGAACCCGAGCAATCCCTTGCCGGCGGGCAGGGCGGCACGGATCAACCGCATGGCGTCCGCCTGGAACTGCAATTCGCCCAGGCGCCCCTCGCCGCCGGCGAGACGCGCGAGGTCGGCGGTTTCGCGGAGGTGCCAGCCCATGACCGGGCCCGGTTCGTAGGCGAGCCCCATGCCCATGGCCTCGAGCGGGAACAGCAGGTCGGAAAACAGGATGGCGGCGTCGAACCCGAAATCGTCGATGGGTCCCAGCGTCACCTCGCAGGCCAGTTCGGGCGCCTTGCACAGTTCCATGAAACTGTGCCGGCCTTTCAACGCCTGGTAATGCGCGTGGTAACGCCCCGCCTGCCGCATGAACCACACGGGCGGACGGCCGCGGTTGCACCGGGCCAGGGCTTGTTGGAATCGATTCATGCCTCTTTCACCGATGCCGCGTCGAGTTGGTATCCGATCCCGCGCACGCTCCGGATCACCGTCGGTTCGTCCGGCACCCGTTCCACCAGACGGCGCAGCTTCAGGATGAAATTGTCCACCGTCCGCGGCGTCGGGTACTCGTCCCGGGACCAGACCTCGTCGAGGATGACGTCGCGGCTGACGACGGCGCCGCGGCGTTCGACGAGCAATTTGAGCAGGGCGGCCTCGCGGGCCCCGAGCCGGGTGGTCTGCCCGTCGACCGTGGCCTCGTGTTTCTGGAAGCTCACGTCGGCGCGGCCGACGCGGACGCGGTCGAGACCGCTCTCGCAGAACCGGGCGCGGCGGAGGCCGTTCTCGATGCGGAGCAACAATTCCTGGAAGTGGAACGGCTTCACCACGTAGTCCTCGGCGCCGATCTCGAGTCCCTTGATGCGGTGGGCCGGGTCGCCCATCGCGGTGAGGAAAATGATGGCGGTGCCGGGACACTTCGCGTGGATGAGTTCGCCGAGGGACAGCCCCGAGCCGTCGCCGAGTCCGATGTCGAGGAGGGCGAGGTCGAAGCGTTGGCGCGCGAGTTCCTCGCGGGCGGCGGCGACGGACCGTGCCCACACCACCTCGTGTCCGGCGCGGGTGAGACGTTCGGAAAGGGTCTGTCCAAGGTTGCCCTCGTCCTCGACGACGAGGAGGCGGCGCGGGGGGCGTTCAGCCATGGGGCACCTCCCGGCGGAACCGCAGCACCGCCTGGAAACCCGGCGCGGCTCCCGGCCTCGTCGTCGGGCCGAACGTCGCGGAACCGCCCATCCGCTTCACCAGCGACTTCACGAGGTAGAGTCCCACGCCCGCACCGCGGGACTCGGTCCCCTTCGCGAACAGGGAGCCGAGGCCGTGCGGCAAATCTTCCGGCGTCCCGCCGTCGTCGGCGACGACCAGTTCGACCCAGCCGTCGGATTCGCGACTGGAGATCCGGACGGTGATCGGATCGCGCCGCGCATGGCGCGCGGCGTTTTCGAGGAGGTTGCGGAGGATGATCTGGAGCGCGGCGACGTCGGCGAGGATGGCGCCGTCCTCCACCTGGTTGTCGATGGCGACGCGGCGGCTTCCGGCCGGGTGCCAGTGCCGGACGAGTTGCCCGACCAGGGCGCGCGGGTTGAGCGGCGTGGCGTGCACCGTGCCCTCGCCCTCGACGCGCGCCAGTTCGAGGGCGCGTTCCACCTGGGCCTCGAGCCGCGACGAGTCGTCGAGCAACCGGTCGACCAGCGTCCGGGCCTCGGTTCCCGACGGGACGAGTTCGGCGAGGGACTCGGCCTCGAGCCGGATGCCGGCGAGGGGTGTCCGGAGTTCGTGGGTGACGGATGCGAAGAATCCCTGCAGGGCGCGGGCGCGTTTGGAATCGCGCCAATAAAGCCAGGCGATGAATGCCAGGGTGAGGAACAGCGCGCCGAAGAACGTCGCCCCTTCCCAATGCAGCATCCGCTCGGTACGCGCCCACTGCGCGGCGCTGGCCGGGGTACCGACGCCGAGTTGTCGCTCCAGATCCGCGATCTGTCCGGCTTGCCGGCTCATCATGGCGACCCACCAACCGCCGAGCGCGGAAAGGAAGGCGATCCAGCCGATCTGGAGAAACACCACGGCCCGCAACCGTGTCTGCGCACGGGGTTCGGCTCGTCGCGGCGGATTCATCGGGGACAGCATCGTCCCCCCGCGTTCCCCGTCCAGTCGACCCTCGATTCCGGATGGGCTGGCGGCGGGTTCCGTCGTGCTCATGCCGGTGCCAACTCCCGCGCGTCGGCCCGCGAGAAAGCCGACAGGTCTTCCCAGCCGTGCGCGAGGCTGAGCGCCGCACCCAGATCGCGGTGGTCCGCCCGCTCGTCGCAGGCCCGGCGCGCCCGTGCCAGTCGGTGGACCCGGATGCCGTCGAGGGATTCGTGCAGTTCGAAGAGGTCGTCCAGACAAAGAAATCCGGCCAACTCGGTCCAAGCGCCCGCCGCGCGCCGCGCGCCGGCGAGGTGGATGACCGTCGTCGCGGGCTTTCCCGGGCGGCCATCCCGCAGCCAACGGCAGCGTTCGCCGTCCTGCCCATCGTCGAACGGGATGCAGGGGACGATCGCGTCGGCGGATTTCCACGCGGCCTCGGCGGCGTCCCCGGGGACGACTTCGACGGGTTTGCCGGGGTGGAGGCGGAGTTTGCCGGCGATATCCTGGGCGCGGCCGGGGGTGCGGTTGGAGAGTTTCAGGTTCCAGCCGCGGAGCCACGGGGCGACTTCGGCCGCCAGCGCGCCGGCACCCACCAGCAACACGGTGGCACCGGGGCCGACGCCTTGGCGCCGGAGGAGTTGTTGGACGAGTCGGCCGTACGATGCCCCGCCGATCTGGGAGAGGAATCGCGAACGGATCTCCTTGGCGTCGGCGAAAAGCCACTGGAGCCAACGGGTGCCGCGGGCATGGTGCGACCACGCGGATTTCATCTGGCCGAGGATGTTGGTTTCCCCGGCGACCCGGCTTTCGAGGCCCGTCGCCAAGAGCAGCAGAAACCGGTAGGCATCGGTGCCTTGGTGGAGATCGAGACCTTCGGGCGGTGTTCGCCGCGACCAAGGATGGCCGCCAGGGAACACCATGACCCGGCGTTGGCAGGTTTCCAGAAACCAACCGGGGTCGCCCTCCGCCGCGGCCGCGTCCAGCCACGCGCCTTCCGCCCCGGCCGTTTCCGGCCCGGACTTCGCGTGGTGCAGCACACAGATCTCTCCGAACATCGATGGCATCCTTGGCAGCGGGCTGGAACGCAGTGTCACGGGACGGTCATCGGCCGTCATTTTCGACACCGAAAACCCGCGGTGGATCCTCCGAGGGCAACCGGGGGATGGAAACCGGCAACCGATGGCGGGCTGCGCGTCGACCCGGGGCGCCCGTGCTTCGGGCGCCGGCAAGCCCCGCGCCGGGTTCACCACCACAGGAACGCGGGATCCGGCGGGACGCCGCCCCATTGTTCCATCTGGGCGGGGAACCTGAAGTTCTCCGAGTGGCCGTCGCCGAAGAGCATGTTCTCGTAGCGTTTCCCGCGGTAGTTGTGCCACACGCTCTGTTTGGCGTTGATGTCCCGGTTGGCGTGCCAGGGCCAATCGCCCAGAACGATCTTGTTGGCCGGGCTCCGGGCGATTTCGGACTCCTTGATCGGCGTCGCCTCGCGGGAGCCCTTCGGCGCGTTGATGTCCCCGGTGAGGTGCTGCACGCGGAAGGATTCGCCCACCCACTGCACCAGATAGCTGTTCCCCCAACCGGCAAAACAGGTCTTCACCTGGGGATTGAGCGCGTCGCCCGCATCCGCGGGACAGCGGAACGATTCGACCGCGCCGACGTAGCGGTTGAGAGGTCGGTTGGTTTCCGGCGTCCGTCCGCCATAGGACCCCGCGTTGCCCTGGACGTTCGCGTTCGTCCAGTACTTGCCGCCGTAATCGCCCCAGCCTGCGTGGACGGGAAAGGAGTCGCCGTTGTCGTCGGCGTACATTTTGAACGCGATGCTGAACTGCTTCTCGTTGTTGATGCATTTGATCGAGAGCGCCTTCGACTTCGCGCGGGCGAGCGCGGGCAGGAGCATCCCGGCCAGGATCGCGATGATCGCGATCACCACCAACAGTTCGATGAGCGTGAACGCGGCGGGGGCGGGGTGGTGGCGAGTGGCGCTTCGGATGGCGGGATGCATGGGGTGACAGGGTGGCGGTTGATCGTCTACCAGCGCCTTCCCGGCGCCACAAGCCGGCATCGCCGCGAGGCAACGGTGGGGTGCATACGGTAACGACCGTCCGGGTATCCGGGAGTGGTGCGCGCCGGCCCGATCGCGTAGGGTTCCGGGATGCTTAATCGAATCGCGTTTGTCCTTGCCGTCGCCGCGGCGCTCGGCGCCCGGGCGGCCATCAAGACCGAGGTCGTCGAATACCGCCAGGGCGACGTCGTGCTCGAGGGTTTCGTGGCCTATGACGACGCCGCGAAAGGCCCGCGTCCGGGCGTGGTCGTCGTCCACCAATGGAAGGGACTGGGAGACTACGAACGCAAACGCGCGGTGATGCTGGCGGAACTCGGCTACGTGGCTTTCGCGGCGGATATCTATGGCAAAGGCGTCCGTCCCTCCTCGCCGCAGGAGGCCGGTCCGTTGGCGGGCAAGTACAAGAACGACCGTCCCCTCCTGCGCGCGCGGGTTGCCGCCGCCGTCGCCCAATTGCGCGGGATGGAGCGGGTCGACGGGAAGAGACTCGCGGCCATCGGCTATTGCTTCGGCGGCACGACGGCTCTCGAACTCGCGCGTTCGGGCGCGGACGTGGCCGGCGTCGTGAGCTTCCACGGCGCGCTCGGCACCCCATCGCCCGAGGATGCCCGGAACATCCGGTGCAAGGTCCTTGCGTTGCACGGCGCGGACGACCCGTTCGTGCCGCCGGCCGAGGTGTCGGCATTCGAGACGGAGATGAAGGCGGCGAAGGTCGACTGGCAGTTGGTGCAATACGGCGGCGCGGTGCACAGCTTCACGATGTGGGCCGAGGACGGGTCGTTCAGTCCGGGGTCGAAATACCACCGGGACGCCGACCGGCGCTCGTGGGAGGCGATGCGCCTTTTTTTCGCGGAGTTGTTCCGCTGAACCGCCGTTTCAGATCGGGCCGGGGCGGCGGGTGGCCGGTGTCCCGGGAACCGGCCCGGGGGCCGCGGGCCGGGGCGGGCCGGGCGGCCGATGGGCGCTGCTCCATTCCCAGTCGCACGGCCGTTGGCAGAGACCGGCGTTGACCGGCAGGAATTCGACGTCGCGGATCCGGTATTGGGCGTCGGTCTCGTCCCGGCATGGCCGCACGAAAGCGCCGCGATCCCAGAACTCGCGCGGATCGACATCGAGCCGTTGGCCGGCCTCGCGCGCGGTGGTGGCCTTCCATTGCCGGACCAAGGCCATGATGTCGGCGCCGGTCGCGAGCGTGACCACGGCGTGGACGCGGTTGGGGACGACGACCCATGCGCGGACCTGGTGATGGTGGCCGTGCGAGGCCCGGATGCATTCGGCGACCATGCCGGCGATTTCCGGTTGGCGCAGCCAGCACGAACCATGGCCCGCATTGAGTTCGTCCTGGATGCGGCGCGCCAAACGGCGGCGAACCTCGATCTCCTCCAGATTCTCGCGGGCGGCGGCCTCCTCGATCTCGGCGCGCCACGAGTCGATCCCGCCCGGGGGAAGGGAATCGGCGAGCCGGATCTGCAGGGAGAAGGTGAGGGGCCCGCCCTCGGACGCGTCCGGATGGGGATCGCGCTGGCGGTTGGGTGGCGGCGGGCTGCCGGTCGTGGAGGGCGGGGTGGCGGGGCGGGGGGAGCGGTTCGGCGGGGTGTTCATGGACGATGCGCCTTGCTACAGGCGCCGCGTCGTTAGGTTACCGTCCGTCGCGGTCAGAGTGGCTTCGGCGGCCGGGTCGAGAAACGTCCCGACTCGCCCAGATACGCGAGTGCGACGGCCAAGGCGTCCGCCGCGTCCGGTTCGGGTAGGTCGGCGAGGCCGGTCATGCGCTGGACCATCTTGGCGACGGCGAACTTCTGGGCGCCGCCATGGCCGACGATGGCTTGTTTCACCTTGGCCGGGGGGATTTCGAAGATGGGGATGCCGGAGGCGGCGATGGTCGCGAGGGCGGCGCCGCGGGCCTCGCCCATGATGATCGCGGTCTGAAGGTTCTGGGCGTAGAAGAGGCCCTCGATGGCGCACACTTCCGTCGGGTGATCGCGCAACACGTCGCGCAGGGCCTCGGCGATGCGGAAGAGGCAACGCGAGCGGGGCCAACCCTTGGGGCAGGCGATGGTGCCGTGGGCCACCGCGCGGGGTTGGCGGCCCTCGACGACCAGCACGCCCCAGCCCGTGCCGCGCAGCGACGGGTCGACGCCCAGGATCGATTTGACGGCCGGGGCGTGCGTGTCGGCCCCGGGGACGGGCGTGGTTCCGCGCCGCTGCCCGGCCAGGCGGCGCTGGAGATCGGCGAACTGCCGCGGGGAAATGCCCATCGCGCCGAGCGGCATACCGGAGGCGGGACGCGCAGGGAACGCAAATCCCACGCGACATCTTCCTTGGACGACCGCGTGGCCGGACCATAGCGTCCGGCCATGCTGGTGACGTTCCGGGTGGTTTTCACGGCCCTCTTTTTCTGGCTGATGGCCCAGGCCACGCGTCACGGGCAAGGCGGCCTGTCTGCCGAGATCGGCGAGGCCGGCATCTTTGCACTGGCCGTCGTCGTGGGACTCGCGGCGGGACTCTCGTGGGCGCCGGTGCTTGCCAACCTCGTGCCCGGCGCGCCGACCGGGATCGACACGGACGCGGCATCTTCGGACGATCGCGCCCTCCTGATCCGGGCGGCGCGACGGTGCGAGGAGCGCGGGCATCCCGGGTGGGCGGCGTTCTTCCGCGGGTTCCATGGGATCGCCGGGTGGCTCGTGGCGGCGGGTTGGATCGCGGCGGCCATTTTCCTGTGGTCCCGGCGCGAGCACGCACGGCCATGGATCGACCAATTCGAGACATGGCGGGGCGTCAACTGGTCGCAACCACCGGCCTTGCCGCGGATGGAAGCCGTCGTCGTGAAGTCCTTTTCGGAACGATCGATCCAGCTCCGGGGACCCGACCAGCGGCTATGGAACGTCGGTTTGTTGGGCGTGGGAACCAACGCGGTGCCGTCGGGCCGGGCAGGGTCCCAGTGGGCGGCGGCGGCGCGGACCAACCTGGCCGGACGGCTCGCGGGCCGCACCGTCGAGTTCGCCTGGACACAGACCAACGCCACCCACACCGGGTTGGGATTCGTCTATGTCGACGGCACGAATCTCCTGCTGGGCGCGGTGGGCGACGGGTTGCTCGAGTTGAATCCCGAGGGCGTGCGGGCGCTGCCCGTTTGCGAACAACTCGCGTTGCGTCGGGCCGCCCGCGAGGCGCGTGCCGGCGGGGTGGGGCGCTGGGGTGCGACCAACGCCGTTCCCGGCGGGGCCCGGTGATCAGGCGAAGTCGTAGATGACGGCCTTCTTGCACACGCGTTTGAACACCTTCTCGACGAACTCGATGTGCAGCGGGTGGACCTGGTAGTCGTCCTGCGCCTGCTTGTCGGGGAACACCAGGTTCAATGCCACCTGGTAGGTCTGCTCGACCACCGGCCGAGGGCTGCCGACCATCCGGCCCACGTGGAAGGTGATGACCCCCGGGATGGGGCGCAGGTATTTCTCGCAACCGGCGACCAACTCGTCGGCCGCGGTCGGGTTGGAGGGATCGATCCAGAAAACAACGACGTGCGAAAACATGTTGGGGCGATGTTATGGGACCGTCGGCAAAAGGGAAGGGTCCGCGCGTGCACGGAGCGATGGGGGCGTCGCCGCCGGTTTGCCTCCGGCGCGTCGACTCGGTGGGCGGATCAACCGGTTCCGCGGTTCGCGCGGTACAACAGCCAACCGCCCACGGCCTGGAACAGGAGGTTCGGAATCCACAGGATCAGGTGCGGATGCGCGCTGGCACGGGTGTCGAACGCCTGTCCGACGATGATGAAGCTGTAGTAGACCGCGACGAGCAGCAGGGCCATCGCGATGCCGGTGTTGGTCTCGCGGCGGTGCGCGCGGATGCCGAGCGGGATGCCGACCAAGGTGAACCCGATGCAGGCGAACGAAAACGAAGCCTGCCGGTGCAATTGCACGAGGATCGGCGTGACGTTGCCATCCGCCGCGCGCCGCGCGGCCAATTCGGCGCGCAACTGCCGGAAGGTCATGTCGCTTGGTTTCGGCGCCGCGATGGACTCGGGCCGGAGCGACGCGAGGTTGGTGGGCCATTCGGCGGCGTAGAAAGGGTTGGCCATGGCGAGGCCCTGGGCGTCGCGGAGCACCAGCAACTGGGGCCAGCCATTGGAGTCCGTGGTAAACTCGCCGGAGGGCGCCCACAGGTCGAGTTGGCGCCGGCCGTTGGCGACCTGGTACACGATCACGTCGCGGAGGTTGGTGCCCCGGACTTCCTTGGCGTAGAGGGTGAGCGACCCGAAATCGAGATAGCGCCCCTCGGCGATGCCGGCGAAGCCGCGGGCGCGGATGACCTCGTTCTGGAGTTCCTTGAAGGCGACGCGCGAGGCGGGGGCCACGTGGCAATTGAACAGGGCGCACACCGCGCCGAGCAGGACGGACAAGCCCAGCACCGGGGCCACGGCGGCGACGAGACTGATGCCGCCGGCGCGGATCGCCGTGATCTCGCCGTCGGTGCTCAGGCGTCCGAATACCAGCAGCGTGGCGGTCAGCATCCCGATGGGCAGCGCGAACGCCAGGGCGAACGGGACCAGCAGCACGATCGCGCGGAACACCAACCCGGCCGAGGCCTTGCCCGTCGCAAGCAGGTCGAGCACGTCCTTCAGGACGTTCCCGAGCAGCAGCACGAACGTGAACACGACCACGGTGACCACGAGGGTGCCCGTCGTCTGCCGGATCAAATGCCAGTGGAGTGTTTTCAAGGGCGCGCCCGGAGAAGACCAGAATCCGCCGGCGACTGGAAGACGGCAGAGCGGGGGAAACGGGTCGCCGATCGGCATCCGGGGCGGGCCGGCTCGCTTCGGGACGGGGCGCGGCGATGTGTCCATCGGAACAATCGATTCCCGCCCGGTGCCGGGTCGCCGGTACAACGCGGGGGTGACGGCTTCCAATCGCATCGACCGCGTGGTTCAGTCCGGGCCGATTCCGGCGTCCCGTCCCACATGAAATCCACCCGCAATTACCCGCTGCTGTTGTCGAGCCAGTTCCTCAGCGCGTTCGGCGACAACGCGATCCTCGCGGTGATCATCGGGCAACTGACCGTGATGCAGAAGCACGGGGCCATCACCGAGTCGGCGTTGCGGGAACGCAGCGCGTTGTACACCAGCCTGCTTTTCATCCCGTACATCCTGCTGGCGCCGCTCGCCGGCTACCTGAACGACCGCTTTGCCAAGACGACGTGGCTCACCGGCGGCAACGCCGTGAAACTCCTGGGAACGCTGGTGTGCGGTCTCTCCATCTGGTTCGGCTACATCTGGCAGGCGCCGGGGTACGTCATCGTCGGCATCGGCTCGTGTTTCTACGGGCCGGCCAAGTACGGCATCCTTCCCGAGATCCTCCCGTCCGAACGGCTCGTGAAGGCCAACGGGATGGTGGAGTTGCTGACCCTGAGCGCGATCATCACGGGAGCCGTCGCGGGCGCGTTCATGGTGGACCGCTTGTCCCTGGTGGTCTGCTACGTCGTCCTGGCCGCGATTTTCGGCGCCTCGCTGTTGCTGAACCTCGCGATGGACCGGTCGCCTTCGAACCCGGGGACGCGGCTTGCGCCGAGCATCGCGGAGTTCGGCACCCATGCCGCGGGGTTGCTCACGGCACCCCGACTCGGCCGCGTGCTGGTGGGCACCGCGTTGTTCTGGGTTTGCGGCGCCGCCATGAAGATCAATTTCCAGGCGTGGGGCCTGGGCGTGCTGCACCTCCCCAACAACCTCCAGGTCTCCCTGCTCGGACTCTGGCTCAGCGTCGGCGTCATGAGCGGAAGCATCCTCGCGGGCCGCCTGCACAAGGTCGGCGAACTCGGTTGCATCCGCCGCTACGGCTTCGCGCTGGTGGCCACCCTGCTCATGCTTTGGTCCGTCGAACGCCTCGGGTTCTGGCGCGGTCTGGCCGTCGATGCCGGGCCGCTCCGGCTCTTTCCGTGGGTCCTCTGCCTTCTGGTGGCGACGGGTCTTGCCGCCGGACTGTTCCTCATCCCCCTCAACGCGGCGCTCCAGTCGGAATCGGATCCCACCCGGCTGGGCAAGACGATCGCGGTGCAGAATCTCTGCGACAACCTCGGGATGCTCCTTGCCGGCGGCATCGTGCTGGTCTGCTCGAAATCCGCGGCGTGGTTCGCCTTCCCGATCAGTTCGGGCGGGGTGTTCCTGGTGCTGGCGATCTTGGTGTCGTTGGTCGCGGCGTGGCTCCGTTTCCCGACGCTGCCGCGGACGGGGGCGGCCGGGCGGTGACGGAATGCCGCCGGCAGGGTCCAATCGCCATGAACGCGGATTCGAAACAGGACGTCGCCGCCGGGCCCGGGTCGGCCGTGCTCGCGGGCTGTGCGCTGGGCGCGGGGGCGGCCTACCAGATCGCGTTCGCGCGTCCGGCACTCGCGGGATTCGTCCTCGTCCATCTCGCGTTGACGATGGAACTCCGGCGTGCCCGTTCCCCGCGCGCCGCGTTCTGGCTCGGGACGCTGGCCGGATTGGCGGTCATCGTGCCGCGCTTCGGATTCCTCTGGACGGTTTTCGGAATTCCCGCGGGAGGCGTCACGGTGTCGATCGCCGCTCCGATCCTCTGGACGATCCTCGCGTCGTTCCACGGATGGTTCGTGCTGCTGCTGCGGGCCGTGGAATCGCGGTGGGGAATGCGGATGGCGCTCGCAGCCGCGCCGGTGCTTTGGATGGGCGTCGAGTACCTGCGTTCGGAGGCGTGGTGGCTGCGGTTCCCGTGGTTCACGGTGGGCGAGGCACTGGATCCTTATCCGGGTCTGCTCCATGGCGCGGGTGTCTACGGTGCCGGTGCCCTGGCCGTCTCGGTCGTGGCGTTGGCGCTTGGACTGGCCGGGGATCCGCGGCAAGGGCTGCGCGGGGCACAGAAGTTCGTGGCGGTGCTGGCGGTCGCCGTGGGACTGGCGATGGCGTGGGGTGTCGCCGGGCCGCCGGCGACCCCGCGGTCGGGTGGGTCCGTCGCGGTGGCGGGCCTGCAGTTGGAAACACCGGCCATGCCGGAGGTGCTGGCCGGCCTCGGGCGCGTGTTGGCCAGGCATCCGGAAGCGGAGTTGATCGTGCTCGGCGAATACACGCTGGACGGGCCGCCGCCGGAGTCCCTGCGCCGTTGGTGCCGGGAGCACCGACGTTGGCTGGTGGTCGGCGGGACCGAGTCGGTCGCGGTGCCACAAGGCGGGGGCCCGGTTTCGGCCACGTTGAGGGGCGGGGCGACGGAGGGCACGCCGTTCCGCAACACCGCCTTCGTGGTCGGCCCCTCGGGCGCCGTCGAATTCACCCAGGCGAAATCGGTCCCGATCCCGTTCTTCCGGGACGGCCTTCCCGCGGCGACCCAGAAGGTCTGGGAATCGCCATGGGGCCGCCTTGGGATCGCGGTGTGCTACGACGCGGGTTACCGGCGCGTGATGGACGGATTGGTCCGTGCGGGCGCTGAAGCGCTGGTGGTGATCGCGATGGACGCGGAGGCATGGGGCCCGGACGAACACGCCTTGAATGCACGGATCACGCGCCTGCGGGGCGTGGAGTACGGACTGCCGTTGGCGCGGGTGGCGACCTCGGGAATTTCCGGGATCCACGATGCCCGGGGGATCGAGACGGCCCGGGCGGGATTCCCCGGGCAGGGGGAGACCATTGCCGGAACCCTGCACCTCGCGGGACCGGGCCGGGTGCCATGGGATGCATGGCTGGGGCCCGTGGCAGTGGCGGCGACGGCACTGCTTGCCGCATGGTTGGCCATCGCGGGATGGCGACGGCAAGGTCCGCGTCCGGATTACGGCGGGGTTGGGAAAACATCATGAAATTCATCATCCGATTGCTGGTCCGGATCGTGTTCCGGTTTCGCGCGTACAACACCGCCGTGCTGGACACGCCGGGCCCGGTGCTGCTGGTGCCGAACCACGTGTCGTGGCTCGACTGGGCTTTCCTGGTCGCGGTGCTGGAGGACGACTGGAAATTCGTCACCAGCGCCACGACGGCGGACGCGAGTTGGTTCCATCGCAAGATGATGGTCAACGCGCGCACCTTCCCGGTGGACACGACCTCGCCCTACGCGGCGAAGCACATGGCGGAATTCCTGGGGAAGGGCGGGCGACTGGTGTTGTTTGCCGAGGGACGGATCACGCTCACCGGGGCCATGATGAAGCTGTACGACGGCACGGGATTCCTGCTGCACAAGACCGGCGCGAGGGTCATCACCTGCTACCTGCGCAACGCGGTGCGGGTCCCGTTCGTGCGGCACAACGGCTGGACCCAGTGGTTCCCGAAGGTTTCGGCACACTTCGCCGACGCCCTCGTGCCGCCGAAGTTGACGGGCATCTCCAACGCCGTCGCGCGCCGCAAGATGACGGCGTGGCTGCGGGACCGGATGGTGGGGCAACGGTTGGAAGCGGAGACCGAATTCGGTCCCAGCCACGTGTTGGCGGCCGTAGCGGAAACGGCGGGCCACCGACCCGGGCACGTGGCGCTGGAGGACGTCACTTGGACCGAACTCGACTACCGGCGCCTGATGACGGCCGTGGACGCGATGGAGTCGTGCTGGGCCCGGTTGCTGGAAGCGTCGCCGGTGGGCTCGCGCGTCGGCGTGCTGCTGCCGAACGTGAACGCGATGCCGCTGACGATCCTGAGCCTCTGGGCGGCGGGTCGGGTGCCGGCGGTGATGAATTTCAGCACCGGGATCCCGGTGATGCTGACCTGCGCGAAGCTGGCGGGGATACGCCACCTGATCACCTCGCGGGCATTCCTCGAGAAGGCGAAGCTCGACCTGAAGCAAGTCGCCGAGGCCGGGATCGCGATCATCCATCTGGAGGACGTGCGGGCGGGGATATCGGCCGGCACCAAGCTGGCGGCGGCGTTGCGGCACCGTGTTGCCTGCGGCGGGAAATTCCGGGGGATGCGCGCGGCGCCGGACGATGGGGCGGTGATCCTGTTCACGTCGGGCTCGGAAGGGGTGCCGAAGGGCGTCGAACTGACGCACCGCAACCTGCTGGCGAACATCCGTCAATTCGACGTCCACATGGACGTCACGGACCACGAGCGCTTTTTCAACGCGATGCCGTTGTTCCACAGCATTGGGCTGACGGCATGCACCCTGTTCCCGCTGGTGCGCGGACTCTACGTGTTCCTGTACCCGTCGCCCCTGCATTACCGGGTGGTGCCGGCGCTGGTTTACGACAAGGCCTGCACGGTGCTCGCGGCCACCAACACCTTCCTCAACGGCTACGCCCGCCGCGCGCACGCCTACGATTTCAACAGCCTGAAGTTCCTGGTGGGCGGCGCGGAGAAGGTGCAGGAAGCCACCGCGCAGGTATGGGCGCGGAAATTCGGGGTCCGCATCCTCGAGGGCTACGGCGCGACGGAGTGCAGTCCGGTGATCTGCGCCAACTCGCGCATGGAGCCGAAGTTTGGATCCGTGGGACGTTTCCTGCCCGGAATGGAATGGCGGCTCGAGCCCGTGGAGGGCATCGCGGAGGGCGGGCGATTGTTCGTGCGCGGCGCGAACGTGATGAAGGGATACCTCAATCCCGAACCCAACGAGAAGTTCAAGGCCCTGGGCGGTTGGTACGACACGGGCGACTTGGCGCGCGTGGACGAGGACGGCTACGTGTACCTGCTGGGGCGGATGAAGCGGTTCGCGAAGGTGAGCGGGGAAATGGTGAGCCTCACGGCGGTGGAGGACGCGTTGGCGGGGGCGTTCCCGCAGTATGGCACGCGCTGCGAGGTGGTCGTCGTCGCCTTGCCGTGCGAGGACAAGGGGGAAAAGCTGCTCGCGGTGACCAACGAGCCCCGGCTCACGCTGGCCGAGGTGCGCGAGGCCGTCCGGAGTCGAGGGCTGACCAACCTGTGCGCGCCGCGCGAACTGCAGGCAATGCACGAGATACCCAAGCTGGGCACCGGCAAGACCGATTACCGGGCCGTCATGGCGGCGTTGCCGCCGCCCTGATGCATCCCGCATGGGCTTCCGCCTCGGCCGGATCAGCGGGCTCGCCATGGCCATGGGCCGGCCGGCATCCCGCGCCGTCGTGACCCCGGCCTTGCTGGCGGAGGCCCGGGGGCACAGGATGCCACGTGAAGTTTTCCACCGGCGTTCTGGCACTCGTCCACTTGCTTTTCTCGGCGGTCGCGGCGTGCGCCGCGCCAGTCTGGCACGCCGCCACCGAGTTCGAGATCGAGGGCCGGGGTTGGACCAACACCGCGTCGCCGTACCATCGACTGCCTTCCGACGCCAAGGACCGGGTTCCGGAATCCGTGTGGGGATTGGCCCGGCATAGCGCGGGCCTCGCGGTTCGTTTCGAGACCACGGCCGATCGGGTGCAGGTCCGGTGGACCTTGGCCGACGCAAGCCTCGCCATGCCCCACATGCCGGCGACCGGCGTGGGCGGCGTGGACCTGTACCAGCGCGGGGCGGGACAAAAATGGACGTTCGTCCAGAACGGGCGTCCGGTGGGCCGGGAAAACAACCTCGCGGGCTTCGATCTGGGAGCGTCCACCAATGCCCACGAATGCCTCCTCTACCTGCCGCTCTACAACGGCGTCGAAAAACTCGAGATCGGCATCGAGCCCGGTGCCGAAATCCGGCCCGCGCAGGCGCGCCGCGCGAATTTGCAGCGTCCCGTGGTGTTCTACGGCACGTCCATCGTGCAGGGCGGATGCGCATCCCGGCCCGGTCTCGCGCATGTCGCGATTCTGGGCCGGATGTTGGACCGACCGGTCGTCAATCTGGGATTCTCCGGTGCCGGCCGGATGGAACCCGGCGTGGTGGGAATGCTTGCCGAACTGGACCCCGCGGCCTTTGTGATCGACTGCGTGTGGAACATCACCGATCTCGAACCGGCCGAGGTCGAGCGCCGGGTGGTGAGCCTGGTGAAAACGCTTCGCGCGGCCCGGCCCCGGGTGCCGATCGTCCTGGTCGCCCAATCGAATATCCGTCCCGAACGCCATCCCACCCCCGGTTCCATGGCACAGGAAAAGGCTGCCAAAGTACTGCGGGATGCCGGCGATTTCCGGTTGGCATGGATCGACGGGGCGATGCTGCTGGGTACGGACGGGGAGGGGACCGTCGACGGCGTCCATCCCAACGACCTCGGCATGATGCGCCAAGCCCAGGCGATGTTTCCGGTCGTGCGTCGCTCCGTCGAGGATTGGTGAGGCGGGCGGGCGCGAGGGGGACACATCGTCCATCCTGGGACGCCGGCCGCAACCGGGGTCGCCGCCGTCGGGACGCGGAACCATGCCGATAACGCGCGCCGAGGGTGCGGCGAACAAAAACGCGGCGTGCGCAGGCTAACCCCGCCGATGTCCGACCCCCGGGTGCAACATCGCGGGCATGAAGCATCGATGGACGGTTGTGTTTCCCATGGACGTGGAACTCGAGGTGGTGGCGGTGTTCGGTGGCAGCCGGGTGGTGCGGTTGCGCAACGGACGATTGGAAATCCGGGGCGGCGAGCCCGCCGAACGCGCGGAGGCCCGGGAATGGAGCTCGTTGTTTTGCCACGAGGCTTTGCCCGGGGCGCGGTGAGCGGTGAGCGGCACCGCCGGTGGACCGGGTCAGCCGAGCTTGAGGAAGTTGGAGAGGATGGTGCGGCCGTGTTCGGTCAGGATGCTCTCCGGATGGAACTGGACGCCCCAGATCGGCAGATGGCGGTGGCGGAGTCCCATGACCTCGTCCTCGGCGGTCCAGGCCGTGACCTCGAGGACCTCCGGCATCGAGTCGCGTTTGGCGACGAGCGAGTGGTAGCGGGTGGCGAGGAAGGGATTCGGCATGCCCACGAAGAGATCCTTCCCGTCGTGATGGATCGGGGATGTTTTGCCGTGCATCATCCGGTAGTTGAC
>WBXI01000010.1 GCA_008933025.1 Verrucomicrobiota bacterium
AGGGATCGTTCTGGGAACATTATTTCCGCGGCGTCCGCGATCTCCTGGAGACGCCCTCCGCCGCGCCGCTCGTCGAACGCCTCGCCGCGATCCCGATCCCCTCGCCGACCGGCGGTTGGGTCCCGCTGGGACAGTTGCGGGACGCCGCCTCGCTCCGGTTCGGTGCCGAGTGCCTGTCCACCGTGGACCCCGGGGTCTTCCGGAGCCTTCCCTCGGGGCGTTGGCTGGAGGGCTACGACGTGCCCGCGAACATCGGTGCCATCCGTTGTCCCGTCTTTCTACTCCAAGGCGACCCCGCCCTCGGGGGTGCCTTGACCGACGAGGATGCCCGACTCTTCGACGCGGTTCCCGGCGGCTGCCAACGCATCCGGATTCCCGGGAAGGGACACCTGATGCATTGGCCGTCACCCGACCCGGTGCTGCCCGTCTTCGACGACCTCGCCACCATGCTCCGAATCCAGCCCGGCCGATGAAATTCCCACCCAACCTTTCCCCGGGACGCTCGCGGTCCGGGGCTTTCACGCTGATCGAACTGCTGGTGGTGATCGCCATCATCGCGATCCTCGCCGGGATGCTCTTGCCGGCGCTTGGCCGGGCCAAGGAAAAGGCCAAGGGCATGCGGTGCCTCAGCAATGGTCGCCAGATCGGCCTGGCATTCGTGATGTATGCCGAGGACAACCGCGACAACATGGTGCCCCTCGAGGTCGTCGGAACGCCGCCTGCCAACGCCTTCGTGCCCGGCGGTTCCACCATCTGGTGGCCCGATCTCCTCCGGTCCTATCTGCCCGCCAAGAACGGCGTGGATTGTCCCAGCGTCACCGGCACCAACCAGTCCGGCGTGGTGCAGGGCACGCCCAAGGCCACCGGGCAGGGACGGTTTGGCATCGGCATGAACCACATCGAATTCAGCTATTCGCCCTGGGCCGGCGACAAACTCGGCACCCTCAAGCTTTCCTCCGTCAAAAACCCCACCGAATCGCTCGTCTTCGCGGATGCCGGGAAAGTCCGGAATCCCACCGAGAAAGACCCGGACCTATGGACCGAGGTCAAGGGGGCCCAACTCCTCTATTTCCTCACCCCCAGCCATCCCGATTATGCCATCAACAATCCCTACCGCGTCGTCAACCGACACGCCGGGTCGGCGATGATGAGTTGGGCCGACGGCCATTCGTCGGCCACCAAGGTCAGCAAGGTGGGGTTCCAGTATTTTCCGGGGAAAACCGCCGGCGGCGACGTGGCCCGGGGCGATTCGATCGTCGGCGTGGGCAACGACAAATGGGACCCGCGCTGGATGTGGGACCGGGAATGACCCCGGGGCACGACGGGGTGCGGAGGGAGATTCCGAGACGCGCGTGCCACCCATCCCCACTTCGAATCGGGAAAACGTTTCGACGGGACGAACGGGACGCCCCGGCAAGCCAACTGGGAGACCCGACAACTCCCGCACGCGGGACCGACGGAGGTCGCAAACACGCTGGTGGCCCAATCGCACCGGGGCGTGACAGTCTACCGCCATGGTCGCTCGCAACAACGCCGACTCCGAACCGAAACTCGCCCCGCCGGGAGCCGGACTGCCCACGCCCGAACTCCAGATTGCCAGACTTCTCTTCCGACTGCGGCGATGGGGCGGGAACCGGGACGCATTCACCGCCCGTTTCCAACGGGAACGCGGGTTGATCCGGGCATTGGTGCTCTCCTGCGACGCCGGGTCCGGTTCCCGCCGGGTCCTGATCGAACGTCCCCGGGGTCTCGAGGACAGCAGTCGCAACTGGTCGGTGTGGATGACACTCGATCACCTGCGGATCGTGAATGGCGAGATCACCCGCGTGGTGGATGCACTGTCGAAAGGCGTGGCGCCAAAAGGCGTGGCCAGTACCGCCGCCGTCAAACCCGGCCAAGGGATCACCGAGGCGGTGGTCGCGGCTTACGAGGACTCTTGCGACGCCTATCTGGCCGCGGTGGCCGCGGCACCCGACTTGGATTCCGCGCTGAAATTTCCGCATCCTTGGTTCGGCCCGTTGGACGCGGCCGGTTGGCACGCATTGTCCGGCGCCCACATGGGCATCCATCGGGAACAGATCCAACGCATCCTGACCGGCCTCCGCCAATAACCCGCGTCGACAGGGGCCAACGGGGTCGTATCTGTGCATTGGACAACGGCGATCCCGGCCCACGCGCCGGCGTCCATCCGTACGCATTGCCGGCGCATCGCGGCGTCCACCGGCGTCCGGATGTCCAATGTACAGGTACGACCCGGAACTACTTCATCCAACCCGGGAACTGCACCTTGGTCCTATACGCCTCGACATCCCATTCCCTGTGCCATTTGAGGCTCCAAAGGTTGCGGACCTGCGTGCCCCGGGCCGAGCCGTCGAAGAACAGGATCTGGTTGCGCCGGTCGTGGCGGCCAAAGGCGAAATGCTGCATCTCGTATGCCTCGAAGTTGCTCTCCTGGGAATAGTCGCCGGGCCTGTTCGAAGGGGCATAGGTGATGGGATCGCCATACCAAGGACCACCGCCACGCCACATGGAATCCAGTTGGAGGGGAATGTTGGAGGCATCGCCGGGAACATTGATGGAGCCCCAATGCCAGGCCTTGGTCCGGCCCTGGATGTCGGTCGGGGCGCTGTAGCCCCAGTTGTTCATGCCATAGCTGGCAACCTCGTTGGTCGCGTTGGAACCGGTCCCCATGACGTACGCGCCGTTGATGCCGCCGTGTTCCAGCAACGTCCGGCCATCGGGCCCCTTGCGGCGCTTGGTGGCTTCGGGACACAGCAGCAACTCGGCTTTCCGCCTCCAGTGCGCCTGCAGGGCGTTCAGCCATTCCCCGCGGGACCATCCGACCGACAAGCCCGTCGGCAACTGGTCCCGATGGTCGGAGGCATAGAGGTTCCAGATGATGCCCCACTGGCGGATGTTCGAGAGACAGGCGGTGGCCCGCGCCTTGGATTTCGCCTTCGCGAGGGCCGGCAGCAGCATGCCGGCGAGGATCGCGATGATGGCGATGACCACGAGGAGTTCGATCAGCGTGAACCCCGAATGCCGGGCGAATATAGATCGACGGAATGTTTTCATGGCTGGGTTGGGGGCCGGTATCCATCCGGGGTCACGGCAGCGGCCCTTTCCACCACCGGTCAAGGTCGCGGCGCAAGCGGTTTGCCATCCGGCTCTGGTCCAGCGCCAGATTGCGCTCCTCGAAGGGATCCCGGTCGATTCGATACAACTCCACGGTTCCCGCCGGCTCCCGGACCGGATCGGGCACGATGAGTTTCCATCCATCCCGGATCATCCACCGCCACCGCAACCCCCGCTCGGGACGATCGAGATCGGGGATGTCGTGCGCGAAGCAGGCCCCGAACACCGCCCTGCGCGAGCGCACGGCGCGATCGTCGAGCAAGTCCACGCCGGGGCTGTCCTCGGGGATCCGGATGCCGACTTGCTTCAGAAGCGTCGGCAGCACGTCGATGGAACTCACCGGTTGGTCGACGACGGCCGGCCGGATGTGCCCGGGCCATCGCAGGAGAATCGGTGTCCGCAAGCCCCCGTCATAAGGCGACTGCTTGGACCGCGGCGCGTATCCCGGGCGATCCGGCGACTGGATCCACCCATTGTCCGTCACGTAGACCACGAGGGTGTTCGATGCCACCCCGCGGCGGTCGAGATCCGCCAGCAACTGCCCGCAGGTTTCGTCGAACCATTCCACCATCGCGCGGTATCGGGCCACGTGGAGGGACGGCGCCGAGTCCCGATGCCGGGCCAGAAACCGCTCCGGCGGGTTGTGGGGTTCGTGCGGCAGCATCGGGGCATACGACAAACCACGGCAGGCCGTCCTTCTGGGCCGAGTCGATGAAGTCCCCGATTGGTTGCAGGGTCTCGCGTCCGATGCGCAGGCCGTCGTCGCCATGTCGGCCCCCGCCCGCATCCTCGCCGCGGGTCATGCCATGGGTGAATCCGCCGTGACGGAAGTTTCCCTGCCACCATTTCCCTGACTGGAAGGACCGATACCCGGCGCCCGCCAGCAGGCGGGGCAACGCGGGGCTTTCGTCCATCCTCGCGTTGAGCCGTTGCCGTCCGGCGACGAACTCCGGGGATTGGTACTTGGCACCGCCGGACGGCCCCGAGGGCAGGGGCGGATCGTTGCCGGTAATCCCATGCTGGTGCGGGTATCTGCCGGTGATGAGCGAGGCGAGACTCGGGCAGCAAAGGCTGGAGGGCACATAACCGCGCGTGAACCGACGGGACTCGGAAGCCAACCGGTCCAAATGGGGCGTCCGGATCTCGCGATGTCCCATGAACCCGTAGTCCGTCCACGCTTGGTCGTCGGAGACGATCACCAAGATGTTGGGCGGCGCGGCGCGCAAAAGGTTCCCTGTCGTCAGGACGACGACGAGGAACAGGAGAAGGCGGATCCGCGGGGAGTTCATCGGGTCATTGCGCCGAAGAGGGCGCCCGCCCGCAAGGCACCATTGGAAGCGAACGCCACGGTGCCGGCACTGCCCGCGCGCCTCAATGGGGGCGCCCGGTGCCATGGGCCCGCGACAGGTATTCCCCGATATCCCGTGCCCCGGCGACGAACCGGGCACGACCATCCGCGCCCACCTTGGATCCGATCGCCGCGTCGGACGCGGGATTCCCGATCACCAGCACGGGGCAGGACTGGTTGGCCTCGCCCAGCAACGCCACGATCTCTGGGCGCGGACGCTGGAAATCAACGTAACGCACCTCGATCCGGTGACGGAGTCCCGGGTAATAGTGCAACACGCCGTTCAACTCCGCGCACTCGGGGCAGTAATACGCGGGGAGGTTGCCGTCGGCAAAGTCGTGTTTCAGCAGGAAGAGGATGTCCTTGTCCATGGCTCGAGCGAGCAAAGCATGGCGCGACGGACCGCACGAGGCTCAAGGGATGCGCGGTGAAGCGCGGACCGCGCTTGCGCATCGGGAAACCCGATCGCCACGCCGGCTTTCCGCCGGCGGGGCGGCTGAAACTCAAAACCCCTCCGGGGAGGAGGGGTCGAGAAGATTGGTGCCCGCGACAGGACTTGAACCTGTACGATGTTACTCACTAGAACCTGAATCTAGCGCGTCTGCCAATTCCGCCACGCGGGCAATGCGCCCCCGGAGATAGAGGCGCGGCGGTCAGGTCTCAAGTTCTTTTTCTGTCCGGCCGACAATACCGCCACCGGCAATGCCCTCTGGAACGGGATCCGGCGATGCCCAAACGGAGGAAATGGCGACGGCAATCGATGGGAATCCGCGACGAAAAGCGGTTGGGATCGACACACCCCGGACACCGGGCTGTCGCCGCTTCTTTTCGGGTCCGTTGCAAGCCCGAAATGCCGGCGCCATGGAATCGAATGGAACACGCGTAATTTCGCGAGATTTAGGGCTGTGAACAACTTGGGAACAATGGCGAATATGTTTGCCTCGTCGATTCGCGGACCTCTGCCCTAAAAGCCTGTCGCTCCGCGCAATGGCCTTCGGGTTAGTCCCCTTCGGACGTTGCGTCGGCGCGAGACAACACACTACCCGCCAACCATTGATGACAAGCGAGTTGCATAGGACGCCGAGCCGGATTGGGCGTCGCGCCACGACGGCCGGAACCGGGAATTCGATCCCGGGAATCCCGCCGCAAGCGCTTTTCCTGTTGTCGGTTACACCTCGGTAACAACGACAGGTGAATAAACCCTTGTTTTCGGCGCAAACCCGCCAACCCTTGCCCCCGTTGATCACCGTCACCGCCGATGCCATTTGGTCGGCCGCCCAGGACCTCCTGCGCGGCATGCTCAAGGCCGAGATTCATTCGCTGTGGTTTGCCCCGGTCCGGGCGCATTCGATGGAGGGTGATTCGCTCCGTCTCGCGGTTGGCGACGAGTTCTGCGAACTCTGGCTCCGCGACAACTACCTCGACCTGCTGCGATCGGTGGTGAGCCGTGCCGCGGTGCGGCCGATGCAAGTTGAGTTTGTCGTCGATGTCAGCCTGCGTCCGGCGGCACCGGCCACTCCCGAAGCGGCGGGGATCGCGGTGGAAGTCCCCGCGGCGGCACTGGCCCTCGCGGAAACGGAGCCCGCGAAGCGCGACGAACCGCCTTTCAACCCGAACAACACGTTCGACACCTTCGTGGTGGGGAACAACAACCAGTTCGCGCACGGCACGGCGCTGGCCGTCGCCCAGAACCCGGGCAAATCGTTCAACCCGCTGTTCCTGTTCGGCGGGGTGGGATTGGGAAAGACCCACCTGCTGCACGCGATCGGGCACCATGTCCTCCAGAACAAGAAGGGCGCCCGCGTGGCGTACCTGAGTTGCGAGCGCTTCACCAACGAGTTCATCGACGCGCTGCAAAACAACTCGCTGCTCAAATTCCGCCGGCGTTACCGCCAGCTCGACCTGTTGCTGGTCGACGACATCCAGTTCCTCGCCGGCAAGGAGCGCATCCAGGAAGAGTTCTTCCACACGTTCAACGCGCTGCACGAGGCCCGCAAACAGATCGTTCTCTCCTGCGACCGGCCGGCCAACGAGATCCGCGGACTCGAACACCGCCTGATCTCGCGCTTCGAATGGGGCCAGACCGCGGACGTGCAGGCCCCCGACGGCGAGACCCGCCTCGCCATCCTGCGCAAAAAGGAAAAGGCCTACGGGTTCCATCTCCCCGAGGAGATCTCCAACTTCCTCGCGGCCCGCATCCGGACCAATGTCCGGCGCCTCGAGGGCGCCTTCACCCGCGTCGCCGCCTACGCGCAGCTCACCGGGCGACCCCTCTCCCTCGAGACCGTCGAATCGTTGCTCCGCGAGATCCTCCAGGAAGAAGGCCGGCAGACGGTCACCATCGATTTCATTCAGAAACGCGTCGCCGAGCACTACGACATCCGGCTCGCCGACATGACCAGCAAGCGGCGCCCCGAGAACATCGCGTTTCCCCGGCAGGTGGCCATGTTCCTCTCGCGCCAACTCACCGAGTCGTCGCTCGCATCGATTGGCGACGCCTTCGGTGGACGCGACCACGGGACCGTGCTGCATGCATGCCGTCAGGTGCGCGACCGGATGGAAGTGGACGCGAATGTCCGGCAAACGGTGAGTTACCTCGAGAAACAGTTGCTCCGCTGAGCGGCGCGCCCTTCCCGATGCGAGTTCCCGGCAGAGTCCGGTGCGCGCTCCTCCTGTGGGTGCTCGCCATGGGCATTCCGCGGGGGCTTGCCGACCGCTTGGCAATGCCGCTCCACCGGGCCGAGGACATCTTCCCGACGGAGCGTTGGCACAACCACGGGTCCTGCGTGGTCGAGGTGGCCGACGGCCAACTCCTCGCGTGCTGGTTCCATGGCTCGGGCGAACGCAAGGCGGACGACGTGCGGATCGAGGGTGCCCGCGGGGTGCGGACGAAAGGCGGCATCCGCTGGAGCCCGCGCTTCACCCTTGCCGACACGCCCGGTTACCCGGACACCAACCCGACGATGTTCGTCGACGGGTCCGCCCGCCTTTGGCTGCTCTACCCGACCATCCTCGCGAACACGTGGGAATCGGCATTGATGAAGGTGCAGGTGAGCCGCGACTTCCGGGGTCCGGGCGTGCCGCGCTGGGAACGGACCGGGGTGTTGCACGTGACGCCGGGACCGGAATTCGACGCCACGATGAAGGCACGACTGCCCGAGATGACGGCGGCGGCGGCGGGCCACGCCGAGTGGAGCCAAACCACGCGGCGGGAGGTGCAGGAGTACCTCGACGCCATGCAACACCACGCCGGGGACAAACTCTACCGTCGCCTCGGCTGGATGACCCGGGCCCATCCCCAGGTGATCGATGGCACGCGTTTGTTGGTGCCGTTGTACCACGATGGCTTTTCCTGTTCGTTGATGGCGATCAGCGACGACAGCGGGGCGCATTGGCACGCGAGCCATCCGATCGTGGGCGGCGGCAACATCCAACCCAGCGTGCTGCGGCGTTCCGACGGGGTGCTGGTGGCGTTCATGCGCGACAATGGCGCGCCGCCGAAGCGGTTGATCGTCGCCGAATCGCGCGACCGCGGGGAAACGTGGACGAACGTGCACGACGGCGAGATCCCGAATCCGGGTTCCGGCGCCGAGGTGATCCGGTTGGCCGATGGCTCTTGGCTCTACATCGGCAACGACACCGAGGACGGACGAAACCGGCTGGCGGTATGGTTGTCGCGCGACGAGGGGCGGACATGGCCGTCGCGGCGGGCGTTGGAAACGGCACCCGTGGAATCGGGGGAAGCGTGGTCGTACCCGAGCGTGATCCAGACGAAGGATGGCCGGCTGCATGCGACCTACAGCGCGCATGACGGCCATGGCGGGCGGATCCGGCACGCGGAGTTCGCGGTGCCGTGGGTGACTGCGGGACCGTGAGGGCAAAGGGGCACGGCGAAGGAAGCCGGCGTGTCGGTCCTTGCGCCCGACTCCCTGTCCCTTCGTCCAAAAGCTTGTGCCATGGGGCGCCGCGGGGCATTCACGGGGCGTGATCGCGCCGCTGGTCGAGGAATTCCTGGTTCATGTCCGCCACGAGCGCGGGCAATCGCCCAATACCCAGCGGACCTATGCGGCGTTGCTCGGCAGGTTCGCCGCGTGGACGGGCTCGCAAGGGATCGCTTCGGCGGGCGAGATCCAATTCGCGCACCTCATGGAATACCTCGAGCACGAACGCGCGCGGAAACTCGAGGGACAGGCCAAGGATGGATCGCGAGGGAAGACGCTCAGTTCCTCGAGCCTTTACCTGCAGGTGGCGGCGTTGCGGGCGTTCTTCCGCTTTTGCCAGGCCGAGGGATTCGTCGCGGCGAATCCCGCCGAGAACCTGACCCTGCCACGCCGCTGGAAGCGGCTCCCAAAATCCCTGGCCGCCGAGGAAATCGCGCGGTTGCTCCGGCCGCCGACCGAAGCGGATCCCTCCTCCCTGTGCGACCACGCGGTGTTGGAAACGGCCTATGCCAGCGGATTGCGGCTCGCCGAACTGCGCGGACTCCGGCTCGAGGGACTGCATCTGGATTCCGGGTTCGTCACCGTCGTCGGCAAGGGCAACAAGGAACGGGTCGTGCCGATCGGGCGCAGCGCGATCGCGGCCCTGCAGCGCTATCTCGGGTCGGGCAGGCCCGCATTGGTCACGAAACGATCGCCCGGCTGCGTGTTCCTGACCCGGCGCGGCACCGCGTTCGCGCACGTCACGCTCTGGCTGCGCATCAAACGCTGCGTGGCCCGCGCGGGCATCGGACGCAACGTGACGCCCCACATGCTCCGGCACAGTTTTGCCACGCACCTGATGGAACACGGGGCGGACCTCCGGGTGATCCAGGAATTGCTCGGGCACTCGAGCATCGCGACGACGGAGGTCTACACCCACGTCGCGGGCAAGCGCCTGCGCGACGTGCACGAACGGTTCCATCCACGGGCGCGCTGAGCCATGGCGCCGCCGTCGGCGGGCCTTCGTCCGAAGGCCGCCGTGTCAACGACCCCTCAGCCAGCGGAGCAACTCCACCAACCGCGGCGGTTGGCCGGTGCGGAGAATGGCCATCCGGAAGACTCGCCCGCAGCCCCAGAGCACCAGCGCGGTGAACCCGGCCAGCAGCAACCCGGTGCCGACCACGTCCCGCGCGGGTGGGTGCGCCGTGATGCGGTTCATCATGACGAAGGGCGTGTACCAGGGGATCCACGACAGGAACGTGGCGATGGGGCCGTTGGGATCGCGGGGAATGAACGGCATGAGGAACAGGGGGACCATGAGCACGAGCATCAGCGGTCCCATGAAGTTCTGGGCTTCCTTCAGCGTGTTGCAAAGCGAGCCAATGGTGAGGAACACGCCGGCGTACAGCAGGAAGCCCATGGCGAAATAGAAGGCGAACGCGGGCAACAACCACGTGGTGTGCACCAGCGCGAGCACGTCCGCGGGCAAGGTCGCCATGGGCGAGTCGGGCGCGAGGCTGCCGGCAACGTGCGCGGTCTGGAAAAACGCGGCGCCGACCAGCGAACCAATCCACGCCGCCATCATCACCACACCGACGGCGGCGATGCCCGCGAGTTTTCCCATCATCAACTCGCCCGGCGTGACGCTCGACAGCAGGACCTCGATGATGCGGTTCGATTTCTCCTCGATCACGGAATTGAGGAGCATCTGGGAGACGGCGAAGATCGCGACCCAAAGCAGGTAGACGAAAAAGCTCGGGGCCCATTGGCGGAGAAGGTCCGGAAGCCCGACGCGCTCCTCGCCGGTGGCCTTGCTGGGGTCGAGCGCGACCACCGGCGCCCGGAGCGCATCGATGCGCGCGACCACCGCGGGATCCAACCCGACCCGCCGGTATTCCGAACGACGGAATTCCTCGCCGAGCCTTCGCTGGACGAGGTCCCGCAGTTCGGTGTCGGCCTGGTTCCCGCACCAGAACTCGACCGCGTTGGTGGAGCCGGGACCGTAGCCGGGCGGGATGACGACGGCGGCGAACAGTTTGCCGTCGGCCGTGGGCAGGGTGCGTTCGCCGCCGAACCACGGGCGGAGTCTTCGTCCCAATTCCGCGGGATCGGCGATGCGCGCGAGTTCCGTGGGCAAGGAAACCTCCAGCAAGCTTGGACGCGGCGGGGTAAAACCGGGGACGCGCAACCAGTTGGTGCCGGCGGCCGTCTTCCAGGCCGCGAGGTCGAGTTCGCCGCCATGCCACGCGACGCCCTTGGCGTCGGTGGTCCGGATGTAATAAGAAAACGGCTCCGAATAGGGCCCGCGCCGCGCGTGGGTTTTCAACGCGTTGCCGAGTTCCTCGGCACGTTGCAGCGCCAGTTCCCCGCGGATCACGCTCCCGTAGCGACCCGTGAAATCGACGAGGACAAAATGCCGCGTCGGCACTGCCTTCCGCGCCAGGAACAACGGCACCGCCCCCGCAAACACCAGGATTGCCGGGAACAGACAAATGCCGAGCCAGAAGCCCTTCGTCTTCACGTTCTCGACGAATTCCCGCCACGCCACCAGCCATGCGCATCTCATCGGAACGACGCCTCCCGCGCCCCGGAGCCCACCAATTTGACGAACACGTCGTGCAAAGACGGCTCGGCGGCATCGAACGACCGCAACCGGACCGGCGTCTCGAAGCATGCGCGCAAGACGGCCTGGGGATCGGTTCCCTCGCGGAGTTCGACCTCCCATTGGCCGCCGCCGACAGCGTGGAGTGCCGCGACCGAAGGCAATGCGCGCAGGGGCGAGGGATCGTCCGCGGTCGCCAACCGGACGCGGCGCGGTATCAACCGGCGCGCCGCCCCGACGGTCCCGTCGAACAACGCGCGCCCCTTGGCGATCACGACGATCCGGTCGCACAGGCGTTCCGCGTGCTGCATCACGTGGGTGCTGAAAAGCACGGTCCGACCGCGCCGGCGCAGGTCCATGACGATCTCTTCCATGACGCCCTGGTTGACCGGGTCGAGACCGGAGAAGGGTTCGTCGAGGATCACGAACTCCGGATCGTGGGCGATGCTGGCGAGCACCTGGACTTTCTGGCCCATGCCTTTCGAGAGGGCCTCGGTGCGCGCGGTGGCGAAATCCTTGAGCCCGTACCGTTCCAGCAACTCGAATGCCCGTCGTTTGGCGGCGGCGCGGCCCATGCCTTTCAGCGTCCCGAAGTACGCGATCACCGACCACGCGCGCATCTTCTTGTAGAGCCCCTTTTCCTCGGGGAGATAGCCGATGCGCGCGCGGACCCCCATGGCCGAGGGCGCGCCGAGAACGGAGATGGATCCCGACGTCGGCTTCAGGATGCCGAGGATCATCCGGATGGTGGTGGTTTTTCCGGCGCCATTGGGGCCGAGGAACCCGTAGATGCAGCCGGCGGGAACCGAGAGGGAAAGATCGTCGACGGCGCGGAAGTCATCGTAGAGCTTGGTGACCCCGCGGAGTTCGAGCACGGCCGACGACATGGCTGGCGACACTAGCGGGGCGTGCCCCTCGGTCAAACTCCCCTTCCCCTCTTCTCGGCGAGCCCCGGCCCTGCTAAACCCGGCCCATGGAATCGCACGAAGTGCTGCGGGACGTCCTGAAGTCCACCTCGGCCAAACGGATTGCGGCGGACCTGAACCTCTCGCTGTCGCTCGTCTACAAGTGGACGGAGGCGCCGGATCCGGAATCCATCACGCAGTCGTTCAACCCGCTGGACCGGGTGGACCAACTATTCCGGAGCACCCAGGACCTGCGGTTGATCCATTGGCTTTGCGAACGCGCCGACGGGTTCTTCATTCCCAACCCGAAGACCGTGCCCGGACACCCGGACCGGTTGATGCCGGCGACCAACGAGATCGTGCAGGAATTCGCCGACTTGCTGGCGGTGGTGGCCACCGCGGCGGCCGACCACACGGTGTCCGCACCGGAGGCGAAGCAGATCCGCGCCCGGTGGGAAGAGTTGAAGACCGTCACGGAGGGCTTCGTGCGCTGCTGCGAGGAGGGGAATTTCTCGACGTTGAAAACCCGTTCCACGCCGCCCCGAGCCTAGCCCCGGTTTCCATTCCATCTCCCGAGTCCCGTGACCGAAGACCCCTCCGAATTCCGCCCGGCCCCCGATCCCGCCCTGCAGGAGGCCGCCGGCGCGCAAGCCCTGCGGCGATCGCTGCTCGTGCTGCTCCTCCTCGGCGGCTTTGCCGGGGGCGCCGTGTGGTGGCTGGCCCGCGATCCCAAAACCACCCATGCGCCGGGGGCCGGCCCCGCGACCGCACTCGGACGCATCGCTCCCGCCGCCACGTTTACCGATGTCACGGTCGCGTCCGGCATCCGCTTCCGCCATTCGAACGGCGCGACCGGGAACAAATGGCTGCCGGAAACGATGGGCGGCGGCGTCGCGTGTCTGGATTTCGACGGCGACGGCGATGCCGACCTGCTTTTCGTCAACGGCACGGCCTGGCCGGATGACCAACGCACGAACGCCACGCCCACGACCGCCGCGCTGTACCGGAACGACACCGAGCGCGGCGGCCCCCTGCGCTTCGTCGACGTCACGGCCGGTTCCGGCCTCGACATCCCGATCCAGGGCATGGGGGTCGCCTGCGGCGATTTCGACGGCGACGGGCGCGTGGATGTTTTCCTCACCGCGGTGGGCGGGGACCACCTGTTCCGCAATCTCGGCGGGGGAAAATTCGAGGAGGTCACCGCCGAGGCCGGCGTCGGCGGGCCCGTCGCCGGCTGGAGCACCGCGACCGCGTGGATCGACGTCGACAACGACGGCGACCTCGACCTGTTCGTCGGCGAATACGTCCAATGGTCTCCGGAGCTGGACCGGAAGGCGGCGACGGGAACGCCCGGCATACGGCGCGGGTATGGCCGGCCGTGGAATTTTTCCGGAGCCTTCCCGCGTCTCTATCGCAACGACACGCCGCGGGGCGGGCGCCCGCGATTCACGGACGTCTCGGCCGCGTCGGGTCTCGCGGTGCGGCATCCGGTCACGGGCCTTCCCCTGGCGAAGACGCTCGCCGTGGCACCCATCGATCTCAACGACGACGGCTGGATGGACCTGGTGGTGGCGAACGACACGGTGCAGAACCTGGTGTTCACCAACCGCCACGACGGGACGTTCGCGGAAATCGGCGTCCAATCGGGGATGGCCTTCGATGCGTACGGACAGGCGCGGGGCGCCATGGGCATCGACGCCGCGCGGTTCCGCAACGACGGGGCGCTGGGCATTGCCATCGGGAATTTTGCCAACGAGATGAACGCATTGTACGTGGCCCAACCGACGCGCGACCAACTGGTGTTCGCCGACGAGGCCACCCAGGAAGGCATCGGGCCGGCGAGCCAACCCCTGCTGAAATTCGGCCTCTTCTTTTTCGACTACGACCTCGACGGACGGCTCGACGTGCTGACCGCGAACGGACACATCGAGGAATCGATCTACCGCGTGCAACCGGACGCGAGCTACCGGCAACCGGCCCAATTGTTCTGGAACGCGGGCGGCGCCAAATCGTTCGTGGCGGTCGGCGCGGACCGGGCCGGCGGGGATTTGTTCCAGCCGTTGTCGGGCCGCGGCAGCGCGTATGCGGATTTCGACCGGGACGGGGATCCCGACGTGGTGATCATGCAGGTGGAGGGACCCCCGGTGATCCTGCGCAACGACCAGAACCTCGGGCATCACTGGCTCCGCCTGCGTTTGGTCGGGACGCATTCCAACACGGACGCGATCGGGGCCTGGGTCCAGGTGCGCGTGGGTGGCCGGACCCTCTCGCGGCAGGTGATGCCGACCAAGAGCTACCTTTCGCAGAGCGAACTGCCGGTCACGTTCGGGCTCGGGACGACGACGGCGATCGACGGCATCCAGATTCGCTGGCCGGACGGCAGGATCCAGATCCCGTCGGTGCCGGGCATCGACCGCGAGATCGAGGTTCGGGAACCGTAGGCACCGGTCGGCAACCGCGCCGGCCCCGGGGTGAACCACCCTACTTTGCCGACTGGGCCGCGCAGGCGGCGGCGAGATCGGCGGCAAAAGAGCGAACGTCGCTTTCGGTGGTGTCCCACGAGCACATGAGACGGCAACCGCCCTCGCCGATGAAATTGTAGAACTGCCAACCCCGCGCCCAGAGGGAATCGATGACCGGTTTGGGCAGATCGACGAAGACGGCGTTGGCCTGGACGGGGAAGAGAACCCTCGCGCCGGGCAGGTTCGCGACGAGGTCGTGGAGGAGGAGTGCCATGCGGTTGGCGTTGCGGGCATGGCGCAGCCAGGCGTCGTCGCGGAGCATTCCCAGCCAGGGCGCGGAGACAAACCGCATCTTCGAGCACAGTTGTCCGCCCTGTTTGGTGCGCAGGTCGAATTCCCGCGCCAACTCCCGGTTGAAGAACACCACGGCCTCACCGACGTGGATGCCGTTCTTGGTGCCGCCGAAGCACAGCACGTCCACGCCCGCCTGCCAGGTGATCTCGCGCGGCGCGCAACCCAGCGAGGCCACCGCGTTCGCGAACCGCGCGCCGTCCATGTGGAACCGCAATCCATGCCGCTTCGCCATCGCGCCGATGGCCCGCAATTCGGCCGGCGAATACACCGTCCCGACCTCGGTCGACTGCGTGACGGTGACCACCCGCGGTTTCGGGTAGTGGATGTCGTTCCGACGGCGCACCGCCTCGTCGATGCCCGCGGGCGTCAGGCGCCCGTTCTCGCCCGGAAGCAGCAGCAGCTTGGAACCGTTGCCGAAGAACTCGGGCGCGCCGCACTCGTCCCTCTCGACGTGCGCGACCTCGTGGCACAGCACGGAATGATAACTCTGCGTCGAGTGCGCGAGCGCGAGCGAGTTCGCCGCCGTGCCGTTGAAAACGAAGAAAACCTCGCACGGCGTCTCGAACACCTCGCGGATCGCATCGGCGGCGCGCTGCGTCCAACGATCGTTGCCGTAGGCCGGTTCGTGGTCGGCATTGGCTTCCTGCAGGGCGGCCCACGCCTCGGGCGCGATGCCGGCATAGTTGTCCGACGCGAAATGCCGGACGGGCTTGTGGGAAGGTTCCGTGCTCACGTTCCGCGCATCAAGCCCGGTCCCGGACCCCGCTGCAATCCCCCGCCGCACGGGTTCACTCGGGAGCGCGCATTTTCCACACGCGCCCCTTTCCCGGCGTGAGCCCGTTGGATCCGTTCGTCATCACGAACAACTCGCCGTCGGCATCCTCGCCGAGTGCCGTCACGTAGACCGGCCATTTCTCGGGTTTCGAAACCTCGATGGGCTCGATCGTCCAACGGGCCGTGCCGTCGACGGGCCGACGGGCCACCAGCAATCGCCCCTGCGGCATCGCCCACCCGCGCGACCAGTCGGCGCACACATAGTGCCCGACGAGCGCCGGCAAGGCCTTCCCGCGGTACACATGGCCGCCGATGATGCTCACCCCCACCGCGCCAGGATCCTTGCGCGGGCCGGGATGCCGGTACTCGGCAATCGGATCGACCAACGGTTCCCCACGCACCCCCGACCGAGCGCCGGGTTCCGGCGGGTTGTTCGGCGAGCGCGGATCGAAGCCATGGAACCCCTCGCGCAACGCCCAACCGTAGTTGCCCCCCTTCCTCACGATGTCGATTTCCTCGAACAGATTCTGCCCGACGTCCACGGCGAACAGTTCGTGGCTGCCGCCACGGTCGAACGCGAGACCCCAGGCATTGCGAAGACCGTAGGCGAAGATCTCCTGCCGCCCGCCCTTCCCATCCGCGAATGGGTTGTCCTTCGGGATGTCGAACGGCTTCGCGCCGTCGACGTCGAGGCGGAGGATCTTGCCCAGCAGGTTGAAGGTGTCCTGGGCGTTGCCGGTCGCGGGACGTCGTCCCTGGTCGTTGGCATTGCCGCCGTCGCCCACCGACATGTAGAGGTAACCGTCGGGTCCGAAGGCAAGCCGCGCGCCGTTGTGGTTCCGGTACGGCTTGTCGATCTCGAGCAAAACCCGTTCTCCGGACGGATCCATCCGCACCGTGTCCCCGACCTCCAACGCGAACTCGGACAACCGGAGCGTGCAGTCGTAATCCGCGGGTGCCGTCGCGCGCCGCGGCGCGTTGTACGCCACGAAAACCCGGTGGTTGCGCGCCACGCCGGGATGCGTCGCCACGCAGAGCAATCCGCGCTCGTCGAACGCGCCGTGGTTCAGGGCGGCCAAACGGCCCGCGAAATCCAGCACCGGAACCCCGCCGTCGGCCAACCGGCCGTCGCGACCCAGCAACCGGACGAACCCGGTCTGGTCGGCGAGCAACTTGCGGCCGTCCGGCAACGGCGCGACGGCAACGGGGGAAACCAGTCCGTCCGCAACCAGTTCGAGCGCGACCCGGGGAGCACCGTGCGCGGGCGACCCCGCGACGAGCAACCAAGCCAAGCCAGCGCTGGCGGCGGCGAGACGGCGAATCATGCGGGCGCGGTGGCCGGACGGTCAGGATGCGAAGATCCGGTCCATCTCGGAGCTGAGCTTTTGGAGCCCTTCCGGGGACCCTGCGCCACCCTGCTCGGCGATGCCCCAACCGTGGTAGCCGATGTCGTCCAGCGCCTTCATGATCGCCGGCCAATTGTTGTCGCCGGTGAGGAACTCGGCGTCGAACCCGGCCCACTTGCCCTGCTTGTCGGACTTCTTGCGGCTGTACTCCTTGATGTGGAGGGTGGCGATTCGCTTGTTGAGGATGCGGATCCACTGCTCGGCCCAGCCGTAATGGATGATGTTCCCGCAGTCGAAGTGCCAACCCACGTAGGGCGATTGGAACTCGTCGATGTAACGGGCGGCCTCCATCGGGCTGAGGAGGAAATTGTTCCAGACGTTCTCGATGGCGATGCGCACGCCAAGGTCCTCTGCGAACGGCAAGACCTTGCGGATCTCGTCCTGCGAACGTTGGTAGGCGACGTCGTAGGCCACGCTTTCGTTGACGACGGCGGGAACGAGCAAAACGGCCGGAGCCCCGTAGCGCTTCGCGTCCTTCAAGGACTGGCGCAGGCCCTCGAGACCGGTCGCGCGGACGGCCGGATTGGGATCCGACAACGGTTTGGCCCAATGCGTGTGGCAACAGACGCTGCCGGCCTTGAGTCCGGAAGCCTCGAGGCCCCTGAGGACGTCATCCTGGTCCATGCCCCCCATGGGTTCGACGCCCTCGTAACCGGCGGCCTTGACCGCGTGCATTTTCTCGAGCGTCGAGCCTTTGACCCCGACGGTGCCCCACATGATGCCCTTGCGGATGCGTCGTTTGGGTTTGGGCGGGTCCTGGGAGAGGACGGCGGGCAGGACGGCGACGGCGGAAGCCGCGGCGGAGGCCAGAAGGAACGATCGGCGATTCATGGTGGACGGAAGGTGAAAAAAAGGGGCGCCGGGATTGCCGGCGCCCCGAAAACGGAACGGATTCGGAAGGCGCGGCGCGACTAGACGAGCTTGGTCTTGCCGGGCTGGGCCTGCGGGAGGATGGGAAGGTGCATGTCCCAGGAAAGCACGTCGGGCACCAGCTTCTGCTGGGAATTGAGGGCCTGCTCCCAAGTCACTTCCTGACCGGTATAACCCGCCATGCGGCCCATCAGGCCGGCCAGCGTGCTCTGGGCCATGCGATCGCCGTCGTTGTGGAACTCGCCGGCACGGATCGACCGGTAGAGCACCTCGTGCTCGATGACGTACATGTCGCGCGCCTTGTCGCCGCGGTAGCGCCATTTCATCTGGTCGCCGCTCTTGATGGTCGGGTTGCCCCAACCGCTCACGCCCTTGCCGGTGCTCCCGAGCACATAGTCGCTGTTGTCGTTGTAACAACCGGCGATCTGGCGCTGCGCCACGATGCCGCGGGCGCCGTTGGCCCACTCGTACACCACGGTGACATGGTCGAAAATGTTGCCCTCGCCATTGGGATGGACGCGGCCGCCGTTCGCCGTGCATTTGATCGGCGCGACGTCCTTGAACGCCCAAAGCACTTTGTCGACGGTGTGGATGCACTGCTCGACGATGCCGTCGCCGCCCAGCCAGCCGAAATTCATCCAGTTGCGCATTTGCCACTCGAGGTCGCCCATGCCGACGGGGCGGGTGTGCGCGGGCGCCATGGGCTTCACGGGCCCGGTCAGGTAGGTGCCGTAGACGCCCACCACTTCCCCGAGCGCGCCGTCGTGGATCTCTTTGTAGAACGCTTGGCGCGGCAGGTCGTAGCGCCAGCAGTAGCCCGCCACCACGTTCAACTTCTTCTCTTTCGACATCCGGACCGATTCCATCACGTGACGGATGCCGGGGGCGTCCGTCGCCATGGGCTTCTCGCAGAAGATGTGTTTGTTCTTCTCGACGGCGTAGCGGAGATGGGTGGGACGGAATCCGGGAGGCGAGGCGAGGAGGACGACGTCGACCCCCGAGTCGATCACCTTCTGGTAGGCGTCGAGCCCGACGAATTGCTTCTCGACGGGGACCTGCACGCGGTTGCCGTACCTCTCGGAGAGGCCCTTGACGCTGCCTTTGGCGGGTTCCGGGAACGCGTCGCCCACCGCCGTGATGATCAAGTTCGGATCGGCATCCAGGGCATTGCCGGCGGCCCCGGTGCCACGGCCGCCGCAGCCGACCAAGCCGATCTTGATCGTGTCGGTGTTGGCGGCAAAGGCGCGTTCACGGATGAGGATGGCGGGGGCGGCGAAGGCAACCGCGGCCGCGGCCGAACCGGTGCGCAGGAAATCCCGGCGGGTAGAGGGCGAAGACGAAGCGTTCATGATAGGGGAAATGACGGCCCCAAGCCTTCGCCATTCACGCGAAGCTGGTCAAGCGGCCAACCTTGCCCGAATCCGGGGAGCACCCGCCGAACGCAATCACGACACCTCGGCGACGATGAACCGCGCGAATTCGTGGCGAAGATGGGGCGGGAGCATCGCCCGGACACGCGCGATGTCCCCGGAAAAATCCTCCGACATCACCTGCCCCACCGCATGCAACCGGGCGATCAGGCGCTGTTCGGCGAACGGAAACTCCAGATCCACGAAATCGCGCACCGGCCGCAACAGCGTCCCCAACACCTCCATCAACTCCGGGAACCCCCGGCCGGTCCGCGCGGAGATCGCGACGGCCTTGGGATACAGTTCGAGAAAGCGGGCCGCAGCCACGGGATCTTCCAGACGATCCACCTTGTTGAAGACCATGAGCGTGCTTTTTTCCGGGACGCCGATCTCCGCGAGGACCGCGTTGACCGCGGCGATCTGCTGTTCGGCGTGGGGATGGCTGGCATCCACCACGTGCAGCAGCATGTCCGCCTGGGCGACTTCCTCGAGCGTCGCCTTGAATGCCTCGACCAGACCGTGGGGCAATTTGCGGATGAACCCGACCGTATCGCTGAGCAAAACGTTCTGGTTGGTCGGAAGCCGCAGGCGACGCGTGGTGGGATCGAGCGTCGCGAAGAGTTTGTCCTCGGCCAGAACCCCGGCGCCGGTCAGGGCATTGAGCAGGGTCGATTTCCCGGCGTTCGTGTACCCGACGATCGAGGCGAGGGGCCATTGGTGACGCTGCCGGCCGGCGCGTTGGGTCGAGCGCTGCCGCCGGACGACGTCGAGTTCCTCGAGGATCTTCTCGATGCGCTCCTGGGTCTTGCGGCGATCCGCCTCAAGCTGGGATTCGCCTTCGCCCCCGATGGCGCCCAGACCGCCGCGCTGGCGGGAAAGATGGGTCCAATATCGCGTCAACCGCGGCAGAAGGTACTGAAGTCTGGCCAATTCGACCTGAAGCTTGCCCTCGCGAGTGCGCGCCCGGTGGGCAAAGATCTCGAGAATCAGCGCCGTGCGGTCGAGAATCTTACAGCCGAAGATCTCCTCCAGATTCCGGGTCTGGGCCCCGCTCAATTCGTCGTCGAAAAGGATCGTGTCCACCCCGGATTCGCGACAATGGGCGGCGAATTCGGCCGCCTTGCCGGGCCCGATGTAGGTTGCGGAACTGGGAACATCCAGACGCTGGGTGCCCTCCCCCACCACCACGGTGCCGGCGGTGGTGGCCAACTCGGCGAGTTCGTCGAGGGAATCGCGAACGTCCCAAGCGGAGCGAGCCTTGAGCTCGGCCCCGACGAGAAAAACGCGTTCGGAGCGGCGTTCGACGGTATCGAGGAGTGCTTTCACGTGTGATGGGCGGGCAAACTAGCGGAGGGAAGGAGGTGGGCAAGCGCGCGCAATGTCGGCGCTGGGGGGGGAACGCGGGTGTGTGGGAACGCGCAAAGCCCAGTCCACCAGAATTTACCCTTGACGGCGAGCACCCACTATCTGTTTACTCACCAACAGTTGGACCGATGTGTTGACCGTTGATAACGCCAACCCCGTTTCAAACGATTTATGGGCCACAATTTCCTGAAGCTTTTGGCTGCCGCCGCGACCCTCTCCGTGGCGACCTCGTCCTTCGCGGGTGTAGTCTACCAGATGGCGGGCGACCCGAATAGTTACAGCTACACCACGGCCGCCGAGTACGGCGACGAAGTAATTTTGGCGGGCACGGAGCGAGTCATCACCGGCTTTTCGTTCCACTACTACGCGAACTACACGCAGGCCGGAGCGATGACGTTCCGGATCTATGCGCAGGATGGACCGCTGATCGGTGGATTCGCTTCGCCGGGTTCGCTGATCGACTCGAGGTCGATCGACGTGATCTCCGGCGGAAAAGACGTTTCGATCGATTATGGATTGGATCTTTCGAACGTGATTCCCAGCCGTTTGACCTACACGGTTGAATTCGCCGGTCTGACGCCGGGAAACCAAGCCGGCTTGATCGCGCCCGGTGGCTCACCGGTGGTTGGACTCTCCGGAAGCGATTTCTGGGAGAAGACCGGCTCCGGTGCCAATGATTGGGCGCTCAAGGTCATCGCTGGCGGCACGCCGACCGGAAACTTTATCGCCACGATCACCGCGGTTCCCGAACCCGGTACGGTTGCCTTGATGTTGGCCGGTGCCGGATTGCTGTTGGCGGCTTCCCGCCGGAAGTAATCGCACCCGATAGACATCTTGCAGGTTCAAGGGCGCCTCACGGCGCCCTTTTTAATTTCACCCACTCCCTTTTTCTAATGCGCCAGTCGGATATGCTTTGCCCCATGTCACGAGTTCGGCATTGGCTTCCATTGGTGTTGGCGCTCTTGGCCCCGCTCTTGGCATCCGGACAGAATCCCCAGACGAAAGTCCGACTCCTGCTTGAGTCCCAGCGGATGGCCCCGGGAACCACCGTCTATGCCGCGGTGGAACTCCAAATGCCCGAGGGTTGGCATACCTATTGGTCAAACCCAAGCGATTCGGGAGATACCGGCCAACCGACCCGAATCGACTGGACCCTTCCACCTTTCCTGACGGCGGGCCCCATCGAGTGGCCCGTCCCGACAAAACTTCAGGAAGAAGCCGGTGTGGTACTGACCCTTTCGGGACGCGCAACATTGCTGGTTCCCATCCGAATCGCCAGCAATGCCCCCGCGGGGACCGTCGGCATCACGGCCAAGGTCAGGTGGTTGGAGTGCCAGAAATCCTGCGTCCAAGGTTCCGCTTTGATCCAAGCGAACCTAATCATCGACAACTCGGCCCCTCCGTCCGCGATTTCCGAGGCGTTCTCCGGATTCCGCAAGCAACTACCCCTTCCGCAGGTCTTCCCGCTCTCCTTCCGCTGGCTGGATCCCCCCAGCGTCAAGGCGCGTCGATTCGCCGTATCATTCAGGAACCCGGAAGGCGTCTGGGATTTTTTTCCGGAGCCCATCTCCGGCGGCTCGTTTTCATCCAGCAAGGAAGGACGACCGGGAAGTGACGGAATGATAGTCGTCGAGAAAAGTCTCGAGATGACCGAGGCCAAGTGGCCAGAGAGCATTCCGGGTCTCGTCGTGCGGATCGGTGAGGGAGGAAAGCCGCTGGCGGCCCATGCGGTTGCCGGCGCGTTCAATCCGGCACGGGAAGGTTTGGCAGCCATGGAAGCCGAGAGCGGCACCGCCGCCCCGTCGCTGCCCATGCTCCTGCTGTTTGCGTTCATTGGGGGACTGATCCTCAACATCATGCCCTGCGTGCTGCCGGTGATTGCCCTGAAAATCCTAGGGTTCGTTCGCCAAGGCCACGAAGCCCCGAAGCGAATCCGGATCCTTGGCCTCGGATATGGAGCGGGCGTCTTGGCCTCGTTTGCAATTCTGGGCGCCTTGGTGATCGCCGTGAAACTGGGCGGCAAGAACGCCCACCAAGGCATGCTGTTTCAGAATCCGATGTTCTTGGTCGCGATGACCGCATTGATGGTGTTGATCGCCCTGAACCTGTTCGGCGTCTTCGAGGTTAGCTTGGCCGGCGGTGCGCTCGATGGAGCATCACAACTCGCGTCCCGCGAGGGTATCGCGGGCGCGTTTTTCAATGGCGTGCTGGCGACCGTCCTGGCGACGCCCTGCACGGCACCCTTCCTGTCGGTTTCGATCGGATTCGCCCTGGGGCAGGACGCCCGGACGAACCCCGGGTTGATCCTGCTGTTTTTCCTGACGGCCGGTCTTGGCCTTGCGGCGCCCTATGTGGCCCTCTGCATGCAACCGCGTTGGCTGCGATTCCTGCCCAAACCGGGTGCATGGATGGTGCGTTTCAAGGTGATCATGGGCTTCCCAATCCTCGCGACGGGGATCTGGTTGTTCAGTCTCGCCGCCGGCCATTATGACTCGGACGGGTTGCTCTGGCTGGGGATGTTTTTGGTGACGATCGGGTTTGCGGCATGGATCTACGGCGAGTTCGTCCAAAGATCCAGGCGTCGGAAACTCATGGGTGCAGCCTTGGCAGCGGGAGTCCTGGCAGCGGCCTATCTTTGGATACTCGAATCGGAGTTGAACTGGCGCGAGCCGTCCAAAAGCGCTGGTACAAAGCTCGTGGGTTCCAAACGGCGTGGGAAACACAAACTGGACTGGGCCGACTGGTCCCCCGCGGCCGTCACCGAAGCTCAGGCAGCCGGGCGCCCGGTGCTGGTCGATTTCACCGCCGATTGGTGCAACACCTGCCAGGCAAACACGCGGACTGCCATCGAGGTGCCCCCGGTCCTGGCGATGCTCAAATCCATCCGCGCGGTGAGCCTAATCGGCGATTATACCCACGAGGATCCGGCCATTGCCGCCGAACTTGCCAAATACCATCGCCCGGGCGTTCCGCTGGTCTTGGTCTATAGCAAGGACCCGGGACGTCCACCCAAGGTGCTTCCGGAGCTACTTACCCGGGGAATGGTGCTCGAGGCACTGGAATGGGCTGCCAATCCGAAGTGATCGCCCGTCGGCGAATCATTTGCCCGCTGTCTGCGGCCAGATGACGTAGAGCACCAGATACACAAGAACACCGGTCAGGCTCACGTACATCCAGATCGGCCACGTCCAACGTGCGATCCTGCGATGTTCGGGAAAGCGTTGGTGCAACCCCCGGTGGATGCTTACCAACGCGAGGGGCACCACGGCTATCGCCAGCGTAATGTGGCTGAAAAGCATCGCGAGATAGGCGCCCTTGAGGAAATCGGGACCGCGGAATGGTGTATGTACCCCGCGGACGACCCAGAACTTGTGAAACAAATAGAGCACCAGAAAGACACACGACGTGGCGAACGCGGCAAGCATGCACCGCCGGTGCGCCTCTTGCCGGCCGGTCTTGACCAATACCAAGCCGAGAACCAGCAGACACGCGGCGAAACCGTTCAACGACGCGTTGATGAGCGGCAAATCGGTGGCTTTCATCGGGCTCCCTCCTTCAGTAGCGCCGCGACGGACCGCAGCACGGTTTCCTCGGCGTCAGGGGCTTCCGCCTGTACCATTGCCCTCAATCTACCCTGGCGATCCACGATCGCGAACGAGGCGGAATGTATGAACTGATCCTCGAGGCTCACTGGCTTCACGGCGTCGCTTTCGACGACGGAGAACTTCAAACCGGTCGTCGCCAATCCGTAGACAGCGGCTTTGGGTCCGGTCAGGAACAGCCAGTTGTTGGTCCCGAATCCATAGCGCTCTCCATAGCGCGCCATCACGGCGGGAGTGTCATACTCCGGATCGGCCGTCAGCGACACGAGCCGGACCTGCGCGCCGACCGGCAGGCGCTTCTGGATGCGGCGGAGCATTTGGCTCAACTGGTGGCACTGGCCGGGACAGCGTGTGAAGACGACATCGGCGATCCACACGAAATCCTCCAGCTGGGTGTTTTCGGTCCGCATCCCGAATTGGTTCGTCAGTGCGAACGAACCAATCCGGGAAATCACCGGCATGGAAGGTCGCTCGCGACGACGATCCCGGATGAAGACGGCCATGACGACCAGCATGGCCGCCACCAATCCCGTCCAAAGCATCCGGTCCAAGAACTTCACGTCCCAAAAAGTAAGATGGCCGCGGGCAATGTGCCAGCGGCAATCCGAATGGAATATCAGGCGGTCACTCGAAGCTGTTGCCACCGCCGCCGGCCTTGGACTTCTCGGCGAACCACTTGTCGAAGTCTTCCTGGCTGACCACCTCGAAATCGCCGCGCATCACCGAGTGTCCGCTGCCGCAGAGCTGGGCGCAGGTGACGACGAACTTGCCGATCTTGGTGGGCTTGAAATGTACCGGAATGCTCATGCCCGGGATCGCATCCTGACCCACCCGCAGCGCCGCCACCTTGAACGAGTGGATGACGTCCATGCTGGAGATCCGGCAGATGGCTTCGCGGTTCACCGGCAACTTGAAAGGTTCCCCCGCCACGCACACGACGTCGTCCTTCGCCGCCGGATCCTTGGCATCGATGCCGAAGGGATTGCCCTGCGAGGCTTCCGTCTGGATCTGGCGTCCCATCTTGCCATCGGGACCGGCAAAATGGGCGTTCCACTTGAACTGCATGCCCATGATCTGGAGTTCGATCGGGTCGGTCTTGGGATCGCCCTTGCCAACCGGCATTTCGTCGACCGCGTGCGCCCAGAGGGGAATGGCAAATCCGACCAGCAATACCGCCTCGATGAGGGCCACGCCGATCTCGAGATAGGTGGACATGCTGCTCTTGACACCGGTGTAGTCGGCCTTGGGGTTGGCACCCTTCCGGAACCGGAACAAAGCCAACACATAGTAGCCCATCCATCCGATGAACAACGCGAGCATCAACAGGTGGATGTACCCGATGAAGTCATCAATGCCCTGCGCATGGGACGAGGCCGGCGCCGGCATTCCAAGTTTTTGGAGGATTTCAGTCATGGCGAAGAAGTGGACTCGGAAGAAATTGAAAATCGGAACGGACCGCGGACATCAATGATGCTGCGGATCTTGGGATTCGCCCGGCAGGGGTTCGTTGTTGGCGCGGGCTCGACGGACGATGAAGACGAAAAAACTCGCGAAAGCGATCCACAGCGCCGCGACGAACGCCAGCATCGCGAAAATGCCGGCGTTCATTCCCTTGGCCAGCGCCGAGTCGGTCTGGCCGAAACACGAGGCGCAGGCCAGGGCATGCGTGGGAGCGAGACAGGCGGCACAAAGTGCCGCCAACCAGGGGATGGATCTTTTTCCGGGAATCACAGGAAGCTGATGTGCCTGAGTTTCTTGAGGAAGTAGCGGGTATAAGCCGCCAGCGTCGCGGCCGCGGCGAATGCCACGCCCGACCACGCCAACTCGCTGGTGCCGCCGCCGTCCCTGTAATTGGCGAAACACCAAGCCGAAAGCGTCATCATGAGCACGATCGACGCCGACAGGAAAACCAGATGGAACGCCTTGAGGGACATGATTGGCCTTCAGCGACTGTACAGCGCCTTCATTTCCGTGTTGCGGGGCATGTCGTTGCTGCTCCAGAGGGTCAGCGCGCCCAGCGCGAAGAAAAACACGCCCGTCACCGCGAGCATGCTGTAGATCATCTTTTTCTCCGAAAGCAGGTGCATGAAATAACCCGCCACCAAGAACGCTTTGATCGATGCAATGAACAGCGCGATCGTGATCGTCACCGCCATGCTCTCGAAGTGCACGTAATAGAGGCCCACGGTGACGACGGTGCCGACGAGCAGCGCGAGGAACACCCCGAGATAGACCCGGACGTGACCCGCGATGTCGTGGTCGTCATGGCCCGCCGCGGCGGGGGAATTGGAATGCGAATGGTCGCTCATGGAATCAAAGGAGATAAACCACGGGGAAAAGGAAGATCCAGACGAGATCGACGAAATGCCAGAAGAGGCCCACCACCTCGATGCGATTGGTAAACTGCTCCGGTTTGGTCTTCCACATCCGCGAACCGGGGAATGCGAAATAGCCCATCACCAGCGCGCCGCCGAGCACATGGAGACCGTGGAGGGCGGTGATCGTGAAATAGATCGCGAAGAACGGGTGGTTGCGCGGGATGAAGGCGTCGAGATGGGCGATGTCGGCCACCTTGGGCTTCAGCGTCACATGTTCATGCGAGGCCTCGGCGTGCTTGGCTCCGTGGGATTCCTTCTTCGGATCCGCCACGAACTCGACCGTCGCCACTTTCTCTTTGTTCAGGCGGTCGAGATTCCAGATGTCCGACAGGCTCCAAAAGCCCGGATGCTTGCCGTTCACCGCGAGGTGACCGGTATAGACTTCACCGCTCTTCAGGCGCAGTTCGTAATGGGTGAACTTTTCGTTGTACTCGTAGGACTTCACGCCGAGGAAGCCGAACGCGCAAACCAGCGTCACCACCATGTAGCGCCGGAAGGCCGCCAACTTGCCCATCTTCAGGGAGGCCCATGCCATGACCACCGTGACGGAGGACGTGATGAGCACCGCCGTGTTGAACGTGCCGATGGGGATGTTCAAGAGCCCATGGGGCCAACCGAGGCGCATCGCCGGCCAATCACCCAGCGGCGCCTGGACGCGCAGCAGGATGTAGGACGAAAACAGCGCCCCGAAGAGCATGATTTCCGACGCTAGGAACAGCCAGATGCCGACCTTCGCGTTGTAGAGCCCGGTATCCGGCCGGGCCTTGTCTGTGTACGGGATTTCCATGAAACGTCTGGGCTGGGGTCGAAATACTCAGGGTTTGCGATCCTGCGGAATGAAGTCTGCCGGGGCACCCGGAACGCTATATTCGTAGGGTCCACGGTAAACCACGGGTTCGGTCGCGAAATTGCCGTGGGGCGGCGGCGTGGGGGTCGCCCAATCCAGGGTCGTCGCTCCCCAAGGGTTGTCGCCCTCCACCTTGCGTCCGGACTTGATGCTCAGGAATAGATTGATGATGAAAGGAATCTGCGCCACGGCCAGCAACAGTGCCGAGTGCGTGATCGATTTGTTCAGATGGATGGCGATGTCATCGGCGCCGAAATAGGTGGTTCCACCGTCCGCCATGCGGCGCGACATGCCGCGAATGCCCTGGATGAACATCGGCGCGAACACGAGGTTCATGCCGACCAAGGACAGCCAGAAGTGAATCTGGCCCAGCACCTCGTTCATCCGCCGCCCCGTCATCTTCGGAAACCAGTAATATATTCCGGCGAACAACCCGAAAATCGTCCCGGGCGCCACCACGTAGTGGAAGTGGCCGATCACGTAGTACGAATCGTGGAGGAAAATGTCGGAAGCATTGAAACCCAACGGCAGACCCGTGAGGCCCCCGATGCCAAACATCGGCAGGAACGAGACCGCGAACAGCATCGGCGTGTTGAAACGGATCGATCCGCCCCAAAGCGAGATGAACAGCGCGGTGAGGATGATGACCGAGGGGATGGAGATCATCATCGTGGTGGTCTGGAAGAACGTCGAGACCTTCGTCCCCATGCCCGTGAGGTACATGTGGTGCGCCCAGACGATGAAGCTGAGGAAACCAATGCTCATCACCGAGTAGACCATGGACTTGTAGCCCCAGAGCGGCTTGCGGGTGTTGTTGGCGATGACTTCCGCGACAATACCCATGGCGGGAAGGATCAGCACGTACACCTCGGGATGGCCAAGGAACCAGAACAGATGCTGCCACAACAACGGGCTGCCACCGCCACTCACCGGGAGCGTCTCGCCGCCGACCACGAGGCCCGTCGGGAGGAAAAAGCTCGTGTGGAGGAGATTGTCCATCAACTGGAGGATGCCGGCGGCCTCAAGCGGCGGGAACGCGAGCAACAGGAGGAAACCGGTCACGAATTGCGCCCAGACGAAGAAAGGCAGCCGCATCCAGCTCATCCCTTTCGTCCGGAGCTGGATGATCGTCGTGATGAAGTTCACGGCGCCCAGCAACGAGGAGGAAATCAGGAGAACCATGCCGATCAGCCAGAGCGTCTGGCCGTTGAACGGACGGCCAAACTCCGCGACCGTCGCCAGCGGGGAATAGGAGGTCCAACCGGACTTGGCCGTTCCACCCGGGACGAAAAAGCTGCCAAGCATCAGCACCCCACCCCAAAAGAACAGATGGTAGCTGGCCATGTTGAGTCTCGGGAACGCCATGTCGGGCGCACCGATCTGGAGCGGCGTCACATAGTTGCCGAACGCACCGAACGCCAGGGGCACCACCCCGAGGAACACCATGATCGTGCCGTGCATCGCCCCAAAGGAGTTGTAAAGGTCGGCCGACATGATCCCGCCCTTGGCTCCCTCGCCGAGGATCGTCTCGAGCAGGTTGCCGAAGATGGCGACCGGTTTGCCGGGATTCGCCAACTGCAACCGCATGCACAGCATCAGCAGGAACCCGAACAGCAGGAAGACCAGCGAGGTCAGCCCATACTGGATGCCGATGACCTTGTGGTCGGTGCTGAAAACGTACTTTTGCCAGAAGCCCGGCTCGTGGTGGTGCTCCGCCTCGTGCCCGTGGGCCGATGCGTGCTGGGTGCTCGTCGCTGTGCTCATAGTGATGTCTTCAACCGGGGAACCGGCGCGCCGGCATCGATTCCTCGCGCGGCCTGCGCGATCGATTGGCCTCCCGGATTCCTTCCAAAATCATTGTCCCCGAACTCGGCCCGGGGAAGCTTGTCGGCCACCAAAACCCCAAGTACCAGGGGCAGGTAGAGGATGCTTGCGAAAAACAGGATCCGCGCGTCCCGTGCGCGCAGGCGCATCGAAAAGGAAACGGCGGCCGCTAGGAAACAGATCCCGAGAACCAAGGCCGTGGCCAGATAGAATTTGCCCGAAACTCCCATGAGAAAAGGGGCCAGACTGAAAGCCAGCAGCAACAAGGTATGGCGCACTGCCGTCGCCCCCGTCCGCCGCCCATCCGGGTCGACCGTCGGGAGCATCCGGAACCCGCCCTTCGCATAGTCCTCGCGGTAGAGCCATGCGATTGCCATGAAATGGGGCAATTGCCAGAAAAAGAGCAGCGTGAACAGCGCCCAACCGCCCGCGGACAAACGCCCGGTGGCCGCCGCCCACCCGATCAACGGCGGCAGGGCTCCCGGCACCGCACCCACCAAAGTATTCAGCACCGTGATCCGCTTGAGCGGCGTATAGACGAAGAGGTAGCTCGCCAAGGTGATCATCCCGAGCAACCCCGACAAAGGGTTCACGCAGGCGGTCAATACCAGCATGCCCGCCATCGACATCATCACGCCGACCACGAGCACGGTGCGCGGTTGCACCTCGCCTGTCGGCAGCGGCCGATGCGCCGTCCGCGGCATGCGGGCATCGTGTTCCCGCTCGAGATACTGGTTGAGCGCAGCCGCGCCCGCAGCCAGAAGCGATGTCCCCAGCAGCGTCTCCACCAACAAGCGGTAATCCATCGGATCTCGCGACCCGAGATGAAAGCCCACCGCCGTCGTGAGAAGCACCAAAGCCGAAAGTCGCGCCTTGAAGAGTTCCGACCAAATCGCGAATGCGCCACGCCCCTCGAAAGAGGTTGGGTCGGCCACGGCGATTTCGGCGTGCGTCTTCAAAAAAAGGGAATGTCAGGAAGCCCCGATCGGCTCCCCGGCCGCGGTTTGTATTTCGCCGCGCGTCGGGTCGCAAGGATTGATTGCCAATCGGCCGTTTCTTGCCCGACAAAGCGCGATTCCCAAAGTGACCCCGGTCAGCAAGGAAAGCGCCCCAATCCCCACGTGCGCGGTCGCCACCGCGTCGAGTTTCCCAGTCCAAATCGTCGCGGCACCCAACAGGCACTGCGCACCCAGCAGGATCGCCCACAGACGGAACCAACCCGACCACGGGCTAGCCGCCCGTCGCTGCCGGGCCGCGAGGGAAATCACGCCCGCCAGCAGCAGCACGGCCAGGATCCGGTGCACCATCTGCAGATGGATCTGGAAGGCCGTGACCGGCATGTCGTCGACGATCGATGTTCGCTGCTGGTTGATGCGCGCCAACGTGTCGGCATCCGTGGCGGGATAGACGCGGCCATAGGCCAAGGGAAAGTCGGGGATCGCCAGCCCGGCATGCTGTTGGCGCATCGTTGCGGCGACGACCAACTGGACCGACATCAATGCCACGATGCCCAGCACCTCGCGATGTGCGCGGACCGGACCCGTGCTTCCGGAAGGACCGCCGAATCGACGCCATGACGGCGACGTCGCGAGCGCCACGACACCGAGCAGGCAGAGGAAGATCTGCGAGGTGGTCGCGTGAAGGATTCCGAAAAACGTCGCCCCGGAAATCCCGAACACGGGGATGTCGTTCAACTTCACCCGGTAGCCTCCGAGGGCCCCCTGGAGACACACGACGGCCACGGCGGTCCATGCCAGGCGACGCAACCAACGGCGTGATTCCGTGGCTTGGACACAACCGGCCAGAACGAGGGTCAATGCGCCGACGGAACTGGCCACCACCCGGTGCGCGTGTTCCCAGAAAACGCCGCCTTGCCGCCATTTTTCGAACGGGAAGGCGAACATGTGGTGGCCATAAGTGGTAGGCCAATCCGGGACGGCCATGCCCACGCTTTTCGAGGTGACAACCCCCCCCAGGACAATCAGTGCCAGCGTGGCGGCGACCACGGCACACGCCAAGACATGGACCCAGAACGGCGCGGACCGCCGGATGGACAGGGAACTGGGACGTTCGGGGGGCATCGGGACGGGACCGCGGGGAATCGTAAGCGACATCGCCGACAAAAACACATTGCCGCCGCGGGGCAAGACCCCGCAGCGGCATGCATGGCGGAAGGCGTTACTTCAGCTCGATGGTGGCGTTCGCCGCGGCACCGGAATCCTTGACCTCGACCTCTTGGGTCACTTCGCCGCCCTTGAGATGCTTGAAAGCCAGCGTGTACTTGCCGGCGGGCAGTCCCTTGATCGCGTAATGCCCGTCCTTGTCGGTCACGGCGAAGAACGGGTTACCCACGACGCCGATGTAGCCGAACATCCACGGATGGACGTTGCATTGCAGTTTCACGAACACTTCGGGGTTCTGGAAGACACGATCCATGGGCTTGGCGCCGGGACCCTGCGCGGTGTTGAACGGCGTGTTGCCCGCGTCCGACTTCATGAAGTTGACGTTGTGCAGGAACGGATCGGAATTGGTGATCTCGACCGCAACGCCCGCCATGGCTCCCGAGACATAGGGTTCGTAGAGGCAACCCTTTTGGTCGACGACCGTCTTGGTGGCGGGCGCATCGAACTTCGTGCCCGACAGGCCGGCTTTCACGTAGACAAACACGTTGCCAAGGCCGTGGTCCGCACCCACGACGAAATGCCGGGTGGTCACGGTGCCACTGACCGCCTTGCCGCAATTGGCATCGGCCATCAGCGGTGCGATGGGCTTCTCGGGAGGCGGGGTTCCCTTGAGGGTAACCTTGCCGGTGACATCGCCGCCGAGAACGGTGGCAGCGGAGGCCGCGATCGCGGCCGCGATGAGGGATTGTTTCATAGTTTCTTTGGTCAAATGACTGCCACGAATCGCCGCACGCTAAGGACGAGTCCCCGGAGCGGCAAGCATTTCGTGAAACTTTTCACAAGCTCGATTGAAAGACGATGGCTGGGTTGCGGTATTCAGCGCTTTTCTTGGCGTTTAATGGCCTTCGACCCGGCGGTCCCGGCCCGCAACCGGCGCAATAAACGTCCCATTTCCAGCGCCGTCCCGGCGGCTTCCAACCCTCGGTTTGTCCCGGGGTCCAGACAACGCTCCCGCGCCTGGTCTTCCGACGCCAAAGTCAGGACTTCGTGCACGCAGGGCACGCCCGTCTCCAACTGCAGTGCCATCAACGCACTCGTCACTGCCTCGCCAATTTGCTGCGCATGGGTCGTTGCCCCCTGCCAGATCACGCCGAGACACACGATGGCGTCCGGCCGCCCTTCGCCGCGCCGCGCCAACGCCGCGGCTGCGACCGGGATCTCGAACGAGCCGGGTACGCGAACCTCCTCGACCGCCGCGCCGGCATCCGAAAGGACCCCCACGGCGGCCCGGCGCAGGCCGTCCACGAACCGGGCGTTGTAACGGGATGCGACGATCGCCACCACCAAGCCTCGCCCATCCTGTTTCCGAAGTTTGGCTTCCTTCAGCATCGGTTCACTTTCACAAAGTGTGCCCCATCCGGTCACGCTTGGTCTTCAGGTAGCGTTCGTTGTGAGGGTTCGGTTTCACCCGAACCGGCAGTTGCTCGACGATTTCGAGACCATAGCCCTGCAACCCGACCACCTTCTTGGGATTGTTGGTGAGCAACCGGATCGAATGCAGCCCCAGATCCACCAGCATCTGCGCGCCGATGCCGTAATCGCGCAAATCCATCGGAAACCCGAGGCGAAGATTGGCCTCCACGGTGTCCAAGCCCTGCTCCTGAAGGCGGTACGCCTTGAGTTTCGGTCCCAACCCGATCCCACGGCCTTCCTGGCGCATGTACAATACGACGCCACAACCTTCCGCCTCGATCCGCGCCATTGCAGCGTGCAATTGGGGCCCACAATCGCAGCGCCGCGACCCAAACACGTCGCCCGTCAGGCATTCGCTGTGAACCCGGACCAAGACCCCTTTGCGTCCGGCCGGCTTGCCCTTGACCAAGGCCAAGTGGTGCAGGCCGTCGGCCTTGGATGCATACAGGTAAAGCTCGAATTCGCCATAATCCGTCGGCATTTGCACCACCTCCAGGCGTTCGACCAGTTTTTCCTGACTCCGGCGGAACTGGATGAGGTCGGCGATCGCGCATACCTTGAGCCCATGTTTGCGGGCAAACTTCCGCAATTCCGGCAACCGCGCCATCGTCCCGTCGTCGTTGAGGATCTCGCAGATAACCCCCGCCGGACGGAATCCCGCCAACCGCGCCAAATCCACCGCCGCCTCCGTATGGCCGGCCCGCCGGAGCACCCCGCCCGGTTTGGCTCTCAACGGGAAAACATGGCCGGGCTTCCGGAGATCCGTGGGGGTCGCCGTTGGATCCGCGATCACCTGAATGGTCCGGGCCCGGTCCGCCGCGCTGATTCCCGTGGTCACCCCGGTCGCGGCGTCGACGCTGACCTGAAAATCGGTTTTGAACGAGTCCTCGTTCCGCGCCACCATTTCCTCGATCCCGAGCTGGTGCAGGCGTTCCGGGGTCGTGGGAACACAAATCAGGCCGCGTCCGAAGCGCGCCATGAAGTTGATGGCCTTGGGTGTCGCCTTCTCCGCCGCCATCACCAAGTCCCCTTCGTTCTCGCGATCCGCATCGTCGACAACGATGACCATCTTTCCCTTCCGAAGGTCGCCCAAGGCGGATTCGATGCTATCCAACGACTTTGACCGCATGCCGGGACGATAGAAGCGGAGTCCCGGGAGTGAAAGAAAGGTCGAAGACTGTCGGCAAGGTTGCAGGCGGCGCCCGTTTCCGGTTACTTTCCGGGGAAGCAGGCACCAGTCCCCGGACCGCGAATGCGGTTTCGAAGAGGCGGATGGATGTCTGGCATCAGCAGCGTGGCCGTCTACACCGCCAGCAATCGACACCGAAGGGCCCGCGTCAGCGCCGGCCTGCTGATGTACCGCGGCCGCGACGCCGAGTTGGAGGTCTTCATCGCGCACCCCGGCGGGCCATGGTTTCCACACCGCGACACCGATGTCTGGACCATTCCCAAAGGCGAACTCGAGCCCGGCGAGGATCTGCTTGCCGCAGCCATCCGCGAGTTCGAGGAAGAGGTCGGCATCAAGCCCAAGGGACCGTATCTCGAACTGGGCTCGATCCGTCAGAAGGGCGGGAAGACCGTCCATGCATGGGCCTTCGAGGGAGACCATCCCGACGACGAACCGGTCAAAAGCAACCGGGTCGACATCGAGTGGCCCCCCGGCTCCGGCAAATGGGGTTCGTGGCCGGAAATCGACCGCGCCGGGTTTTTCCCGGTCGCAGCGTCTCGGACCAAGCTGAAGCAGAGCCAGCACCCGTTGCTGGATCGCTTGGTGCAAGCCGTGGGCGCGTCCATTTGAGCGCCCGTACCGCACCTCAGCGCCGCACCAAGAAGTCGATCACGAAGACGTCCGCGAGAAACGGTCGCAACAGCGCGCCGAACGCCTTGTGGTCGGGATGCACGAGGTATTCGTCCCGGGCCTTTTCGGAGGCGAAGGTCAGCACAAAGGCGTGGGTCAGGCCCTTGTTGAGTCCCTCCGGACTGTTGTTCAGCCCCCATTCGTAGCGCTGAATCTGCGGGATCTTGTTCTTGAGGCCGGCAAAGGCGTCTTCCACCCGGCGGACATCCTCCGGTTTCGCGGTGTCCTTGAACCGGAACGCCACCACGTGGCGGAGTTCCGCCTTTCCCTTGTCCGCTTTCGCCTTTCCCGGCGGTGCCGCGGCAACTCCCATCGCCATCGAGGTCACCCAGGCAACCGCCAATGCCAGCCACATCGATTTCATCGGCCCGAAGCGTCCCCGAATCCTCGCGCGGTCAGCAACACATTCCCCACACGGCCCCTTCCCCTCCTCTGCCGGCATGTCGAAGGCCGTCCCGCCCCCGAATCCCACCGCTCGCTCGTTAGGCTTTTGCACTTTCCCGAGTTTCGCTGAAACTCAACCCCATCTGCAGCGATCTTGCCGTGAGGCGTGGGTCGGCGGTGGCGGAAAACCGGAATCCAAGTCGGCAAGGAACCATTCCATGGCGGAAGATCGGATGCAGCTTCATCGATGGGAGCTGAAGTACATCATCCCGGAAGAGCTGGCGCTCGGCATCCGGGAGTTCGTGCGTGCCTATCTCGACGTCGACGAGTACGGCATCGGCCGCCCCAACCTTTCGTACACGATCCACAACCTGTATCTGGATTCGGACGACCTCGCGATCTACTGGGGCACGATCAATGGGGACCGAAACCGTTACAAACTGCGGATCCGCTTCTACGGGGACAATCCCAAGTCGCCGGTTTATTTCGAGATCAAGCGCCGATCGAACGACGCGATCCTCAAACAACGCGGCGGGGTCAAACGCGGGGCGGTCGCCGCGGTTCTTGCCGGGCAATTGCCCGGCGCGGAAGACTTGGTTTCGGGCGATGCCCGGCAATCGGCCGCGATCCAGCGATTTGTCCAACTGATGGAGGCGGACCGAGCGACGCCCACGGCACACGTGTGCTACGAACGCGAGGCATGGATCAGTCCGTCGGACAACGCGGTCCGCGTGACCTTGGACCGCAACGTGCTCATCGCGCCGGAATTCAATGCCCGGTTCGAGGCGCGGATGGACGGCGCAAGCGAGGTGTTCGGCAAGCGGGTGGTCCTGGAACTGAAGTTCACGGGGCGTTTCCCGGATTGGTTCGGGGAAATGGTCCGCATCTTCGGCCTGAAGCAGGGATCCGCCTCGAAATACGCCGATGGGATTGCCACCAAGGGCGAGTCGCATTTCTATCGGCACGGGCAACAAGGGCCGGTACGGGCAGACCCGGCGGCAAGCGAAGCGAACCGCCGCGCACGCCTTGGGCGCATCGAGAGGCCTTTGGAAGGGGCATGACCAGCAGGGGAACGACACCATGATCGACTGGATACAACGGGGAAACTTCGGATCCGCCGCGGAAGACGCGGACGGCATGTTGCTGGGGTTGCTGTTGGCATTCCTCTGCGGCCACGTGGTGGCGTGGGTCTACATGGCCTGCCATTCGGGCCTCAGTTACTCGCGCTCGTTCGTCAACGCCCTGGTCGTGCTCAGCCTGGTGGTCAGCCTCGTGATGATGGTGATGGCGAACAACCTCCTCGTGGCCTTCGGATTGATGGCCGTCTTCGCGATCGTGCGTTTCCGCAACGTGCTGCGCGACACCCTCGACACCACGTACATCTTGGCCAGCATCACGCTGGGGATGGCCGCGGGCACCCACAAGTTCGGCACGGCCGTCGTCGGCACCCTTCTCTTCGCGGCTCTGATGCTTTACCTTCGGTGGACCTCGTTTGGCGCACGCCACCGCTATGACCTCATCCTCAACCTCCACTGGGGTCGCCCGCTTGGGGAATTGCCCGACCTCGGCGGATTGCTGGAGCGCCATTCGCGCCGCACTGCTCTCGCAACCCAACGTGCGGCCCAGGGCTACGAAGGTGCGGATCTCTCGTATCGACTGCTGCTCCGGGATGCGGGTCGGGTCGACGAATTGATGACCGAACTCAAGGTGCTCCCGGGCGTATCGCGCGCGAAGAGCCTCAAGGCCGAGGACGAATCCGAAGTCTAGCCGATGGACAAACTACCACAGATCCCCAGCCCGCCGGGCACCGCATTCCGGGAGTTCCGGATCCGGGTCGTGCCCTTCCTGGTCTTTGCCGCGGTGCTCGTCGCAACCATTGTTCTGTGGCGCCGTTACGTGGGCCCGGGCAGCTTGGTCGGCACCGTGCAGGCGACGCGGTCGGCCGTCGTCAGCACGGTCCCCGCCCGTGTTTCCGTGCTCAAGGTCCACCTTCTGGACCCCGTGGGACGTGGTCAACCGGTTGCCGAGGTCGTTCCGGCGGATACGGGGAGCGCCGATCCCCTTTCGAAACCCATCGTCCTCGTCTCCCCAATCGAAGGATTCGTCAGTTTCATCGGACACGTCGCCGGGGAGTCCGTGCTCGCGGGCGACCCCATCGTGATCGTGAGTGCTTCCAAGCCCGAGCGGATCATTGCCTACCAGCGCCAACCGCTGCGCCTCTCGTTGCGTCCGGGCATGGCGGTCGAAGTCCGCGCCCGCTCGTTCGGACGCGTTGCCGGCCAAGGCCAAGTGCTTGGGGTTGGCGCCCAGATGGAAACGATCCCTGCGGAATTGCTGCCGACCCGACCCGGCGCCGGTTCGGCCCCGGTCGAGTATGGCCAACCCGTTGTCGTCAGCCTCCCGGCTGGCCTGAGGGTTCTGCCCGGCGAGATCGTGGACCTCCGTCCGCTCCCTGGCGGACCGTGAGAACCGTGTCGGACCTCAATCCGACCGAGACATTTGGTCCCAAGGGCAAAAACCCGCTTGCGACCCCTCGGGTCCGGACCCATAAATCCGCGCAACTTAAAAGGTATATGGCTGATCTCGCAAACCGCTACGCCCAGAACATCACCGGCAAGTTCTACGTCGACAACCAGTGCATCGACTGCGACCTCTGCCGCGAGACCGCTCCGAACAATTTCACCCGCTGGGACGACGGTGGTTACTCCTACGTCTTCAAGCAGCCTTCCACGCCGGAGGAAGAGGCTGCCTGCAAGGAAGCCATGGAAGGCTGCCCCGTCGAGGCAATCGGCAACAACGGCTGATCCCGGAAAACCCTGCCAAGCGCCCGCGCTCGGCGCAAAAGTGCCCGCCCAACCGGCGGGCATTTTTTTTGGCACGGTCCGATCCGGTTCAGACGCCTACTTCCCGAGGCAGAACGCACTGAATATCGTGTCCAGCAGGTCGTCGGTCGCCGTCTTCCCGACCACTTCGCCAACGGCATTCGCTGCCACGCGGATTTCCAGCGCCAACAAGTCCAGGGGGACCCCCGACTCCATCGCCGCGATCGCTCGCTCCATCGCGGCAGCCCCCCGCGCCAGCGCGTCCCGATGACGCGCTCCAATCGCGATTTCATCCCCCGCCGCCGACTCCCGGCCACCGGCCGCCTCCATCGCGATGCGATCCCGCAGCGCGTCGATCCCATCGCCCGAAAGACAACTTGCCGTGACGCCATCCGTCCCGGGTGGCACGCCGATGTCCGACTTGTTCCATACCACCACCGTCCGTGCGGCGCCCAACTCGGCGCGCAATGCGTCGTCGTCGGCCGTCCAACCGCGGGAGGCATCCACCACGTGCAACAAGAGTTCGGCCCGTTCCGCGGCAAGCCGTGCACGGCGTATGCCCTCCACCTCCACCTCGTCCGCCCCTTCGCGGACGCCGGCCGTGTCCACGAGGACGATCGGCCAACCCCTGACCGACGCGGTTTCCTCGAGCGTGTCGCGGGTCGTGCCGGCAACCGGGGTGACGATCGCCCGATCCTCGCCAAGCAAACGGTTCAGCAGGCTGGATTTTCCCGCGTTCGGAAGGCCGACGATGGCAACGCGAAGACCGGTGCGCAGGATGCGGCCCTCGTGGGAGGTCCGAAGGATTCCCCGGACCAATTCCAAGGCATCCCGCATGCGGGCGGCCAACAAACGCCCTGTCGAGGGTTCGATGTCCTCGTCCGGGAAATCCAGATGGGCCTCCACGTGCGCGAGCACCAACATCAGCGCATCGCGCGCCTCGTGGATCTTGCCGGACAGGTGACCCTGCAACTGCGCGAGCGCCACCCGCGCCGAACGCTCCGTCCGGGCATGGATGAGGTCCGCCACCGCCTCCGCCTGCGCCAGATCCAACCGCCCGTTCACGAACGCCCGGCGCGTGAATTCGCCGGGCTCGGCCAGACGCGCGCCGGCTGCAAGCACCGCTTCCAAAACCCGACGCGACACCAACACGCCGCCGTGACAACCCACCTCCACCGTGTCCTCGCGGGTGTAGGTGCGCGGTGCCCGCAACACCGTCGCAAGCACCTCGTCCACCACGGCCTCGCCCCGAATGATCCAGCCGTGGTGGACGGTGTGGCTCGGCACTTGGTCCAAGGGGATTCCCCGGGAACCGCCGCGAAAACACCGGTTGGCCACCGACAATGCCGCGGCGCCCGAGATGCGGATCACCGCCAAACCACCCTCGCCGGGCGGCGTCGCGATCGCGGCAATCGTATCGGCAGGATTCATGGGCTAGCGGGGACACGCCCCCTGTTCCGGATCTTTTCCCTCGAGCCAAAGGTGCGCCTTTTCGTAGCTGCGCTTTCCGAGGTAGTGCAGCAGCTCGCCGGAAGTCCCGGCCGGCAACCGCCGCGCCGCTTCCTCAACCCGACGCAGGGCCTCCGCCAACCCGGGTCTCGGGCCCGGGGCCCCGCTGCCCGCCACACCTTCCAAACCCACCAGCGCGTCCAGCAATTCCCGTTCGACGACGTTCATCTTCCACGATGCTACGCGAGCCGCCGCCGAATCCAAGCGGGTGCATTGTCACCCGTCCGATGGGGTGCACGACGGAATCGTTGGAATGTGGATTTAGGCGGCCAAGGCAAGGGAGTCGTTGCGGGCCGAGGCGGCATTGGCGCGGTCGACCCAGAAAGCATCGAGCCGGCGGCTCAGCAGGAG
>WBXI01000011.1 GCA_008933025.1 Verrucomicrobiota bacterium
CCGGCCGCGAGTCCGGACATGACGCGTCGTGGTGGACGCCGGCCGCGGGCCGACCGACCGCCCGGCACGACGGATGCGACCGCCGTCTTCGCGGCAAAGCAGGCTGGCCAGCGGGACCCGATTGAGGTGGGCTTCGTGAACCACCCGCCATGAACTGCCTCTCCCGATCCGGTTCGCGCATTCCCGCCGTCGTCATCGTCCTCGTTGCCATTCTGGGCTTCGCCGCGCTCCGCGCGGACGACCTGCCCTATCGCCAACAGAAGGACGTCGTCTATGCCGAAGTCCATGGCACGGGTTTGCTCATGGATATCTTCACGCCGCGGGGCAAGAGCAACGGGTTGGCCATCGTGGATGTTGTCAGCGGCGCGTGGTATTCGGACCGGAACAAGATTCGCGACCACACGATGGCGCAGATGTATTCCATTTTCTGCTCGCGCGGCTACGTGGTGTTCGCGGCCCGGCCCGGTTCCAAGACGCGCTACACGGCCACCGACATGGTGCAGAACGTCGAGTCGGCGATTCGCTATGCCAAGGAACACGCCTCGGAATACCAGATCGATCCCGCGCGCCTTGGCATCACCGGGGCGTCGGCCGGGGGGCATCTTGCCACGTTGACGGCGCTTTCGCCGAAGGAAGGCAAACCCGACGCCAGAAACCCGCTGGACCGACGGGGAACGGCGGTGAAAGCGGTGGGCGTGTTCTTCCCGCCGACCGACTTCGTCGATTGGTCGGGCGACGGCAAGACCGCGGCGGCGGATGTCCTCGGGCCCCTGCTGTTCTCGGGGGGTGCCCACGGGCACACCGAGGAGGAGACCCGTGCACAGGCGCGCGCCATCTCGCCGCTGTACCAGGTCAAGGGGCGGCCGGAGGCACCCTTCTTCCTGATTCACGGCGACGCCGACAAGACGGTGCCATTGGCGCATTCGCGGAAGTTGGTCGACGCGATCACGGCGGCGGGCGGCGACGCGAAGCTGCTGGTGAAGGCCGGCGGCGGCCATCCGTGGCCGACCCTGCCGGAGGAAGTGAAGGTGTTGGCCGATTGGTTCGACGAGCGATTGAAGTGAGAGGGTCCGGATCGCGCCGCGAGATCGCCGGCTCGGGCCGCGGGGCATTGGGTTGGCCACGGCGCGGACCGTTCCGATTGACGTTCGGGTTCAGCGTTGTCTGCCCAGCCACCATGCCCAACCGCCGAGATGCGCGGCAACGATGAGCCAGAAGAGGACCTGGAAGGCGGGCTTGCGGTTCTTGTGCCGCAGGACGTGCTGGGCAACGAGCGCGCCGGGCCAACCGAAGGCCAGGGCAAGCAACTGCAGCACGCGTTCCGGCACGCGCCGCCCTCCCTTGGCCGCCCGGCGTTTGTCCGCCCAGTACACCACGAAGGTGACGACGCTCGCCACGGCGTGGAGGGCTGCCAAGAATCTCATGTTGGAAGCTTCCGACGGCAACGACGGGGGAGCGGGGAGTCCGCGGACCGACGCGCCCTCCGGGGCGGGCGCTACGCGCCGAGCAACCCGTCGATTTGGCGTCGCTCGCGTTTGGTGGGGCGCCCCGCGCCCCGCGGGCGCCGTGCGACCATCGGTTCGCCCAAGCCCGGCGGCGGGGCGGGCACCGGCGGCGGCGTGAGATCCTCGGCGAACCCGGGCACTTCCCTGGCGGAAACCCGGGAACGCGGGGCGCCGATGGCCTTCAGCACCCGGACATGGTCGCCGACGCGTGCATGGACGACGTCGCCGGGATGAACCTCGCGCGCGGGCTTGGTTTCCGCGTCGCCGATCTTCACGTGACCGGCGCGGATGGCCTCGACGGCGATGGAACGCGATTTGTAGAGCCGGACGCACCAGAGCCATTGGTCGAGTCGCATGGGGCGTCAGGGCGTGGGTTCGGGAACAATCCGGCAACGCGGGCAGAGGCCGAAGAACTCGAGGCGATGCGAGACCTCGCTGAAGCCATGGCGACGGGCGAGTTCGGCCTCGAGTTCGGCGGGGAAACATCCCTCGATTTCCACGATGGTCTGGCAACCGCGGCAGACCAGATGGTGGTGATGGTGATCGGACCCTCCCTCGGCGAGTTCGAACCGGGCCGCACCGTCGCCGAAGTCGTACCGTTTCACCAACCCCATGGCCTGCAACGTGTGCATGTTGCGGTAGATCGTGGCCAGGTCGCAGTCGGCCTTGCCGAGGGCGGCATGGATTTCCTTGTTGGTGAGGGGATGCGCGTGGCGGCGGAGGACGTCGAGGAGCGCCTGGCGCGGACCGGTGATCTTGCGGGACTGGTCGCGGAGTTTCTGGGTCAACTCGCCGAGCGATTGCTGGACGAGACGATGCGGATGGGCGTGATGGGCGCAGGGCTTGTTCACGGCACCGTCCCGGGTTGGGTTCGGATCGAGGTCGCGGCGGCGCGGCGGCGGGCGCGAGCAAACACCAAGGAGACCAGGAAAAGGGTCGCGAGGGTCAGCGTGATGGTCGGGCCGGTGGGGAGGTTCAGCGGGTACGAGAGGGCGACGCCGCCGGAGGCACCGACGAAGCCCGCGAGAATCCCGAACAGGAGATGCTGGCGCAGGTTGTGCGCGAAGCCGCGGGCCGTGGCGGCGGGGATGACCACCAGCGAGGTCACCAGCACGATGCCGAGGAGGCGGACGCCCAGGGCGACGGTGAGGGTCACCAACAGGACGAACGCGTAGTTCAACGGTCGCACGCGGACGCCGCTGACATGCGCGAGATCCTCGTTGGTGGCGAGGAGCGTCAACGGGTTCAGGTAACGGAAGACGACGATGCCCACGGTCAGCGCGATTCCCGCGGCGATGCCGACGTCGTTCCAGGAAACGGAGAGAATGTCGCCAAAGAGGTACTTGTCGAGGTCGGCCCAACGGCTGCGCTGGAGGCTGAGCAGGACCACGCCGACGGCGACGGAAGTGCTCAACAGGACGGCCATGATGGTGTCGGTCAGCAGCGAGGAATGCTCCTTCAGCCACAGCATCGCGACCGCAAGGACGCAGCAAACGAACAGGACGGGTACCGTGGGTTCCTTGAATCCGGCGAGGAAGCCGAGGGCGACGCCGGTGAGGGCGCTGTGGGCGATGGTTTCGCTGAAGAACGACATGCGCCGCGCGGTGACGAACACGCCGAGCAGCCCGCACAGCGGCCCAAGGATGATTGCCGCGAGCAAGGCCCGCTGCATGAAGGGTTCGGCAAGGAATTCGGGCATGGTCAGCGTTTGCGGAAGGCAATCGGCACGCTCTGGCCGGGCGGGGCAACGACCGGATGGGCATGCGGGTGGCCCGCGTGGTGGTGGTGTTGGTACGGTGCCACGTGGATCCCGTACGCGGCCTTGAGGGACTCGGCGTCGAGCACCTCCTCGGGACGCCCTTCGCAACACACCACGCCGTTCAGCGCATAGACCCACGCGGCATGGCGGAAGACCATGCCGAGATCGTGCGATACCAGCATCACGGTGATGCCGAGGCGGCGATGGATCGAGGCGATGAGTTCGTAGAACGAGTGTTCGCCGGGGGTGTCGACGCCCGCGGTGGGTTCGTCGAGCAACAGCAGTTCGGGCGCGCCCAGCAGGCTGTAGGCGATCAGCACGCGCTGGAGTTGTCCGCCGCTCAGTCCGGCGAGCGGTCGGGAAAGCAGGTGGACGGCGTCGAGTTCCGCGAGGGTTTCGCGGAGCACCGCATCGGTGACGCGGTGTCGTTGCCAGAACCAGAAACGGGTCTCGCGTCGGCGCAGCGCCAGGAACTCCCGGACCGAGAGGGAGAACGAAGGATCGATCTGCAGGCGCTGGGGCACGTAACCGACCCGCGCGAGGACGTCCGGTCCGACGGGTTTTCCGAAAAGGCGGATTTCGCCGCGGTCGACCTTCTGCAGGCCGAGGAGGCAACGGAGCAGGGTGGTCTTGCCGCAGCCGTTCGGCCCGATCACGGCGACGATGCGGCCGCGCGGGACCTGGAGGTGGACACCCCGCAGCACGGCAGTGTCGCCGAGTTGCACGTGCACATCGTGAACCTCGAGGGCGTTGTCGACCGGCATGACGGGTTGGGGTGCCATGGGGCTACTTCGCCAACATGGCGCGGAGGGTCCCGAGATTCCGTCGCATGCCGTCCTCGTAGAACGAGGGAGCCAGCGGGCCGGTCTCAAGGACGTCGAGTTCCGCGAACGCGACGCCCAGATCCTTGCTGAGTTGGCGGACCAAGCGCGGATCGAATTGCGGTTCGGTGAAGATCACCCGGACACCGCGGGCGCGGATGACTTTGGAGAGCGAGGCGAGATAACGGGGCGAGGGCTCCACGCTGGGAACTTCCTCGACGACCCCGACGAGATCGAGTCCGTAGCGGCGGGCGAAATACGGAAACGCATCGTGGTAGGTCACGATTGATTTGGAGGGAAATCGGTCGATGGATTCGCGGAGATCGCGGTCGAGCGATGCCAGCCGGGATTGATAGGCATCGGCCCGGGCTTGGTAGGAGTCGGCGTTGGCGGGATCGATGGCCCGAAAAGCCGCGACCAGATTGGATACGGCGTGGCGCGCAAACCACGGATCGAGCCAAACGTGGGGGTTCGGCGTGGAATCGTCGTCGTCGTGGTGGTGATGTCCGTCCGTGGGCTTGGCGGCGGGATCGATTTCGAGGATGGGGAGTCGGTGGATGAGTTGGAGGTTCCAACCCTCCGTGACCCTGAGCACCCGGGGTGCCTTGGATCTGCCGCGGTTCGATCCGATCGCCTTGTCGAGCCAGTCTTCGAGACCGAGGCCATTGGCGACGATGAGGTCGGCCTGCCTGATGCGGCGAAGGTCGCTGGGGCGAAGCTGGAACGCGTGGGGGCCGACGTCGGCGGGAAGGAGGTTCTCGACGATGGCATTGGTGCCGGCGACGGCACTGGCCCAGGAAAAAATCGGGGTGATCGTGGTGAGGATTCGGGGCTTTGGACCCGTACCGGCCGAGTAAAGGGAGGCGACGCCGAGGAAGCAGGCCATGGCGGAGGCCGCAAACCAACGGAAACCATGGGGGACCGTTCGAGACATGGAGGCGGGAAGGGGAGGGCGGCGACAAGACGCTCGGAACACGGCCGGCAGGCTAACCCGGGCGGGGTCCATCTGCAAAGCGATTGCAGAATGGCGGCACGCAAAAAACCCGCCGGGGATACCGGCGGGTCGTTTGGGCGCTGGGCCGCGTGCTTACTTGATCAGGAGCATCTGGCGCGCGCGCTTGATCGCGGTCGTCAGGCGCCGTTGGAACTGCGCCGGCAGGCCGGTGTATTTCCGCGGCAGCAATCGGCCGTTTTCCGTCACGAACTGTTTGAGCAGCGTGACGTTCTTGTAGTCGATTGCGTCCAAGGTGAAGTCGATCTTCGGCTTGGGACGCGGGGTCCTGGGCGTGGCCGAGCGACGCTTTTTCTTCTCGTCGAGACTGGTCTTGCGGGGCATGGCTTACTTGATTTCGCGGTGCAGGGTGTGGCGGCGCAGAAAGGGGTTGAACTTTTTCTTTTCAACCTTCTCGGTCTGCAGCTTCTTGTTGCGCGAGGTCTGATAGCGGGAAGGCGGCTTTCCTTCCTTGCGCGCCTCCGTGCACTCGATGGTGACGATTTCGCGAGGCATAAATCCTTATTCCTTTTCCTTGGATGGCTTTTCTTCGATTTCCATGTCGTCGTCGTCGACCTCCACGCCGGAACCGCTTTCGACGGTTCCTAGTGACCCGAGACGGTTGCGCTGACGAAGCGCACCCTCCTTCTCGAGTTGGGCTTGGGACTCCACGGTAAAGCGGGCCCAAGGAATGGCATCCAGACGCGCGCGGGGAATCGGCTTGGCCGTCAACTCGCACACACCGTAGGTACCCTTCTCGATTCGTTTCAGCGCTTCCTCGATCTCGTAGATCGCGTCCTGGTCGGACGAAAGCAGGCTGAGAGCGAAATCGCGGTCGAAATTGTCCGTGCCCGAGTCTCCCATGTGGAGACTGTAGTTCTCCATCTCGGCCTGGGACTCCTTGGCCAACCCGGTCATCTGATTGCGCAGGCGTTCGTGGAGGTCCAGCAGGTTCTGGTAGTACTTCTGCCACTCCAACTTCACCCGGGAAACAGGGGTCCACGCCAAACTGGCGCCCTTGGAAAGCTTGGCGAGTGGTCGACCCAGGATGGCGGCGGCACTTGCCGAGCCCACGGTCTTCCCCTTGGCCGGAGGCACCCGGTTTGCGGGTGCGGCCGACGGCTTTTTGGCCGAGTTCTTCTTGCCAGTCACAGCGACTTCAGGCGGTTAGAGTTGCGTCGTGCCGAATGCCCGGACACTTGTCCCTTGGGCTTCTCCAGCGATCGAAGGCCGCGGAGGCTAGCAGAGCATGCCTTGGATGCCACAACTTTTTTGCAATGATCCCGTTTTTGCCGGTTTGCCCATCCGTGGATTCCCTGCCGGCCCACGATACGCCCCACGATTGCCATCATTCCGGCACCGCCGTCCACCGACGGCGAATTCGTTCCAGTCGGCGCCGGTTCGCCCCGAGATCACTGTGGCCTATCCTCGATGCCGACCGGAGTTGGATTCGCGATCCCGCGGGTTCGAGCAGGAACTCGACGTCGTCGACAAATCTCCAGATCTGGGTGATGGCCTCGTATCGCAGGTAGCCCGGACGCTCCGCCACCCGGTGCAGCTCGGCGTCGGCGTCCAAGAGTTCCCGCAATCGTCGCTGCGCCTCGACCGGATCGCCCCGATACGCAAGCGCATCGACGCGGCGCGCGGGCTCCGACGCCTCGCTGCAGGCGCAGTTCGGGGAATCGGGACAATCCGCGAGACGCCCGAGGGTGGGGCCGAGCGCGGGACGTTCTCCGCGCGGAAGCCACATCCAGAGTGCCCCGACCCCGACCAACATGGCGCCAATGCCAAAGCCCAGCCATTTCATGCCCGCAACGTCGCCCTTCGGCCATCGTTTGGCGAGTCGGGGAACGCGGCGGGTGGCTGAATGGAGTGCCGATCGGCCTGTCGGCGTTTGACTTTCCAATTGGCGGCACCCTAAATCACGGCGCTCTTCCCCGGTCGCAGACATTCTGTGGGCCGGAACCCGAGACGATTGTGGCTGCGAAAGACGATTTCCTGATCGACACGATGGTCGACATGGGGCTGGTGACGCGCGAGCAACTCGACGCGATCCAGGCCGATGCCGAGGCTGCGGGCGAAGGCCTGCTCGACACGCTGGTCAAGCAAGGCCAGATGGACGCCGCCATGGTCACGATGGCCAAGGCGACCTACTTTGGCGTCGAGTCCGTGCCCTTGGCCGACATGCGGTTGTCCGACGACGTGATCTCGGCGATCCCGCGGCACATCGCGAAAAAGTACAACGCGATCCCGGTGGCCGTCGGCGATGGATCGGTCGCCGTCGCGTTGAGCGATCCGTCGGACATCGAGGCGATCGACGGGCTGCAGGTGGCGTTGGGCAAGACGGTGGAATTGCGGGTCGCGAGCCCATCGGACATCGAGGCGGCGCTTTCCAAGTATTACGGCGGGGCCGGCCGCGACGACGGCGGGATCGCCAAGATGATCCAGGACATCACCGAGGGCGAGGTCGAGGTCAGCGCGATGACCGGGGACGTGGCCGCGGACGGCAAGGAGATCGATGCCGACGCGCCCATCATCCGGTTGGTGAACCAGATCATCATCGACGCCTTCAAGATGCGGGCGTCGGACATCCATCTCGAGCCGATGGCGAAGCGGTTCCGGGTGCGGTACCGGATCGACGGCATGATGATCGAGCAGAAGGACCCGCCGAAGCGGCTCCAGGCGCCGATGATCGCCCGGCTGAAGATCCAGTCGGCGATGAGCATCGCGGAGCGGCGGATACCCCAGGACGGCCGTATCCAGGCGAACGTGGGCGGCAAGACGATCGATCTTCGCGTGAACTGCCTTCCGACGCAGCACGGCGAATCGATCGTGATGCGTATCCTGGACAAGGAAGGCTTGCGGTTGGGGTTGGCGGAGTTGGGATTCTTCGCGGACGACCAACTCGCTTTCGAACGTTTGATCGCGCTGCCGGACGGTATCCTTCTGGTGACCGGGCCGACCGGTTCTGGGAAGACGACGACGCTGTATTCCTGCCTGAACTACATCAATCGGCCGGACCGAAAGATCATCACGGTCGAGGACCCGGTCGAGTACATGCTCGCGGGCATCAACCAGGTGCAGGTGAGCGAGATCATCGGGTTCACGTTCGCGTACGCCCTGCGCTCGATGCTGCGGCAATCGCCGAACGTGATCATGCTGGGCGAGATCCGCGACATGGAGACCGCGAGCATCGCGATCAACGCCTCGCTGACCGGCCATTTGGTCTTCTCGACGCTCCACACCAACGACGCGCCGGGCGCCGTTACCCGTCTCATCGACATCGGGGTGAAGCCGTTCCTGGTGGCATCGGCAACGCGCTGCCTGATGGCGCAGCGTCTGGTGCGGCGGATCTGCAAGAACTGCGGCGGTCCCCACGTTCTGGACGAGAAGGAAATGCGGGCGTTGAATATCACGCCGGACATGCTGGCGTCGGCGACGCCGCGCAAGGGCAAGGGTTGTCCGACCTGCAACAAGACCGGTTGCAAGGGTCGGTTCGGCCTGTTCGAGGTGTTCACGATCAACGACGAGGCGCGGAAGATGATCTTCGACCGGGTCCCGGCCAACGTGCTTCGGAACAAAGCCCGGGAAATGGGGATGCGGACGCTGCGCGAGGACGGCACGCGCAAGGTGCTCGCCGGCCTCACGACCGTCGACGAGGTCGTTCGGTCCACGGTGGTGGATCATTGACCGGACTGGCAGCCGACGTGCCAACCATGCTAAGAGACTTCCCAGCGCAAGACCGCCGAGATCCCCTCTCCCTTCCGTAACTTCCCGCCCCTGTTTTTCCTACCGCCATGTCCTACCAGATGTCCGACTTGTTGCAGTTGATGGTCTCCGAAGGCGGGGCCGACCTGCACATCCGCGTCGGGATCCCCCCGGTCATCCGCATCCACGGCGTCCTCCAGCGTGTCGAGGGCCCGCCGTTGCGCCCCGAAGACACCGAGGAATTGATGCGCTCGATCACCTCGGAGGACCACATCCAGCAGATCCGCGAGAAGGGCGGGGCGGACTTTGGATTCGCGTTCGGCGAGATGGCCCGGTTCCGCGTCTCGGCGTTCAAGGAAAAAGGCAGTTTCGCCATCGTGCTCCGCCAGATTCCCAGCAAGTTGCTGACGATGGAACAGATCGGCATCCCGAAGTCCGTTCGGGAACTGTTGTACCGGCCGCGCGGGCTGATGCTGGTGACGGGGCCGACCGGTTCCGGCAAGACCACCACGCTGGCGTCCCTGATCAACATCCTGAACGAGGAACGCGACGACGCGCACATCATCACGATCGAGGATCCGATCGAGTACTACCACAAGCACAAGAAGGCGGTGGTCACGCAGCGCGAGGTCAACGTCGACGTGCCGAACTTCGCCGAGGCCCTGCGCCGGGCCTTGCGGCAGGATCCCGACATCATCCTGGTCGGCGAGTTGCGCGACCTCGAGACGATGGAAGCGGCGATCACGGCGGCCGAGACGGGTCACTTGGTGTTCGGCACACTGCACACCACGGGTGCCGCCAAGACCATCGATCGTATCGTCAACGCGTTTCCGCAGAACCAGCAGGAACAGATCCGCATCCAGCTGTCGACCGTGCTGCAGGCGGTGATTTCCCAACTGTTGCTTCCCCGGGTGGACAAGCCGGGACGCGTCGCGGTGTTTGAGATCATGATCAACACGCCGTCGATCGGCGCCCTGATCCGCGACAACAAGACGTTCCGCATCCAGTCCGACATCCAGACGGGCGGCAAGTTCGGGATGGTGACGCTGGATTCTTTCCTGGTCGAGAAGTGGACGGCGGGAATGATTTCCGAGGAAGAAGTGCTGACCAAAGCGCAGGACCCTACGACGATCCACCAGAAGGTGCAGGAGATGAAGGCGGCCCGCGCCGAAGCCCAGGCGAACAAACGTTCCTGAGCCGATCCAACGCCCCAACGAATCCCATCGCCATGCCCGACGCCAACGCCGATCCACTGCTCGCCCTGATCCGTGACCGCGGCCTTCTCGACGACCTCCAGCGGGAAGAGGTAGTCCAGGAAGTGGAACGCAGCGCGAAATCCGTCTTCCAGGTCGTCCAGGATTACGGGCTCATCGACCTCGATTCCCTCCTGCAGGTGATGGCCGATCATCTGGGGACGATGGTGGTGGCCATCGACGAGACCCAGCTCACGCCGGACGTGGTGGCGGCCATGCCGGCGGAGAGCGCGCGCATGTACCAATGCGTGCCGGTCGCCGTTTTCGGCGACACCGTGCAGGTGGCCCTCGCGGATCCGCTGAACCCGGCCGTCGTCGACGAGTTGGGCTTCACCGTGAAGCTCCAGATCCAACTGGTGGTCGCGAATCCGGCCGACGTGCTCCGCGCGATCGAGAAGTTCTATCCGGCACAGGCGGTGGGCGGGTATGCGGACATCCTCAGGGAATTGGGCTCGGATTCGGAGGTCGCGCAGGAAGTCGAGGAGGTCAACGCGGGCTTGCTCAAGCTCGACGACGTCGTCAACGACGCGCCGATCGTGAAGTTCGTGAACCTCGTGCTGATGCAGGCGGTGCAGGACCGGGCATCGGACATCCATTTCGAGCCGTTCGAGGACGAGTTCAAGATCCGTTACCGCGTGGACGGCGCGTTGTACGAGATGTCGCCGCCGCCGAAGCACCTCGCGTTGCCCGTGACGTCGCGGCTCAAGGTGATGGCGAACCTGAACATCTCGGAACGCCGGTTGCCCCAGGACGGCCGCATTTCCGTCAACATCGCCGGGAAACAGATCGACCTGCGTATCTCCACCCTGCCGACTGCCTTCGGGGAATCGGTGGTGCTCCGCGTCCTGGACCGGAGTGCCATCAGTCTCGACATCGACGCGCTGGGTTTCCCGAAAGAGGTCAACACCTACGTCCACGAGGCGATCAACCAGCCGAACGGGATCTTCGTGGTGACGGGGCCGACGGGTTGCGGGAAGACCACGACGCTCTATTCCGCGCTCCGCAAGGTCAACACCATCGACACCAAGCTGCTGACGGTGGAAGACCCGGTGGAGTTCGACATCGAGGGCATCATGCAGGTCCAGGTGAACGAAGGTTGCGGCATGACCTTCATGAAGGCCCTGCGGGCCTTCCTGCGCCAGGACCCCGACATCATCATGCTCGGGGAAATGCGCGATCTCGAGACCGCGCAGATCGCGATCCAGGCGTCGCTGACGGGCCATCTCGTGCTGTCGACGCTCCACACGAACGACGCCGCGGGCGCGGTGACGCGTCTCGTCGACATGGGCGTGGAACCGTTCCTGATCTCCTCGACGCTGCTGGCGGTGCTGGCGCAACGGTTGGTGCGGCGGATCTGCACCAAGTGCCGGACGCCGTTCGAGCCCAGCGAGGGGCAATTGCAGACGATGGGGCTCTCGCCGCACGACATCGGCGACAAGGCGTTTTACTATGGCCGCGGTTGCCCCGCCTGCAACGACATGGGCTACAAGGGCCGCAAGGGAATCTTCGAATTGCTCGTGATTACCGATCCCATCCGCACTCTAATCAATGAACGCGCTCCCACGGTGGTTGTTCGCCAGAAGGCGATCGAACTGGGAATGGTATCGCTCCGGGACGATGGCGTACGGTCCATCTTCAACGGCGAAACCACGGTGGAAGAAGTGCTGAAGTACACCTGAATCTGGAACCGATCCGGAGGCCGTTATGCCGAAGTTCAATTACGTCGCCATGGATTCCCGTGGCAAGGAGCAGAAGGGCGTGCTCGAGGTGGGCAGCCAGTCGGAGGCGATCACGCGCCTGAAGGAGATGGGATTCTTCCCCACGAAAGTGGCGGAGGCCGAGAAGCCCAAGGAGGCCAAAGGCGGCAAGAAGACCGCGGCCCCGGCCGGAGGTGCCGGCGGCAAGCCCAAGGGCGGCGGGATGAACCTCCGGATTCCCGGCATGGGTTCCGGGGTCAAGGCGAAGGTGCTGACCACCTTCACCCGGCAGTTGGCCACGCTGGTCGATGCCGGTCTCCCCCTGCTGCGCGGGTTGCGCGTGCTCCAAAAACAGGAGCGCAACCCGACCCTGAAGCGCATCCTCCACGATCTCGCGGCGTCGATCGAGGGCGGCAGCACCTTCTCCGAGGGCCTCGCGCAACATCCCAAGGTCTTCAACCGACTCTTCATCAACATGGTGAAGGCCGGTGAGATCGGCGGCGTGCTCGAGGTTGTCCTCAACCGTCTCTCCGAGTTCATGGAGAAGGCCGAGAAGATCAAGGGCAAGGTGGTCGCCGCCATGTTCTATCCCTCGGCCGTCATGACCGTCGCCGTCGGCATCCTCGGTCTCCTCATGGTCGTCGTCGTCCCGAAGTTCAAGACGATCTTCGCGGACCTTCTGGGCGACGCCGGCATGCCCGCGTTCACCGAGTTCGTCCTCAAGATTTCCGACACGATCAAGGACCAGACCATCATCTTCCCCGAGTGGTTCATGGGCGGCAGCGTTCCCTTGCCCGGCCCCGTCGTCTGGGGCGTGGTCGTGTTCGTCATCGTCTTCAAGATCGCCCTCAAGACCAAGAACGGGCAGTTCGTCTGGGACAAGGTGAAGCTGAAGTTCCCCATCATCGGCGCCGTCGTCTCGAAGGTCGCGATCGCCCGCTTCAGCCGGACCCTCGGCACCCTGGTCAGTTCGGGCGTGCCCATCCTGCAGGCGCTCACCATCGTCAAGGAAACCGCCGGCAACATGGTCATCGCCAATGCCGTCGCCGCCGTCTACGAGAGCGTCAAGGAGGGCGAAACCATCACCGCGCCCCTCGAGAAATCCTCCGTCTTCCCGCCCATGGTCATTTCCATGGTCGACGTCGGCGAGCAAACCGGCGCCTTGCCGGAGATGCTCCTGAAGATCGCCGACAACTACGACGACGAGGTCGACAACGCCGTGTCGGCCATGACCTCGCTGCTCGAGCCGATCATGATCGTCTTCCTGGCCGTCGTCGTCGGTTCCATCGTCATCGCGCTGTTCCTGCCGTTGATCACGCTGATCGACAAGTTGGGCAGCGACGGCGAGAAGGGGGACTGACCCCGGGTCGCGGGCACCCCGCGGCATCGCCAACGGCCATCGGGCAACCGATGGCCGTTGGGCTTTCGAGGGTCATGGACTCGCACCCCCCTCTTCGCCCCATTCGCGTGACGAAGATTTGACCGCTTGGTCCAACCGGGTGTAAGTACATTGTAAGCACATTGAATTCGCCATGGCCTTACACGGCAGGATGCTGAATGGAGTTTGACTGGAACAATCCGCCGTTTGATTTCGCCGGTTCTTTGACGGTGCGGGAGGTGGAGGAGTCGTTCGAGGATCCGTTCTCGGTGCGGTTGCTGCCGGACTCGCCCCGGTTCGAAGTCCAGGCCCGGTATTTCAATCTTGGCCGGTCGGCGGGCGGGGTGGGAATCTTCAGCGTGTACCGAACGAACGGCAAGGTGGTGCGGGTGATTCTGGCGCGGGTGTTCACCCCGGCGGAGGAGTACTTCTACGCCCGCCGGCTCAACCAGGCGTTGTCGGCGTGACCCGGAGGTTCGCATGGAGATCGTGATCGATTGGAACGAAGTCCCGATGTTCGACAGCGAACAGGCGGAGGCGGCGTTTTGGGGCGATCACGAGGCAGACTTGCGGTTGATGGACGGGGCGGCCTCCGCCAATGCCGAGATGTCGGATTCGGTGTCGATCACGCTGCGGATGGATCCGCGGATGTTGGCGCGAATCAAGCGATTGGCACGGTCCCGTTACCTCAATTACCAGAGCATGATCAAGCAGTGGCTCAGCGAACGAATGGAGAAAGAAATGCGTGACCGGTGAATCCGAGAGTGTACCAAGTCGCGCTTCCGCCAGCATGAAACCGTCGTTGCATACCCGCGTCCCGGACGCCGCTCCCCGAGCGGCGGCCTTCACGTTGATCGAGTTGCTGGCGGTCATCTCCATCATCGGGATTCTGGCCGGCCTTCTGGTCGGCCTCGCGCCGCAGGCCGCCGCCCGCATGAAGGAATCGCGGACCCGCGCCGAGCTCGAGAATCTGGTGACGGCCATCGAGTCCTACAAGGCCAAGCACGGCGTCTATCCGCCCGACAACGTCACCGGACGCGACAGCTTCGGCACGCCGATCGTCAATCCGGTCGTCAACCCGCTGTATTACGAACTCACCGGCCTTGTCGTGCGCCGGCAGGGAAACGGCGGCTATTTCCTGCCCATCGGCTACGAGGACGACCCCAAGCTGCGGCTCGATGCGGAGGCCACCGTGCTGCCCACTTTCAATCGCGACGGTTTCGTGAACGCGGCGCTGACGAACAATCTCCGGCGTTTGTACCACCACGATTTCAAGCCTTCGCAACGCGCCTTCATTCCGTTCAAGGCGGTCGCCGTCGAGCTGCTTGTGGCCCCGGTGCCCTGGCCGGCCAAGGACGCCCGGTTTCCGTCGCCGATCGCCGGCGCGGGCTACGAGACCCTGAACCCGTGGCGTTATGTTTCCAGCAACCCGACCAACAATCCCACCAGCTACGATCTCTGGGCCGAGATCGTCGTCCGCGGCCAGAGGCGCGTCATCGGGAACTGGAAGAACTGATCTAGACCCGGCACCAAAAACATCCGACGTCGTTTTTCAAATCCCGACCGAATCCTTTCCATGAAACCCAGAGTCCAATCCCGCCGCGGCGGTTTCACCCTGATCGAGTTGCTCGTCGTCATCGCGATCATCGGCATCCTCGCGGGCATGCTGTTGCCGGCGATCGCCGGGGTGCAGAAGAAGGCCCGGCAAAAGCAGGTGACGGTGGCCATCCAGAATCTGGCCGCGGCCATCCAGGCCTACCAGACCAAGTATTCGCGGTTGCCGTCCTCGCAGCAGACGCGCGCGGCGGTGACGGACGCCCAGCCGGACTTCATCTATGGCACGCAGCAGGACGGCGCGCAGGTGCAGGCCAGCAAGCAGAACACCGTCTATTCCACGGTGACCAACCCGTCGGGCAATGCGTGGCAGGTCTCGAATGCCGAGATCATGGCCATCCTGCTCCACGAGAGCCGCACGCTGAATGGCCAGGTGATCAACAAGAACAACGAACTCAACCCGCAGCAGGAGTCGTTTCTCTCGGTCCGCACCGAGGCGGGCAACCGGCCCGACCGGGTGAGCGACAACGACGGCGTGTACCGCGATGCCTACGGGTTCCCGTTCATCGTGATCATGGACCTCGACTACGACGGCAAGGTCCGCAATCCGTTCTTCGGCGTGGCCGGCGAGCGCGAGTACATCAACGCGGCGGTGGCGGTGATTTCCCTGGGACCGGACGGCAAGATCGATCCCAAGTTGCCGCCCTCGGGCCAACCGGCGAAGGGCACGGTGAACGCCGACAACGTCTACAGCTGGAAGTAAAAGCCCCCTTCCGGCCCCACGCCCCATGAATGCCCATCGCCCCATGCCGAACACGGTTCCCCGGCGTGCCTTCACGCTGATCGAGCTGCTGCTCGTGCTCGCGATCATCGGCGCGTTGGCGGCGATGACCATCCCGGCATTCAAGGGATTCGGGCAGTCCAACGCCCAGTCGTCCGCCCAGCGCCAGCTCGTCGACGACCTGACCTTTGCCCGGCAGTTGGCCATCAAGAACCGGTCGACGGTCTACTTCCTCTTCGCGCCCACGAACGCTTATGTGCAGCGGTCCGTTTTCGCGGCACTTCCACCGGCGAGCTACGGGTCGTTCCCGCGCGTGGCGTTGACCACCCTGACCAACGTCGTGCTCGGCCAGTACGCTTCCTACGCGATCTATACCGAGCACCGCGTCGGCGAGCAGCCGGGCGTGCAACGTCCCCGTTACCTCACCGAGTGGCGGACCCTGCCGCAGGGCATGATCTTCCCGAAGGAGATGTTCCACGAGGCGGATTCCACCGTGAACCTGGGTCTGGAAAAACGGGTGCAGCGCCTTTCGCGGCGCGGATTCCCGTTTCCGGTGGTGCTGCCCGACCAATTGCTGGCCGACCAGGCGTCGCTGTGGGGCGGCGTCGCCAACCTGCCGCTCCTGCCGTTCATCGCCTTCGATGCATCGGGCCGGATCGCGAACCAGACCTACACCAACCTTTTGGCGGCGAACAACGCCCTCGTCCTGCCCGGCAACGACATCATGATCGCGATCGCGCCGGGCAGCGTGCTGCTGCCGCGCCAAGCCGACGGCCGGCCCATTCCCGGGCCCGGCGACGTCGCCGAGACGCCGCGGTTGGGCTACACGAACAACCTGATCCGCATTTCCTACCATACCGGCCGGGCCCGGCTGGTGAAGAACCCTCCCAAGTGATGCGCGCCGCCCTTCCATACCGTCGCCGCGCCGCGGCGTTCACGATGACCGAGATCGCGCTTTGCATCGCGGTGATCGGGATCGCCATGGTCGCCATCATCGGCGTGCTGCCCAGCGGCCTCAACGTCCAGAAGCAGAACCGCGAGGAAACGCTGGTCGCGCAGGATGCCCAGTTCCTCATCGAGGCGGTCCGGAGCGGCAGCCTCGGCGTGTCCGACCTCACCAACCAGGTGGACTATATCCGTTGGCGCCGGTTCGGCGCGTTCACGGGCGACAATTTCTATCGCGGTCCCAACTACAAGGAAGCGTTGCCGGGGGCGGAAGTGCCCATCACGCAGGCGTGGCAGGTGGTCGCGCTGCTGAGCCTGCCGCGGTACGAGACCGTGGTCGTGGGACAAAAGGTCCTGGTGGTCGAGAACATCGTCACCGCCCAGTTTCGGTCGTTCACGAGCCCTTTCAGCGAGAAGAGCTACCGGGACGCCGGTTCGGCACCCGACCCGACCCGGTTCACGACCGCGTTCCGGTACCAGATCGAGGTCGAGGCGAACACGGCGGTGACGCGCCCGCCGGCGGGGGTGATGGTGCCCTCCACCAGCACGAACCTGGTGCTCGCACTGTCGAACCAGCAGGGACGGCTCGACGAGACGCTCAGCGACCTGAGGCTGACGTTCCAGTGGCCGGTATTCCGGGTGCCCAGCGGCGATTTCCGCGTGGGTGCGAACCGCCGGACTTTCCGGACCCAGATCTTCGGAACGCGCCAGTTGCTCACGACGAATTTCCTCGGGAACGGGCGTCCGGCCAGTCGGTTCAACGGCAGCCCGCTGGTCACGAACATCGCCAATCTCCCGCGCTTCTGACGCCATGAAGCCCCGTAGCCATCCCTCCCCGCGCGCCCACGGCTTCTCGTTGATCGAGTTGCTCGTGTCGGTCGGCCTCCTCAGCGTCATCGTCCTCGCGCTCTACGCGATGTTCGACCAGACCCAAAAAGCGCTGCGGGGCGCCGCGGGGCAGGTGGACGTCATGGAAGGGGCGCGTTCCGCCTTGGGACTGGTCATCCGCGACGTCCAGGAAGCCCAACCCGCGGGCATCGTGGGCGGGCCTCATTTCACCGTCCGGCTCGGGGCGCTTCCCGGCCTCATCAACAACCAGGGCTCGTTGTACCAGGAGCGCCAACCCGTGCTCGAGGAAGTCTTCGGCCTCCGGAACGTCGGCGACCACCGGTGGCAGGTCTTCGGCTATTTCGTCGCGGCGGAGGAAACGCCGTCGACCGCGGTCACCCCGCCCATCGGCACGCTGTATCGCTACCAGGACCGCATGACGGGGTCGCGCGGGGCCGAGGCGGGGGAATACCGCACGGCGACGAACGACGACGCGGTGCAGTTCACGACCCGCGGTTCGACGGCGGCCACCTTGCTCCAGAGAAACCTCCTGTTGCTGCCCGGCGCGGGCAACCGCAACTCCGTCGCCTATCGGACCAACGCCTCCCGGGTCATCGACGGCGTGATCAATTTCAAGGTCACCACCTACGATTCCCTCGGCCGCGCCATCGACCCGTACTATCCGGCGGCGCTGTTCCCCGCCGCCGACGGTTCGCAGCGGTTCCCGCCGTTGCTCCGGGAGAACGTCGTCCAGAACCTGTTTTCCGAGGTGACCTATTCGGACAACGCCATGCCGGCGTATGTGGAAGTCGAGTTGGACACCCTCGAGCCGAGGCTTCTCGAACAACTCCGGGCGCTCCCGCCCAACCCGGCGATCCGGAACCGCTACCTGACCAACAACCTCTCGCGGATCCAGAGCTTCCGGCAACGCATCCCGATCCGCTCCTCTTTCCGATGAACCGCTCCTCCCAACGTGGCGTCGCGCTGGTCATCACGCTGATCATGCTGGCGGTGGTGACGATGACCGCCGTCGCTTTCCTTGCCGTCGCACGGCGGGAACGCGGCTCGGTCAGCGCGGCCGGCGACCAACTCGATGCCCAATTCGCCGCCGACACCGCGCTGCAACGCGCCGAAGCCGAGGTCGCCGCCCGCATCATCGCGTCGGGCAGCCGCCTGAATTTCGGCCTTGCCGTGTCCACCAACTGGCAGCACCCGCAGCCGGACCTCGCGCAGCTCGACAGGCTCGCCGGCGAGTCGCTCGCCACGGACGACCTGCGGGTGTTCACCAACGCGGCGCCCTACACGCTCGGGAACGGCCAACCGTACTTCAACCTGAACAACGCCTCGGATCTCCAGCGGTACCGGGCGTCGCTTGGCAACCTGTTCTACGACCCCCGTCCCCCGGTGTTCGTGGCGACCAATCGCGTGCCGACGGCCGCGCCGGAATTCCGGTTCTACCTCGACCTCAATCGCAACGGGGCGTTCGACAGCAACGGCCTGCAGCGGGTCCTCGGCCAGCAGGGGCAAAACCTCGGCACCAACACGCTCACGGGCGATCCCGAGTGGGTCGGCTCGACGGAGCATCCGGGCCTGCCGCACGGGCCCACGAACCGTTTCGTGTCCCGGTGGGCCTACCTGATCCTGCCGGCGGGCCGCACCCTGGATCTCAATTATATCCACAACGACACGAAGGATCGCCGGAACAATGGCGATGGCTTCATGCGCAACCAGGGGGTGGGCACGTTCGAGGGCAATCTGGCCGCGTATCTGGCGGACCTGAACACGAACGTCTGGCCGGCCTCCACCTATACCTACCGGACCGCCCTGGCCCAGCCCAGCGCCGGCCTGGCATTCACGGACGCGGACCGCCTGTTCCAATATCGCCGCGGAAACCCGCTGCAGGCCCGGGCCGACGCCTTTTTCGAGCGTCCGACGCCGTTCGGGATCGACCATATCGACAATTTCGCCGACGGGCCGTTGCCGACGACCCTCGCGGAGGTGCGGCGTCCGCAGGATACCATTTTTGCGGGTGCCGGCGGCGGCGAGGACACGGTGTCGCGGCGTTGGCCGGGCACCGACAACCAGCGGCAATACTTCGACATGACCCGGCTTCTCGACGGGACGCTGGGAGGGAACCTCGAGAATCGGCTGTCCGGGCGGCGGACGACGACCGGCGTGGTCCTGTCGAGCACCTATGACCGGACCACCTTCTACCGCTTGCTGGCCAGCCTCGGCACGGACACCGGCGACGGACGGTATGAGTCCGGCGTCAATCCGGCCGGCGCGTTCTACCGGCGCGCCCGCCTCAACCTGAATTACATGCCGGAGGGCGATCCGAATTCGGACACGCCGGCGAGTGCCGACGTCGGCCGGTTCCGTGAATGGACGCCGATCGCGTGGTACACGAACGCCGTCCACCGGTTGTTGCTGACCGAATTCACCAACGGGTTGCCCGACTACGCCTTGCTGACCAACGCCCGCACGGCACACCTCGGCCACGGCATCGCGATCCACGGCACCAACATCGTCCGTGGCGTGACCAACATCTATCGATGGGACGCGCAGGTGCACCGGTTGATGCAGGTTGCCGCCAACATCTACGACGCCAGCCATGCGGTCTCGACGGCGCGGCCGGGGAATCCCCGTGCCGAGGTGCCCTCGGTGTTCCGCCCCATCCTGTACCGGCAGGCGACCAACGGGACGACGCTGGTGCGATTGGCGGGATTCCAGGAAGTGACGAACAGCCTGGCGATGGCGCGCCCTTGGATCGATCTCGACGACCCGCGGCAGGTGGCGCGGTTGCCGGCGACGCCGGACGTGGCGGCGATCCTCGCGGCAAGACAGGACTTCAATGCCTACGGGATCCCGTTCGTGGTCGGTGCGAAACGGGGTCTCGGGAATTTTCAGGAAGGTTTCTGGCAGACGCGCATGGACGTGACCCGGCGTCTCCGCCTCGTCAAGAGCCTGCCACTGAACACGCTTTCCAGAACCAACGCCCGTCCGTGGGAAGACCCGCGTTTCCGGGCGGAGGCCCAGTACCGCTTCGACGTGAACAATGCCTTCGGCATGGATGCTTGGAATTCCTATTCCACGATCACCAACCGGTTGGCCGTCACCCTGATCGCCACGAACTACTATGAGTTCGCGATCATCGACGAGAACGACAGCCCGAACCGCGTGCCGCGGGTTTTCGCGAGCGGTTCTCGCAGCGCGTCGGCATCGATCGCCGCGGGCAAATGGTCGCCGCAACAGTTCCTGACGCCGTTGAACACGGGATTCGGGACCAATTTCATCTACGACCAACTCCAACGGATCCTGTACCCCGGGAACCAGACCAACAGCGGTTATGCGGACGTGCGGGTGCCGGCGCCGCGCCTGACGTTGGCGTTCACCAACCGTTTGGTGTACGTGGCGGTCGACCAGACCGGGCGGTTGCTCGACGTGGTGAACCTCAAGAGCGTGCTGTACGAGACGAACGTGCTGCGGTTGCTCGGCGCGCGCGGCACCGCCGGCGCGACGGGGCTCCGGATGAACCAGTTCTGGAACACGAACCTGTATCCGGGCGGCGGCTTCCTCCAACAGGGGTTGGCGCTCCAATTCGACGGTTCGCTCGGCAGCGACCGCAACGGTCGGGCGATCGACATTCCCAACTCGCTGTGGAACGACGCGCCCGGCATCCGTCCGGCCGGGCAGCAGAACGAATTCGAGAAGGACGGCCTCTACTACTTCATGTTCCGTGGCGCGCGACGGGCCGGGCAGCAGGTCACGCCCCAGCTCCAGGCCCAGTACGGCGGGGTGGTGGCCCAGGCCGGCTTCACTCCCACCGCGTCGGTCTCGTTGACGGACCGGCGACAGGCCAACGATCCCCTCGTCCATTTCACGCTCGAGGATCTCGCGCCGGGCGCCATCACCTCCACCGCGCCCGAAGGCTACGTGGAAATCAAGGTCCCGGGCCGCTTCCCCCTCCGTTCCAACGCGGAAATCAGTTTCGCGATCGACCAGCGCTCGCTGTCGAACCATCTCGGAAACCGGGCCAAAGTCGTCAGCGCGTATGCCCCGTGGGGCGTGAATGCCGATCTCGGCGCCGCCGCGCCCGTTCCCGTGGACGACCCCAACTCGACCGCCTACGACGTTGCCTACAAGGATTCCCTGGTGCGTCGTTCGGACGACTGGAATTTCCCGACCAACAAGTTCCCCAGCGTGGGTTGGCTCGGACGGGTGCATCGCGGCACGCCGTGGCAGACGATCTATCTCAAGGGCATCCGTCCCGAAGCCGGAACACGCTCGGCCACCGATCGGTTCACCGGACTCAAGAGTTGGGCCGCCTGGTCGGGACACGGCGGCACCCAGCCCACCAACGACTGGAACATCCTCGACCTGTTCACCTCGGCGGTGAACGACAACGGGGCCCGTGGCCTTCTGGGAGTCAACAATGCCGAACGGGCCGCCTGGTCCGCCGTGCTTTCCGGCGTTCCCGTGCTCACCAATTCCGGCAACGGGCTGGCCACACGCTTCGTCTCCCCGGCTTCGCCCGAACTCCAGTCGATCGTGGACAGCATCAACGTGGCACGAACCCAGTTTCCGAACGGCCGCTTCGAGCGGGTCGGACAGGTTTTCTCGGCGCCCGGCCTGGGCGTGGGCGCCATCGGCAACAACCAGTACGCCCTCCAGTTCTCGCCGTTCGTCGCGCCGTTCACCCGTTCGGCCGATGCGTCCACCCGCAAGATGGTCGTGGCCACGGTCCCCGACGAAGTCATCGAGCAGATCCCGCAGTCCACGCTTTCGCTCCTCCGTGCCGACGAACCGCGGGTGGTCGTCTACGCCTTCGGCCAAGCCCTCAAGCCGGCTCCGAATTCCTTCGTCACCCGGCCCGGTCCTTTCTTCGGCCTCTGCACCAATTACGTCGTAACCTCGGAATACGCGACCCGGACCGCGGTCCGGTTCGACGGTGCTCCGCGATCGGGCCAACTCCACACCGTGGTCGAGGACCACCGCGTGCTGCCGCCCGAGAACTGAATCCGTCCGCGCAACCCTCTTTCGATCGACCGTCCATGCGCCTTCCCCATCGCCGCCTTCTCGCCGCCGCCCTCGTCCTGTTGGCGGTTCTGTCCGCCAGTCGGATCGGCCGCAGGCCCGCCCCGCCCGCGTCCCCGGCGACGGCGACCGTGCCGCCTTCCGCCTCCGCCGACGTCGTGTCTTCCGCGCCGGGTCCCTTGGCCCGCCTGCGCCTCGGGGCTGCCGCAGCCCGCTGGGTCGCGGTGGAATCCATCCCGGCCGGCACGCCCCTGCCGGATGCGGATCCGAAGTTCCCGGCGCGGGCGCGCAACACCCCGGCCACGGCCGGCGAATTGAGCCGCAACGAGCGCGCGATCATCCTGCGCAACGCATCGGTCGACACCCGGTCCGGCCAACCCCTCCGGGTTCCGGAGAACCTCCGGGCCGGTGCGGACCCCGGCACTTATATCGTCCAGTCGCGCGGCATCGTCGACGACGCTTTCCGCCGGCGCCTTGCCCTCGCCGGCGCCCGCGTCATTTCCTATATCCCGAACAACGCCGTGCTGGTGCAGGCGGATGTCGCGGCCGCCGCCCTGCTGGCGGACGCGGCGGAGGTCGGTGCCCTCCTCGTGTACGAGCCGTTTTTCAAACTCGAGCCCGGGCTCGCGGTCCGGGCGATGGGATCGGGCGGGACTCCCGACAAGCTGATGCTGACGGTCATCGACGGGGAGCGCACCGTTCTCGACGTCGAGGCGCTCGGAGCCCGGACGGTCTCGCGCCAGCGCGGGCCCTTCGGCGAGTTGGTCGTGGTCGAGACCGACGGCAAGGACCTGCTGGTCGCGTTCGCCAAGCTCCCGGGCGTGACCCTGCTCGAGACGGTCGAGCCCCGGCGACCGGCCAACGACCGTGCCGGGTTCATCCTCGGATCGAGCACCGATTTCACCAACAAGACGTCGACCCTCGGACTGACCGGCGCCGGCATTCTCGTCAACGTCAACGACACCGGCATCGACAAGACCCATCCCGACCTCGCCGGACGGGTGTTGGCCGAGGACCCGGTTTCGTTCCTCGACGTGGTCGGGCACGGAACCCACGTCGCGGGCATCATTGCCGGCAACGGGGTCCAGTCCTCCACCGTCGTGCAGGCGCAGGGGTCGGCCACCAACGCCGGATTCATGGGCAAGGCATCCGCGGCCAAACTGTTCGTGATGCCGATCGATCTGGAGACCGGACCGCTGATCTCCGACGCGTTCCTGCAGGAGACCTTCGCGCGTACCAACCTCGCCATCACCGGACGGTCGAACGCCCCGATTTCCAACAACAGCTGGGGGTATCCGGCCCACATGGAGTACACCAGCATCTCGGCCAGCTACGACGCCGCGGTCCGCGATGCTTTGCCCGGGGTTTCGGGCGACCAGCCCATCCTCTATGTCTTCGCGGCGGGCAACGAGGCGGGCGGCGGCGCCAACGGTCTCGGTGGCAGCGCCGACAGCATCATCGCGCCGGGAAATGCCAAGAACGTCATCACCGTCGGCGCGCTCGAATCCGCGCGTCGCCTGACCAACACCGTGGTCACCGACGCCGACGGGATCGTCCTCAAGGCGGGCGACCACGTCTTCCCCGACCGCGGCTACAATCCCACCAACGAGTCCTATATCACCAACGTGGTTTTCCGCGCCGAAACCGACTCCGACTACGAGGTCGCGCTTTATTCGAGTCGCGGCAACGTCGGGATCGGGACCGAGGGTGATTACGGGCGGTTCAAGCCCGACGTCGTCGCGCCCGGATCCTGGATCGTCTCGACGCGGTCGTCGCTGTGGCGGATCGAGAACCAGATCCCGCCCGACAGCGATCTGTTCCCGGTCTACCAGGCATTGGCGGACGAGGTGGGCCCGTGGTACCAGTACGAATCCGGAACCAGCATGGCGGCCCCCGCGATCTCGGGCCTGCTCGCGCAGTTGCAGGAATACTACGAGGTCAAGCAGGCCAACCGGATTCCCCCGGAAGGATACAAGGCGATCCTGATCAACGCCGCCCGCGCGGGCAACAGCCGCTACCAACCCGATCCCCGGGGTTCCATCAATTATACGGGTTGGGGCGAGCCCACCCTCGGCCGGGCCATCAACAGCGGCTTCACGGACGACGGCAAGACCCTCAACGGATTCCTCAACGCCTCGACCGGCGGGACGAACAGCCAACTCATCGGTTTTCCCATCGTCGGCCGCTCCAACCAACTGGGCCTTGCCACCGGCGACAGCCGTTCCTACCGTATCCAGTTGACCAAGCCGGAGGCCACCAACTATCCGATCCGGCTGACGTTGGCGTGGACCGATCCCCCGGCGAATCCGGCGGCCGGCGTCAAGTTGGTCAACGATCTGGACCTGATCGTCACCAACGAGACGACCAAGGAGTTTTACCTCGGCAATGATTTCGCCGCCGGCACCGGCTATAGCCGGCTCCTGACCGAGACCAACCTGCTGGTGGCGGCCGCGGCCACCTCGACCGCCGGCTCCGGCGGGCTCGATCCCTTCGGCAACCCGCTGACGGAGACCAACGTGGTCGCCGCTGTGTTCGACAACATCAACAACGTCGAGCAGGTGGTGCTGCCCCCGGGCGCCGGGACCAATTTCGTCGTCATCGTGCGTGCCCGTCGCGTCAACGTGAACGCCCTCCAGTTGCACCCCAACGGGGTCGTCCAGGATGCGGCGCTGGTCCTGGCCTGCGATGCCCCCGACAGCCTCGGCGTGGTCGGGACGGTGGCGGACGCCTTTCCCACCCCGGCCAACAACATCGTCACCGTCCGTCCGGCGGTCGCGTCGTTGACCAATGGTCTCCCGCTGTTCAGCCAGAGGGTCGGGGCCAATTCGCCCCTGGTCGGCTCGGCTTCCGGCACCACGAACCAGTGGCACTTCTATATCTTCACCAATACGCCCGGCGGCGTCGGCTACGGCGGCACCCTCACCAACGGCAAGAACGTCGCGTTCGTGACGTTCTTCCCCCCGAACCTTGGCTCGCCCCGGACCCAGGATGCCGACATCGACCTCTATGTCTCCCTCGATCCCGGATTGACCAACCTGGTGCCTTCCGTGATCGCCGATGCCTACAAATCGGTGCAACGCGGCGGCACGGAGACGGTCGTCTTCACCAACGCCCCGGCCAACGGCGAGATCTATTACATCGGCGTCAAATCCGAGGACCAGAAGTCGGCCGACTATTCGTTCGTCGCCGTCAGCAGCACCAAGCCTTTCGGTGCCCGGCGTCCGGATGGCAATGTCTCCATCAACGGCATCCCCATCCTCCAACCGATCCCCGACGGCACGCCCACCAAGCCCGGCATCGGCTATTTCATGGGTTTGGGCATCGAACCCGTGGAGATGCGCCGGGTTTGGGTCCAGGAGACGCTCAGTCACATGAACTTTCCCGATCTCATCGGGAGCCTGACCAAGGACGGCATCAACGCGGTGCTGAACAACCATGGCCAGATCGCGGACATGAATCTGGGACGTGTCCAATACGGCACCAACATCACCACGGTGTACGACGATTTCGGCAACCGGACGTTCCCGGGCTCGGTGCCGACGGATGGCCCCGGTCGTCTGGTCGGTTTCCTCGGTCGCCAGGCTTCCGGCGCCTGGTTCCTCCAGACGGTCGACGACGCGTTCGGCAACGTGGGTCGGGTCAACGATCTGGAGATCATCCTCCAACCCAATGATTTTTCCCGGGCGCTGGTCCACCGCTCGGTCGCCGGCGGGGAATGCGAGACCGAGTTCGTGTTGGTGCCGCCCGATGCCAGCAAACTCACGGTCATCGTCACCAACATCAACCCCTCGCTCCCGTTGGAGGTATTCATCCAGCGCGACACCGGCAGCCTTCCCGATCCGACCAATCCGGGTGCGAGCGAGAAGCGGGCGACCATCGCGCCGCCGGGCGGAAGCGTCTCCCTGTCGATCGGCGACGAGCCGCCGCTGATTCCCGGCCGGTATTTCGTCAGCGTCTGCAATCCCAACCGGCAGAAGGTCGACTATGACATCGCCCGGCTCATCGAGCAGAACCTGCCCGATTCCTTCAACCGGACCATCAAGTCGGCCGCTTCCGAGAACATCCCGATCCGTGACGCCGCGCGGAACCTGTCGCGCATTCCCGTGACCGACACCCGGCCGGTCACGAGCGTGGAAGTCGGGATCCGCGTCGCGGATGCCCGCGAGTCGGATCTGTCGATCCATCTGTCGAACCCGCAGGGAACCGGTGTGCTCGTGGCCGAGAACCGCGGGCTCGCGGATGCCCATGGCTACGGTGGCTCGCAACGCATCACCAATTCCCAGCATCTCGCCCTGACGTTCGATGCCGCCACCAGCCGCGCCGAGATCTTCGTCGACGGCGTGGCGGTCACCAATGCGTTGCTTGGCCCGGTGAAACTGCCGGCAAACCGCCCGCTCGCTCTCGCCCGGGATCCCAACGAGCAATTCACGGCAAACCACGTGGCGGTGACGCTGGACGACGTGGGTTTTTGGCGCTGGCCCATGAAGGCGTCCGATGTTTCGGGGATCTACCTCGACGGCAAGGACGGGTTCGGGAAACGGGAATCGTTGGCATCGAGCGGCCTTGCCGCGCTGTGGCGGATGGACACCGACGGGCACGACAGTCTCGGGACGAACCATCTCCAGATCCTCGACTTCGTCGCCACCACCGGCGGCCAGATCGACGGTGCCCTCGAGTTTCTGGGCGGCACGGCGTTGGGACTGAGTCCGATCCTGCCGCTCGATGGCGGGGCGGGTTTCTCGCTCGACGGCTGGGTGCAGACGGCCGCCGGAAACAGGGGCGTGGTTTTCGGTGCATGGGGCGACGCCGAATCCACCACCGGATTTTCGGTCCCGGCCCTGCTGGTCGGTTTCGACGCGCCGTGGGGCAATGGACCCGGTTCGGTGACCGCCGTATTCCAGGCGCCCGACGGCACCCTTCGCCAGTTGGCGACGTTGCCCGGACTGGTCCTTGGCGACAATTTCTCGACCAACAAGACCTACGCCATTTTCGGCGAATCCACGAATCGCACCGCGGGGCCGATCAAGTTCGTGACCCCGCCCTATGTCGGGATCGACCCCGCCACGATCCAGATCGCGTCGGGTGGCTTCGAAACGGTTGCACCGGGTCAGGTGGCCCCGGGCGGTCAGGTCGAGGGCTGGACGGTGATGTCCAACGCGGCCGCCGTGCGGGTGATGTCCCCCGGCGCGTATGAAGGCGGCCAGGTGCTGGCGCAGGGCGCCTCGACCTTGGTGCGCGCGCTGACCGTCACGCCCGGCGAGCGTTACCATGCATCCTTCCATATCCGTGCCGCGGCCGACGCGACCAACCAGGTCCGGTTCGCGGTCATGGTCGGAACCAATGTGGACCAGGTGATCGATGCGGGCACCGAATGGGTCCGGACCGACGTGCGGTTCCGCGCCACGACCCGGCAGGTGGACCTGAGTCTGATACCGCAGGTGCCCGGAAATCTGGGTGCCGATGGCGCGCCTTCCGGCCTGTTGATCGACGCCTACCTGTTCGAGCAACTGGGATCCGGCATCAGCTACCAACCCGAGGAGGATTTCTCGGCGCTGGTGGGATATCCGGGTGCGGGTGATTGGACGCTGGATCTCACGGACAACCGCGGGACGGTGGCGGGCGTGCTCGAGGGATGGCAATTGCACCTGACCTTTGCCCAGACCAACCGGCCGATCGTCATACTGACCAACGGGGTCCCCTATAGCGCGCCGATCGCGCCGGGGGACATCGCGTACTTCCGCATGGACGTGCCGCTCGAGGCGCATGCGGCCACCAACACCCTGGGCTTGGTGGCGGTCGCCAACCCGCTGCTGCTGCTCTACAGCGCGGATGGATTGCCCGACGGTTCCCAGTCCGGCGACGTCGTGGCCACGTCCAATCCCTACGTGGTCGGCACGAACCTTCCGCCCATCCTTCCCAGGGGCCAACGGTACTATCTCGGGGTGCGAAACCTCGACACGGACGCCACCAATCGATTCCAGATCCGGGTCGATCTGGATTTCGGCGTCGTGGTGCTGACCAACGACATCGCGTTCCAACGCACGAATTCGGTGCCGGGACTGGTCGACTACTATGCGTTCGATGTCGCGCCCAACGCGTCCGTCGCCACGTTCTCGGTCCCGGTCATGGATTCGGACGTGGATCTTTTCGTGAGCCGTTTCCCGACCATCCCCGGCCGGTTCGTGCACGATTATGCGGGCGTGAACACGGGGACGACGCCGGAATCGATCCCGATCGACGACCTCTCCCAACCGGTGCCGCTGGCTCCGGGCCGCTGGTATCTCGGCGTCGTCTCCGCCGGCACGAACTCCGCCGCGTATTCGGTGCTGGCTTCCCAGTTCACGGGGAACCTGACCACGCTGACCAACGAGTCGTCGGTGCTCCATACCAATACGGTGTCCGGCGACACGCAGTACTATGTGATCGACGTGCCGGACAACGCGACCCTGGCGCTGGTGTCGGCGACACCCCTGAAGGGCAAGGTGGGGATCTATATGCGCCATGGCCTGCCATTGCCGGGACCGACCTCCTACGAGGCGAAGGGTCTGGCGCTGCCCAACGGCGCGCAGATCATCGAGCTGACCGCCGAGACCAAGCCGCTGGCGTTGGCTCCCGGCCGGTATTACCTCGCCGTGCACGACGAGGGAGCCATCCCGTCGGTCTATTCGCTCAACGTCCTCATGCTCTTCGAGCGGACCGACATCGAAAGCCTGTTCGACGATGTTCCGGTTGACCGTCTGTTCGCGGGCGAGACGCCCGCGGTGTTCCGCTTCGACGTGGACATCGACATGCCGATGGTTCTGTTCGAGATCTACAATCTCGACGGCCCGGTGGATCTCGTGGTGTCCAAGGGAGGCGTTCCCGGTCCGTTGTCGGTCAATTTCTCGAATCCGCGGCCCGGCAACTTGCCGGAGTTGCTGCTGATCACGACGGCGGACATGCCGGATTTGTCCGGTTCCTGGTTCCTCTCCGTGGGCGGACCCCTCGGCACGCCCGTTCATTTCACGGTCCGGGCGGCGATGGTGCGGGATGGTCATCCCTTCAGCCGCGCCCCGTATAGTCTGGTGCTGTACCGCGGCAGCGATCCCGCGCAACCCGGACGCATCGAGTTCGGTTCGGTGCCCGGCTTGGTCTACCAACTCCAGTACGCCACCGATCTGTCGGAGCCGGATCCGTGGCACGCCTTGGGCGATGCTTTCGTCGCCGCGGGCTATGACCAGAGCATCCCGGTCGATCTTTCCATCGACGAGGCTCGGTTCTACCGCGTCGTCAACCTCCCGAATCCGTGAGGGGCGACGGCGTTCTTGTCGTCGCCACGAACCCCGCGGTCGACGTCGAGTGGCGGGTCGCGGCCTTGCGTCCGGAAGAGAAGAACGAAGTGACGGCAGAGCGTCGCTGGCCGGGTGGCAAGGGCGTGAATGTCGCCCGATGGCTGGGGTGGTGCGGCGTCCGCGCACGCTTGGTATTGCCCGTCGGCGGGGCCACCGGGCGCGAACTCGTGGCTGGGCTTCGGCGCGGGGGCATTCCGTTCCGCGCGGTTCCCATCGCCGGCGAGACGCGCGCCAATGTCGTCGTCACCACGGATCCCGGAACCCAATACCGTCTCAATCCGACCTGGCCGGTTCTCGATGGCGAGGAACTGGAACGATTCGAGGCGGTTCTGGACGCGGAATTGCCGAGGCACCGCTGGGTGGTCCTGAGCGGCGCGCTGGTGAGGGGTGCTCCCCCGGGGTTTTATCGCCGGTGGGCAACCAAGGCGCGGAATGCCGGCGCCATCGTGGTGGTGGATTGCGATGGCGAGCCGTTCCGGCGGGCGGTTGCGGCGCGGCCGTTTCTGGTGAAGCCCAACGAATTCGAGCTCGCCCAGTGGGCGGGGCGTCCATTGACCGCCGACGCCGATCGGATTCTCGCGGCCCGGGAATTGGCGGCCGCGACCGCCGGGTGGGTATTGGTCTCGAGAGGCGCCGCCGGCGCGTGGCTGACGGGACCCGGGATCGACGGGGTGCTGGTGGTTTCCGCTCCCAATACCCGCGTCCGCAACACCGTCGGGGCCGGGGACGCGATGTTGGCGTCGACGATCGCCGCGGTCATGCGCGATCCGAAACGGCCATTGGCTTGGCTCCGTGCGGGGGTGCGGGTCGGATCGCTCGCCACCCGTCAGGAGCCGGGAACCGTGCCCGCCCCGAAGTCTGGTTTTTGACAATCGGCGCTTCCCGCGCAGTTTGGAACACCCGGCGATGCCGGGGGCATCGATGGCGGTCGCCGTCGCTCCCATTCATTCATGAGCACCGTTTCTTCGCCCCGCTGCGCCGTCGTCTTCGGTGCCACCGGCGGCATTGGTTCCGCCTTGGTCCGGCAACTCGTCGCGGAGGGCTGGAAGGTCCATGCCGTTGCCCGTGGCCAATCCCGCCTCGATGCGCTTGCCGCGGAAACCGGTGCCGTCTCGCATGCGGTGGACGTCACCGACCCCGCGGCCGTCGATGCCTGCCTCGGGGCGGTACAGGCGTCCGAGGGGCGCATCGACGGGGTCGCCCACTGCGTCGGCTCGTTGCTCCTCAAGCCCGCGCACAACACCACCGATGCGGATTGGGCGGGCGTGATCGGCGCCAATCTCACCTCGTCGTTTCATGTCCTCCGTTCGGCCGCGGGCCGCATGATGCGGACCGGGGGCGGCTCGATCGTCCTCTTGTCGTCCGCCGTGGCGAAGCACGGCATGGTGAACCACGACGCCATCGCGGCGGCCAAGGCCGGGGTGGCCGGACTCGCCCTATCCGCCGCCGCCACCTATGCGCGGTACAATCTCCGGGTGAACTGCGTGGCCCCGGGGCTTACCCGGACGCCCTTGGTGGCCGCGCTCACCGGCAACGAAAGCATGCTGAAGGCGTCCGTCGCGCTCCACCCGCTGGGTCGCATCGGCGAACCGCCGGAGATCGCCCGCGCCATCGCCTGGTTCCTCGACCCGCTCCAGTCCTGGGTCACGGGCCAGATGCTCGCCGTGGACGGGGGATTGGGTTCCATCCAGTCCCGCGCCACGGCCGCCTGATGTCCTCCGGGATCCCTCCCGCGCCGCGAACGGCGGGTGGCGATTCACGGCGAGAGGTGGAATGATCCGCGCCCATGAAGACCGGTGGCCCGCGGGCCCTGAAACATCCGCCCACAAGCCCGCGCTCCCCGGACCGCGTTCCGGCGTTGCCGTCCGTGCCGCCGGGGATCCTGAACCGCAAGGGATCGCGCGACACGGCCGGCGTGCCGCGGGAGGTGCGCGCCATGCTCGACGCCGGACTGATCGAGACGGTGAACCTTTGCGAGTGGTTGGTGGTCGACCAAGGGCGGCTCGCGGAACGGGTGTTCCGCGAACACGGATGGGCGGCGTTGGTGGGACCCCTGCGGGAGGAGTTGGCGGCCCTGGACACGCCCACCGCGCCCAAACGCCTCGCGGCGATCGGACGCCTTCTGGCCACGGCCTTCCCCGACGGACCCCGGTTTGAGACCGTGTACGGGACGCTTCTGGGACATCGGTCGGACGTCGTTCGTTCCTGGTCGGGTTACATGGTGGGTTTGGCGGCGGGCCTTTCGCTGGAGGAAAAGCTGCGTCGGGTCCTGCCCCTGGCGGCGGACGCGAACATGGCGGTCCGCGAGACCGCGTGGTTCGCCGTGCGGGAAGCGGTTGCCGCCGAGTTGCCGAAGGCCCTGCGGTTGCTGGCCAAGGTGGCCCTCGACGGCGATGCCAATGTCCGCCGTTTCGCGAGCGAGGTCACCCGTCCCCGGGGCGTTTGGTGCCGCCACATCCAGGCGTTGAAGGACGATCCTTCCCCGGGTTTGGTCGTGCTGGAACCCCTCCGGTCCGACCCATCGAAGTATGTCCGCGATTCGGTGGGCAACTGGCTCAACGACGCCGGCAAGTCCCGGCGGGAATGGTTGCTCGGGTTGTGCGCGCGTTGGGAGAAGGAGTCCCCGACGCCGGAGACGGGCCATATCGTCCGGCGCGGTCTGCGGACGATCCGAAAGGCGGAAGCCGCGGGGTCCGCCGGGTGAAGTCCCGCGGCGCCGCGGCGGCGGGATTGGGTCAGCCCTTCTTGTGGTGGTGCATGAGTTCGTCGCCCGTGAGGCCGGTCAACTTCTCGACGCCGTGCAGCAACTGGAACAAGGCGAACATCAGGACCCCGAGCATGGGCAGGAAGACCACGGGCCAACTGATCCAGTGCATCTTGCCGAGTTGGTCGTTGAAAGCCTCGGTGCCCAGCGGCGCGGTGAGGAGCCATCGGGCAAGGCCGAAATTCAGGATGCCGCTGCCCACGAACGACACGGCAAGGATCCACGAACTGCGTTTGAGCAGGAATTCGAATTCCCCGGTGGTGCCGCGGGATTCCAACGCCGTCTGGATCCGCGCGGTGTCGAGGATTTGGTCGTTGTAGAGGAGCATGCGGACCAACGGTTGGCGGGTGCGCAGGGAGATGGGGATGGCGAGTCCCAACACCAGCGGGATGGCCACTTCCTTCACGGCGAACCAAAACGGGTCGGTCTTCAGCAACCCGAGCACGCCGGTGAGCACCACGGAGAAAAGGCCAAGGATGGAAAAGATGTTCCAGACGCGGCGCCGGTAGAAATCCCAGATGCCGTAGCCGAGCGGCACGGCGAGGGCCACGACAAGTCCCCAGACGGGTCCCAGTCGCGTGTCCTTGCTCAGTTGGCCGAGCAGGAAGCCGGGAAGCACCACGTTGCACAGCAGGTTGAGCCACACGTTTTCTCGTGCGGGCAAGGGGCGCGGGGTTTCGGACGGTGCTGTCATGATCGTGGTCGGCGCGGAGGCTTCGGCTTTGGCGGCCCGGGTGCAATCTGGAAAATGCAGGTCGGCCCGCGCGGAGGACCGGGACGTTTGTCGATCGGGTCGCGGTGCCGGCGTGGTGGGGTTGGCCGGACGGGCGGGGAAGGCCTTTTCCGGCGGCCGGGGCGCGGCCCGCGCCGCCGGCTACGACTCCGGGTTCGATCGCGGGTCGAGGGCGTCCCGGAGTCCGTCGCCCAGCCATTGGAAAGCGAGCAGGACCGTCGCCAAAACGCCGCCCGGGCCGAGCAACAACCACCAGCGAACCCGGAGCGGATTCAGTTGGCGCGCGCCGTCCTCGATCAGGGTGCCGAGGCTGGCGTCGGGCGGCCGGATGCCGAGTCCGAGAAAGCTCAGGAACGATTCGTAGAGGATCACCGAGGGCAAGGTCAGGGCCGCGCAGACGACGACGATGCCGGCGATGTTGGGGAGGACATGGCGGCGGAGGATCTGGACGGGGCTGGCGCCGAGGGCGCGGCTGGCGAGGACGAACGGGCATTCCTTGAGCACCAGGACCTGTCCCCGGACCACGCGCGCCATGTTGAGCCACGACACGGCCCCCAGGCACGCGAACAGCAGGAGTTCGCGGGCGGCCGGTGCGAGTCCCGCCGCGTGGATTCCCAACCAGCGCACCGCGTGTTCCTCCAGCATCGTGATCGCCAGCATCACGAAGACGATGTTGGGCAGGGCGTAGAGGACATCGACACAACGCATCATGATGCCGTCGATCCGGCCGCCGACGTAGGCGGACCCCATGCCCCAGACGACGCCGATCACGACGCTGACCCCGGCCCCGACGAGGCCGACCAGCAGCGAAATCCGCGTGCCGGCGAGGACGCGGGCGAGGAGATCGCGTCCATGGATGTCGGTGCCAAACCAATGCCCGGGTCCGGGCGCGGCGAAGGGCAGGTCGGTGCCCGCGTTGGCCGCCTGGCCGGAAATCCACGGGCCTGCCGCCACCGCGACGACGGCGAATGCGAGGACGACGGTCGCGAGCACGGCCCGGCGGTTTCCCCGGAACCGTTTCCAGGCGGCGCGGGATGGCGTCTGGCGTTCAGACATGGCGCACGCGGGGGTCGATCCACCGGTAGGCGAGGTCGGCGGCGAGATTGAGGACGAGCAGCAGCGCGGAATAGAGGATCACGAGGCCCAGCATCATGGGGTAATCGCGGCTGAAGAAAGCGTTCACGAAGAACGCGCCGGTCCCGGGCAATTGGAAGACCTTCTCGACGACGAAGGAACCGGTGAGGAGATCGGCAAGCATGGGTCCCGCGAACGAGACCACGGGCAGCAGCGCGGGGCGCAGCGCGTGGCGGCGCAGGAGCGTGAATTCGTCCAGACCCTTGGCCCGGGCGGCGACGATGAACGGGGCGCGGAGCGTGTCGGCCACGCCCTCGCGGACCAACCGCGAGATGCGCGCGGCGAAATAGAGCCCGAGCGCGACGGTGGGCAGCACGGCCTGTGGCAACGATCCCCAGAGGGCGACGGGGAACCAACCGAGCCCGAGTCCGAACCACAGCACCAGCAGGGGGGCGAGGACGAACGTGGGGATGCAGACGCCGACCAACACCAGGAACGACGCCAGCCAATCGGGCCAACGGCCCCGGTGAACGGCGGCGAGGAAGCCGATGGGAATGCCGGTGCCGACGGCGAAGCCGAAGGCCAGGGAACCGAGGGCCAGCGACACGGGCAACGTCTGGGCGAGGATGTCGCCGACCGAGTGGTGTCGGTATTTGAACGACGGACCGAGGTCGGCACGGCAAAGGCCCCCGAGGAAGCGCGCGTACTGTTTCCAGAGCGGTTCGTCGAGGTGGTAGCGGGCCTTCAGGGCGGCCTCGATCTGGGGCGAAGCGGGGGCGCGCTCGCGGTCGAAGGGCCCGCCCGGCGCGGCCCGCATCAGGAAAAACGCGAGCGTGGCGACGGCGAGCACCAGGGGCGGGATCGCCAACAGGCGTCGGAGCACGGGGCGCATGCGGCGCCGATTGGGACACGCCGCACCGCCCCGGGCTAGGGAACAAATCGGCCCGCCGTCACTCCTGCCCGTGGGCGAACGACTCGGCGAGCGACACCGCTTTCCGCATGGCCTTGGACTTGTTCACGGTCTCCTCGAACTCGGCGTCGGGCGTCGAGTCGTTGACCCAGCCGCCGCCGGCCTGGACATAGGCCTTGCCATCCTTGACCAGGGCGGTGCGGATGGTGATGCAATGGTCGGCGTTGCCGTTGAACGCGAAGTATCCGACGCACCCGCCGTAGGGCCCGCGGGTGGTGCCCTCGAGTTCGGCGATGATCTGCATGGCGCGGATCTTCGGGGCGCCGCTCAGCGTCCCGGCCGGGAACGTCGTGCGCATCAGGTCGTACGCCGAATGCCCCGGCTGGAGTTGCCCGTCGACCTGGGAAACGATGTGCATCACGTGGCTGTAGCGCTCGACCACCATCAGGTCGGCGACTTTCACCGAGCCGTAATCGCAGACACGGCCGATGTCGTTTCGGGCGAGATCGACGAGCATGACGTGCTCGGCGCGCTCCTTTGGATCGGCGAGCAATTCGGCCTCGAGCGCGCGGTCTTCCTCCGGCGTGGCCCCGCGGCGCCGGGTGCCGGCGATGGGACGGATTTCCACCTGGCGGTCCACGCAACGCACGTGCAACTCCGGCGAGGCGCCGACGAGCGCGAACCCGTCGAGTTCGAGCAGGAACATGTACGGCGAGGGGTTGATCGATCGCACGGCGCGGTAGATGTCGACGGGTTGCGCGGTCACCGGCGCGGAGAAACGCTGCGAGCCGACGACCTGGATGATGTCGCCCGCGTTGATGTACTCCTTGGCCTTGGCGACGTTGGCGTGGAATTTCTCGGGGGTGGTGTTCGAGACGAAGGGGGCTTCGGGGACGTCGGACGGCAGCGTGACGGGCGCGGCCTCGACCGGTTGCTTGAGCAACTCGACGATGCGTTCGATCTCGCTCACGGCGTCGTCGTGGTACTGCACCGGGTCGACGCCGGGTTCGACGACGGCGTTGACCACGATGGTCATCGTCTGGGCAACGCGGTCGAAGACCACGAGTTGGTCCGCGATCAGGAAATAGAGGGTGGGGGTGCCGAGTTCGTCGTGGGCGGGGCGGGGGACGACCGGTTCGAGGTCGTGGATGAACTCGTAGGCAAGGAATCCGACGGCACCGCCGGCGAAGCGCGGGAGGCCGGGGAGTTCGACCGGCTTGTAGCGCGCCATGAAGCGCTCGACCACCTGGAGTCCGTCGCGGACCTGCTTGGGATCCGCGGGATCGGGATTCGGGGTCACGACGAAACGATCGAGGATGTGGCCATCCTGGCGGATGTCGACGCGTCCGCCGGTCTGCCGGATGACGGCGCGGGGATTGCAGCCGACGAACGAATAGCGGCCGAGGTGCTCGCCGCCCTCGACGGATTCAAAGAGGAACGATTCGTCTTCTCCGCGCAGCTTGCGATAGGCGGAAAGGGGCGTTTCCAGGTCGGCCAGAAGACGGCGCGTCACCGGGATGGTGTTGCCGCGTTCTGCCAGGCGGACGAATTCTTCTCGGGTCGGCGAATACATGTCGGACGGCGAACCTAGCGTGCATTGGGGCGGAGTGAAGTTTTCTATTTCCGATCCGGGGTCCGGATCCGGGGTTGCCTTGCGCCGCATGGCAGCCTAATCCGCGGGGGCGATGAGCGATTACGACTTCCGCTTCGGCGGGATCGGGCGGTTGTACGGGGCCGAGGGACTGCGGCGGCTGCGGGCGGCGCATGTCCTCGTGGTCGGGATCGGCGGGGTGGGATCGTGGGTGGCCGAAGCCTTGGCACGCACCGGCGTCGGCACGCTCACGCTGGTCGATCTGGACGAGGTTTGCGTCAGCAACACCAACCGCCAGGTGCCGGCCCTCGACGGCCAGTTCGGGCGCCCGAAGGTGGACGCGATGGGCGAGCGGGTCCGCGCCATCGCGCCGGAGTGCCGGGTGCGGGCCGCGGCCGAATTTTTCACCGGGGATTCCGCGGCCCGCTTGCTGGGGCTTGGCGGCGACGCGTCGGAGCGGCCGGCCGTGGTGGTGGACGCGATCGACAACGTGGCCAACAAAGTGTTGCTGGTGGCCGGTTGCCATGGGGCGGGAATCCCCCTGGTGGTCTGCGGCGGCGCCGGCGGACGTCGGGATCCCACCGCGGTGCGGGTGGAGGATCTGGCGCGGGTGACCCACGACCGGTTGTTGGGCGAGGTCCGCAAACGCCTTCGCCGCGAACACGGCTTTCCCCGGGGCGAGAAAAAGTTCGGGGTGGAGTGCGTGTGCTCCGCGGAAACGCCGGTGTTCCCCCAGCGCGACGGCACGGTGTGCGCGACGAAACCCGCGATGGAACCGGGCGAGGGGCTGCGCCTGAATTGCGACTGGGGCTTCGGCTCCGCCGCGTTCGTGACCGGCGCGTTTGGATTCGCCGCCGCGGCCCGCGCGGTGGCGCGGATCGCGGCGGGTTGATCCCGGTGGCTCAGGCCACCTTCACCTTGAGGCGTCGACCCGCCAACGTCGCGCGTTTCATCTGCGCGACCATGGCCGCCGCCCGCATCGCGGCGACATCCACGAAGGTATGCCGGGGCCTGATGTCGACGCCGAGCACCGTGGATTCCGGCTCGCCGGTCGTGCCGAGGATGAACTCGCGCGCGGTCTGGACGGTGATGCCGTCTTCCTCGCCGACACTCATCCAGAGACGCGTGACCTCGCCTTCGACGGGCTTGGGTTTGGGCCCGGCCTTCTTGATGGCAACGGCGGCGGGATCGGCCGGCGCGGATTGCGCCTGAGGTGCGGGCGTCGCCGTTTCGGCGACGGGCGAAGCCGTCGCGGCGGCGACCGCTGCGACCGGTGCGGGCGGTGCGGGCGGTGCGATCGGCGCGGGAACCGCGGGCGCGCCGGGGATGGGCACATGCACTGCCGGAGCCGAAGGCTTGGGCGGCGTCGCTGCCTTCCGGAACGGGGTCCCTGGCGCGGGCGCTGCCGGACGGCGGTCGGGCGCGGCATCGGGACGCCGGGCGGGGACCACGGGGCGGGCGGCGGCGGGAACCGGCGCGGCGGCTCCCGCGACCGGCGCCACCGGGGCCGTCGCCCCCGGATTCAGGGTCTTGGGCTTCTTTTCGGCGCCCTCGGCCGGCCGCGACCGGCCCAGCGAGTGATGGATCACCGCGTTGGCGACGTCGAGCGAGTCGAACCCTTCCTCGAGCAAGGCCTCGACGAGATGGTCGTAGTGACGGAAATCACCGGCCTGGAGGGTACCCCGGATCTCGCGGCGGTATTGGTCGAGGCGGGCATCCTCGATCTCGCCGTGGCTCGGGATCTTGCCCCGGCGGAGGCGTTGGCGGGTCAGACGCTCGATGTCCCGGAGCAGGAACAGTTCGCGCCCGCCTGCCAGGGACATCGCCATGCCATGGCGTCCGGCGCGGCCGGTGCGGCCGATACGGTGGACGTAATCCTCCGGATCGTAGGGAAGTTCGAAATTGAAGACGACCTGCACGTCGTCGACGTCGATGCCGCGTGCGGCGACGTCGGTGGCGACGAGGAGGCGGATGTTGCCGCCGCGGAAGCGGTTCATGACGCGTTCGCGCGCGGCCTGGGGCATGCCGCCGTGGATGCACTCGGCGCTGTAGCCGGAGCCGACGAGATGGTCGGCCAATTCGATGACGTCGCGCTGGGTGTTGGCGAAGACAATGCCGAGGGTGACGTCGTGGAGGTCGAGCAGGCGGGTGAGCGCCTCGAACTTCCAGCGGCGATCCACCTCGAAGACCACCTGTTCGATGGTGGGCACGTTGAGCGAGGACGCCTCGATATGGAGGCGCTCCGGCTTTTTCGTGTAGCGGGCGATCAGATCCTCGATGCCGCGGGGAATGGTCGCCGAAAACAACACCGTCTGGCGCCCGTCCGGGACGCCCTTGAGCAAGGCCTCGATGTCGTCGCGGAAACCCATGTCCAGCATCTCGTCGGCCTCGTCGAGGATGACGGTGTGGATCTGGTCGAGCCGCAGCGTGCCGCGCTGCATGTGGTCCATCACGCGGCCAGGCGTGCCGATGACGATGTTGGCGCCGGCCTTCAGGCCCGCGAACTGGCGCTCGTAGCTCTGGCCGCCGTAGACCGGCAGCGCGCGGATCCCAGGCTTGAAGCACGCCAGCTTGTGGACCTCTTCGCTCACCTGCACGGCGAGCTCG
>WBXI01000012.1 GCA_008933025.1 Verrucomicrobiota bacterium
CACCGTCGTCGCGCAGCTTGCCGATGCCGACGCCAAGGACGACCTCGTCGTGCTCGACGACATCGAGCCCGCCGCGTGGCCGAAAGGGAACGTCCTCGCCATCCGCGTGGCACCGTCGAATTGGTTCGGCGGCGCGCCGGGCACGCTCGAGACGCCGCCCATCGTCAATTGGCGCAACACCCACCCGTTGCTCCGGTTCGTTTCGTTCGACAACGTCCAGATCGCCCAGGCCCGCGCCGTCAAACTCCCGCCTTGGGGTCTGTCGCTCGTCGACGCCCCGCAGTCGCCGCTCGTCGTCGCCGGCGAACTCGGTCGCCAGCGCGTGGTGTGGATCGGTTTCAATCCGCTCGAGAGCACGTGGCCCCTGCGGATCAGCTTCCCGATCTTCGTCGCGAACTGCGTGGAGTGGCTCAATCCCGCGTCCGCGAAGTCCGGGCAATTTCAGGTGAAACCGGGCGACCCGTTCCGCTTCCCGCTTCCGGGAAGCATCGCGTCCGCCACGGTCACGGGGCCCGACGGCCAGACCCGCGGCATCGCCGTCGGCCCGCAGGCCTCGGAGTTCGTTTTCGCGGACACCTCGCGGCAGGGGATCTACCGCGTGCAACTCGGCACGAACCGCGTCGCGTTCGCCGCCAATCTACTCGATGCCATCGAGACCAACATCCGGCCCCGCGAAAGCCTCGACCTCGGCCGGTTCGCCCAGGTGAAGCCGACGGCCGAGAAAAAGGCGAACCTCGAGTCGTGGCGGTGGTTCGCGCTCGCCGCGCTTGGCGTGATGATGGGGGAGTGGTGGTGGTTCCACCGGCGCACCGCATGAGAGCGATCCCGCGCAGGTGGCTTTCGATCCTTTTGCTGGCGGCGCTGTGCGTGGCCGCGGCGGGTCTGTTGGCTTTCGTGATCCCGAGCCTGATGGCGCCGGGGCCCGCGATCGTCGTCTACTGCGCGCAGGACCAGGCATTCGCCGAGCCGCTTTTGGGCGAGTTCGCGATGGCCACCGGGATCCGGGTCCGTCCCGTCTGGGACAGCGAGATGGTCAAGACCGTCGGGCTTGCGAACCGCCTGCTGGGCGAGTCCCAATCGCCTCGGGCCCACGTGTGGTGGAGCAACGAGGAACTCCGCACCCGCCAACTCGCCGCCCGCGGTGTTTTCGGCACGAACCGGATCGGCCCGGACGGACTCCCCTTCCTGTCGTTCGGTTGCCGGCACCGGTGCATGGTCTTCGATCCCGGTCATCGCCCATCCACCGTTCTCCCGCGTTCCCTGGTCGAATTGACCAATGCGCGCTTCGCCGGCCGCGTCTCCATCGCCTTCCCGCTGTTCGGCACCACGGCCACGCACTTGCTGGCCCTGCGCGATGCCTGGGGCGACGCCGCATGGCGCGATTGGTGCCGGGCCTTCGCCGCCAACCGGCCGTTCCTCGAGGAAGGAAATTCCCATGTCGCCGGCCGCGTCGCCCGCGGCGAGGCCTGGATCGGCCTCACCGATTCCGACGATCTCGCCGCCGCGATCCGCGGGGGAATGCGGCTCGCCGAGATTCCCCTCGGCCGCGACGGCATGGCGATTCCCAATACCGTCGCCCTCGTCCGATCCGCGCCCGCCGATGCGCCGGCCCGACGTTTTGCCGGGTATCTCGCGTCGGATGCGGTGGTGGCGCGGTTTGGGGCCTTGGGTGCGATCGACGCGGCCGGCACCGTGGCGACGGGGGGCCTCGTGCCGGATTGGAACCGGATGCTGGCGACCCTCGATGTCGCGACCGTCGAGTTGGAAGGGATCTTCCGTCGATGAACCTGTTGTCCAACACGCTGGTGGTGTCCGCCGGCGCGACCCTGCTCGCGTTGGTTGCCGGGCTTGGCGTGGCGTTGTGGGCGGCGGGTTGCGGGCCCCGGGGGCGCCGCGCGCTGGTGATGGCGGCGGCAGGGTGCCTCGCGCTGCCGCCGTTCCTCGCGGCGAATTGCTGGCTCGAACTGACCGCCTCGTGGCGCCTCGCGTGGGGCGCCGAGCGGTCCGCCACCGCGTATCTTCCGCTGGTCGCCGGCGTGCTCGCGGGGTTGTCCTGGCCGCTGGTGGCGTTCCCGGTCCTCGCCGCATGGTCGCGGGTCGAGCGTGCCGACCTCGAATGCCTCCCCGGTCTCCGCGGCTGGCGGCTCTTCCGGGAGGTGCTATGGCCGGTCGCGCGGCCGGCGGTTGGCGTTGCCGCCGTCCTCGTGTTCGCCCTCGCTGCCGCCAACGTTTCCGTTCCCACGTTGTTTCAGGTCCGGGTCCTGCCCGAGGAAATGTGGATTCGGTTCAACACCCGACTCGACGCCGTCGGCGCGTGGCGCGCGGGGATTCCCCTGGCCCTCGTTTCCGGCCTGGCTCTGGCGTGGATCGCGCGCCGGTCGGTGGTCTGGCCGCAATCGCGCGGCGGTTCCGACGGCCCGGAATGGCGCCGCCGTCTCGGCTTTGCCTGGTGGGTGGCCGCGGCGACGGGCGCGCTGTCGATTGCCGGATCCGCGGGATTCCCCGTCGTGCATCTGTTGGCCTCGCGCCGCACCTGGTCCGAGCTGCCGGGCGCCATCGCGGCCGGGCACGGCGCGATCGCCAACTCCATGTCGGTGGCCGTGGGCGCGGCGACCCTGGTGGCGGCGGTGGCCGTGGGCGCGGCGTGGGCGCGCGTCCCGCGCTGGATGGTGCGCGTCGCCGTCTGGCTGTTCCTCGTCCCGGGAATCCTGCTCGCGTCGGCCTGGGTCCCGGTGCTGGCGTTGCCCGGACTGCGATGGCTCGCCGATTCGGTCCCGGTGCTGTGGATCGTGGTCGCGGTCCGGCTCGCGGGCATCGGGGCCGCGTTGTTGGTCGCCCGCCGGGACGCGGCCGATCCACTCGCGGCGGAAGCGCTGCGGTCCGCGGGCGCCGGCCCGGCGCGCGCGTGGTGGGCCGCCGTGTGGCCGCAGGTTGCCCCGACCGTCGCGGCGACGTGGTACATGGCGTTCCTGCTCGCGCTGTGGGATGTCGAGTCGACCGTGATGGTCCAACCACCGGGAGGCGAGACGCTCGCACTCCGGATTTTCAATCTCCTGCACTACGGCCACGCGGGGCAGGTGAATGCCCTGTGCCTGGTGTTGATGGCCGTCGCGGTCGTTCCCTCGGTGCTGTGGATGCTGCTCCCCCGCCGACACGCGTCGATCGGCATCGTCGCGGGGTGCCTCGTGTTGGCGGGTTGCGCGCCGAAGGAGGATCCCGGCGTCGTGCCGCTCGACGGCCGCTGGTTTTCCGGGGTGCGCGTCATCGGTTCCCGCGGCGTCGCGCCCGGCCAATTCAACAAGCCGCGTTCGCTGGTCTGCGACCGCGACGACAACCTCTACGTCTCCGACATCACGGGCCGCATCCAGAAGTTCGATCGGGACGGCCGGTTCGTCCGCCAATGGCAAATGCCGCAGACGGATCTCGGCAAACCCAAGGGCATGGGACTCGATCCGCAGGGCAACGTGCTCGTGGTCGAACCGCACTACATGCGGGTGAACCATTTCACGCCCGACGGCGTGTTGGTCGCGCAGTGGGGCGCGAAGGGAACCAACGCGGGGCAATTCATCCTGCCGCGTTCGATCGGCGTCACTTCCCGCGGCGAATACCTGCTCGGCGAGTACACCCTGGTGGACCGCATCCAACGCTTCTCGCCGCTCGTTCCCGGCACCAACGGCGCCGCGCGGGCCCTGCCACACTTCCTCCAGACGTGGGGCGGACCCGGCGACGGACCGGGCCGGTTCAACCGCGCCGAGGGACTCGGCGTCGGGCCGGACGACACCGTGTATGTGGCCGACTCCTGCAACCACCGGATCCAGGTCTTCGACGCCGCGGGCCGGTTCGTCCGCGAGCACGGCGTGGCCGGATCGGCCCCCGGCCAATTCAGCTACCCCTACGACGTCCGCGTCGACGGCCGGGGCAACCAGTTCGTGTGCGAGTTCGGGAACAGCCGCATCGCCATCCTCGACGCCAACGACCGCCCGTTGGAATCGGTGGGCGGGCCGGGTTCGGCGCCGGGCCGGTTCTCGAACCCGTGGGCCATCGCCCTGGATTCCCACGGCAACCTTTACGTCGCGGACTCGCAGAACCACCGCGTCCAGAAATTCCTTCGGCGCGATGCCCGGCCGACGGGGCCGGCGGGAACCGTAGCCACGCGATGAACTTCCAATTCACCCATCCGTTGTGGCTGCTGGCCTTCGTGCCCGCCGCGGCCTGGACGCTGTGGCTCGCGGTCCGTTCGGACGCGTCGCTGTCGCCCTGGCGCCGCCGGGTGTCCACCGGCCTGCGGCTTTTGCTGCTGGCCTTGCTGGCGATGGGGATCGCCGGCCTCCAGTGGAAACGGCCGCAGGAGGGCATGAACGTCTTCTTCCTGCTCGATCGGTCCGACTCCGTCCCCTCGGGCCACCAAGAACGCGCCCGCGAACTCGCGAACAAGTGGGCGGGCGACAAGAAGAAGGAGGACAAGGCGGGTTACCTGGTGTTCGGGTCCGACGCCGCCCTGGAGACCACCGTCACGGACATCGCCAAGGCCGAGCGGATCGAGGCGATCGTCGGCGGCGAACGCACCGACATTGCCGGCGCCATCCGTCTGGGGACGGCGGCATTTCCCGAGAACGGGCAGAAGCGACTGGTGCTGATGTCCGACGGCAACGAGAACATCGGCGATGCCACGGCGGCGGCGCTGGCGGCACGGCCATTGGGCGTGACGATCGACGTGCTGCCGTTGGGGGCGGAGCGCGGCGGCGACGTGTCGGTGCAGCGCCTGGTCATTCCCTCGAACCTCAAGAAAGGGCAGACCTTCGACGCGAAGATCTTCGCGATGTCGGACAAGGTGCAGGCGGGCACGGTGCGGCTCTTCCGCAACGACCAGTTGCTGGGCGAGCAGAAGGTGCGGTTGGACGCCGGGCGCAACCTGTTCAGCTTTCCCCAGACCCTGGGCGAACCCGGGTTCTACGGCTACCAGGTCCAGATCGAGGTCCCGGGGGACGCCGTGGCGCAGAACAACAAGGCCGCGGGTTTCGCCAACGTGCGCGGCGACCCGCGGGTGTTGCTGGTCAGCGCGGATCCGAAGCAGGACGAACCGCTGGCCGCCGCGCTCCGCTCCGCGAAACTCGAGGTCAAGGTGGGGGAAGTGGGCGCGATGCCGGCGACGCTCGCCGAGATGCAGAGTTACGACGCCGTGTTCCTGTCGAACATTTCGGCCGGCGACCTCGGGCCGGACCTGATGCGGTTGCTCGAGAGCGCGGTGCGCGACTTCGGCGTCGGGCTCGTTTGCGTCGGCGGCGACAATTCCTTTGCCGCGGGCGGCTACCGCAACACCCCCCTCGAGGCGGCCCTGCCGCTCGACATGGAACTCAGTTCCAAGAAGGTGCTGCCGTCCGGCGCCCTGGTGCTCGTCATGCACGGCATGGAGTTCGGCAACGGCAACCAGGTCAGCCGCGACATCGGCATCGCCGCGCTGGATTCCCTCGGGCCGCAGGACGAGATGGGGGTGCTGCTCTGGGACGGCACGGAGCACTGGCTCTTCGAGTTGCAGAAGGTCGGGGACAAGAAGGCGCTCGCGCGCACCATTGCCGGGATGAACCAGGGCGACCTGCCCAGTTTCCAGGGCCTGATGCAAATGGGACACGATTCGCTGGCGAAGTCCCACGCCAACCTGAAGCACATGATCGTGTTCAGCGACGGCGATCCGGGCGCGCCTTCCGACAAGCTCATGAAGGATCTCGTCGCGGCCAAGGTCACGGTGAGCACGGTGATGATCGGCGGCCACGTGCAGCCGACGACGATGGAAATGATCGCCGGTAAGGGCGGGGGACGCTTCTACGACGTGAAATCCCCGGCGCAATTGCCGCAGATCTTCATCAAGGAAGCCGCGGTGATCCTGAAGTCCGCGATCTTCGAGGAACCGTTCAAGCCGCAGGTGGCATCGCCCAGCGAATTGATCCGGGGGATCGGTTCCGGCGAGTTTCCCACGCTGCGCGGCTATGTCTCGGCGAGCCCGAAACCGCGCGCCGAGATCCCGCTGCTCAGCGAGAAGGGCGACCCGATCCTGGCCCACTGGCAATACGGTCTGGGCCGCACGGTGGCGTTCACCAGCGACGCGAAGTCGAAGTGGGCGCAGGACTGGCTGGGTTGGTCGAAGTACCGCCAGTTCTGGACGCAGGTCGCCAAGTGGGCGCTGCGACGGATCGATGCCTCGGAGTTCAACACCGAGGTCGCCGTCGAGAACGGACAGGGCCGCGTCAACGTCGAGGCCCTCGATCGCGAGGGGAATTTCCGCAACTTCCTCCGGCTCCGCACCTCGGTGGTGAGCCCGCGCGGCGTGCGGCAGGACGTGGTCCTCGAACAGACCGGTCCCGGGCATTACGAGGCGAGGTTCGACACCAAGGAGGTCGGGGCCTACCTGATGAACCTGCAGGATCTCGACGACCAGGGATTGGTGCGCGGTTCGCAGGTGCTCGGGGCCAGCGTCAATTACTCGCCCGAGTTCGATGCCAGCGAACCCAACCTGCCGCTGCTCCGGCGCCTTGCCGAACTCGGCGGCGGCAAAGTCCTCGATCCCGCCACCGAGAATCCCTTCCGCCTCGGGCGCCAGAAGACTTTCCAGCCGCGCGATCTCTGGGAGTGGCTGCTCAGGATCCTCGTCTGCCTCTTCGTCCTCGACGTGGGCGTGCGCCGCGTGGACTTCGACCGCGAGGAATGGGGCCGATGGCTGGACTCGGTGAAGCGTCGCCTCGGGTTCGGCGACGCACGCAAGGCCGTCGAGACCGAGGAATCCATGGCGGCTTTGCTCGCGCGAAAGAAAGAGGTCCGCGCCCAGCAGGCCAGTGGCGGCGACCCGCGGGCCGTCGTGGTCCTGCCGCCCAAGCCGTCCGCCGACTTGTTCCGGCCCAAGCAGTCCCCGGTGCCGTCGCAGTCCGACGCGGAAGGGCAGGGCGGGACCGGAGGCACGGTCTCCACGCCCCGGTCCGGCGGCGGGACGGCCGCGCCAACGGGCAGTCCGGCCGAGCGGTTGCTCGAGGCGAAACGACGCGCCCAAAGGAAGAAGTAGCGGGGCGCGGGGGCGTGGATCGGTTGGCCGGCTTCCGGCCTGGATTGTTCGACGCCCTTCCCGACCGCGGCGGCATCCGTGGCCGCGGCGGGTTTTCAGGGCAGGGAGAGAAGGCGGAAAAACTTCGGGTTCGTCCCGGGCGCGACCCGGAATTCGGTGGTCGATCCCGATGCGACGACCGTGGGTGGGATGTCGCTCCAGGAGGGATCGGACAGCGCGTCCTTCGATTGCACGAGGTACTGGGATCCCGGGACGGAAGTCCACGACAACACCGCGTCGGATCCATCCAGCCGGATGCTCAGGTCGGCACCCACCGCGAGGGTCGTGGTGACGACGCCGAGATTGTCGAATGCCCACGATTCGTCGTCGAGGGGTTGGATGCCCGGACCTTCCATGACGAAGGCAATCACGGCGGAAGTTCGGGCATGGGGCAGATTCGCGAAGCGGGCATCGACGGCGAAGTTGTACGCGCTGTCGGTGTAGTAGGAGCCCGGTCCCCCGAATCCGAGATCGATGCGGCGCGCCAGTTGGCCCCCGGCGGGAGGGACATAGCTCTGGACCTGGGATTCGGCGGCGTTGGCGAACGACTCCCGGAACACCACCTTGCCGTCGAGGGAAACCGAGAAAAATCGCCCTCGGGAAAAGTCCCGGTGCCATCCAGGGAATCAATGGCGGCGAACAACAACGAGAGGCTGAGCGCGGAGTGGGGTGGGAGACCTTCCAGAGTAAGCGTGACGGTGTTGCCCGTCGGGGAACGCAGGAATTGCCCGCCGAACCGGTTGCCGGAGGGACCGAGGCCCGCGTAGTCCTGGACCGGGGTCAACTGGGCCGAGTTCGGCTGGATCTCCGGGGGAATGGACACGTCGAAGGAGTTCGTGAAAACGGTCATCGAGCCGGCGTGCCCGATTGGGATCAGAAGGCAGGCCGCCATGCCGGCAAGAACGGAGGGGAACTCGGTCGGACGCCGCAGCGGACGGAACAGCCCACGGGGAAGATGCCGAATTGCAAGGGCGGAGCGGATGAATCAGGGAAACAACCCGCGCGCCCGCTTCGCTTCCCACACCCGCTTCACGCCGAGCGACATCGCCGCCATGCGCATGGTGACGTTCCGTTTCCGCGCCGTCAGCAACGTCTGCTGGTACGCGCCCTCCAACAGCCGGAACAACCGGTCGGTCACTTCGGATTCGGTCCAGAAGAAGCTCTGGAGATCCTGGACCCACTCGAAGTAGCTCGCCACCACGCCTCCCGCGTTGCACAGGATGTCCGGAATCACGAATACCTCGGGCCGCCCCGCCAGGATGGCGTCCGCGTCGGGCGTCACCGGGCCGTTCGCGCCCTCGGCGAGGACCCGGCAGCGCAGGCGCCCCGCGTTTTCGCCCGTGATCTGCCGTTCCATCGCCGCCGGCACCAGCACGTCGCACGGCAGTTCCAGCAACGCCGCGTTGTCGATCGGTTCGCCCCCGCCGAAATCCGCCATCGTCCGGTGCGCCGCCACGTGGGATTCCAGCGCGCGCAGGTCGAGCCCGGCCGCGTTGTACGTGCCCCCGCTCACGTCGCTCGCGGCGATCACCCTCGCGCCGTGCCGCGCCAGCGAGTAGGCCGCGTGCGAACCCACGTTGCCGAATCCCTGGATGACCGCGGTGGCGCCCGATTGATCGATGCCCAGCGTCTCGAAGGCGCGCCCGACCAGATAGCCGACCCCGCGCCCCGTCGCCTCGCGCCGTCCCAGCGAACCGCCCAGCACGATGGGCTTCCCCGTCACCACGCCCGGCACGCAATGCCCCATGTGCGTCGAGTAGGTGTCCATCATCCAGGCCATGGTCTGCTCGTTGGTCCCCAGATCCGGGGCCGGGATGTCGATCTGCGGCCCGATGAACGGGATCAGTTCCTGGGTGTACCGCCGCGTCAGTCGTTCGAGTTCGCCGGACGACAACGATCCCGGGTCGACCGTGACGCCGCCTTTGGCACCACCGTATGGCAATCCCATCAACGCGCATTTCCAACTCATCCACATCGCCAGCGCCGCCACCTCGCCGAGGCGCACGTCGGGATGATAGCGGATCCCGCCCTTGGTCGGCCCGAGCGAGAGGTGGTGCTGGACCCGGTACCCCGGGAACACCGTGGTGGTGCCGTCGTCGCGACGGAGCGGCACCGCCACGGTGAGCGAACGCTTCGGGTATTTGAGACGGTCCCGTTCCGCGACGGGAATCTCGAGGTGTTCGGCCACCAGGTCGAATTGCCGGACGGCCATGTCGAAGGTGGGGTGGGCGTAGACATCCATGGGTCGTGTTCCTTGGACCCAATCTGGTTCGCGCCGGCGCGGCGCGCCAGTCCCGCCTGGAACCGCCGGGGTCCCGGGGAGGACACCCAACCCCGGGACTCGCCGGCGCGCCCGGCGCTTGTCAGGATGCGTCCCATGTTCCCCCGCTTCCGCCGTTTCGTCGGATGTTGCCTTGCCGCCGCGGGCCTCGCCTTCGTCGTCTGCCGGGCCGCCGGTACCGCCGATTCCGAGGTGTGCATCATCGGTTCCCGGCTCGAGCTCTTCGCCGACGACTCGCTGGTGGGGCGTCTCGACGGCACCGCGCTGCGGCTCCACGCACCCTGTCCGGCCGGCGAGGCGATCCGCTTCGACCAACCGTGGGAAGGCGCGTTCGCCGGTTACGTGACGGTGATCCAGGACGACGCCCGGTACCTGATGTACTACCGCGGTTTGCCGGTGTCGGTCGCCGACGGCACCACCAACGAGGTCACCTGCCTTGCCACCAGCGACGACGGCATCCGGTGGCGGAAGCCCGCGCTGGGTCTGTACGAGGTGCATGGCACGCGTTCCAACAACGTGGTCTTGGCCGCGCAGCCGCCGTTCTCGCACAATTTCGCGCCGTTCCTCGACCGGCGTCCCGGGATCCCCGCGGACGAACGCTTCAAGGCCTTCGCGGGCACCTCGTCCACCGGCCTCCACGTCTTCGCTTCGGCGGACGGCACCCGCTGGCGACGGTGGAGCCCGGGTCCGGTCATCACCCGGGGAGCGTTCGATTCGCAGAACGTCGGGTTCTGGTCGGAATTGGAGGGTCGTTACGTGGTCTACGTCCGGACATGGACCGGCGGGGAGTTCGCGGGCTTCCGCACCATCAGCCGCGCGGAATCCACGGATCTCCTGCGATGGTCGAGGCCGATGGCCATGTCGTTCGGCGGGACGCCGATGGAACACCTGTACACCAGCCAGACGCACCCTTACTTCCGCGCGCCGCACCTGTACGTGGCCACCCCCATGCGGTTCGTGCCCGGGCGCCGCGTGCTGTCGCCGGCACAGGCACGGGATCTGGGCGTCGATCCCGACTACGCGGGCGATGCCGCGGAGACCGTGTTCATGACGTCCCGCGGCGGGTACCGCTATTTCCGCACGTTCATGGAGGGGTTCATCCGGCCGGGAACCGACCCCGGCAACTGGGCGTCGCGCGCGGGGATGTCGGCGTCGGGGGTGATCCCGACGGGGCCGGCGGAGATGTCGCTGTTCAAGCAGGCCCACTACGCGCAGCCGAGCGCGCGATTGGATCGCTACACGCTGCGGACCGACGGGTTCGCGTCGGTGCACGCGCCGTTCGAAGGCGGGGAATTCACGACCCGGGCGCTGCGGTTCACGGGGACGGAACTGGTCCTGAACGTGGGCACGGGAGCGGCCGGCGGGGTGCGGGTGGAGATCCAGGACGCCGACGGGAATCCGGTTCCCGGACACGCGCTCGCGGATGCCGAGGAGTTGGCGGGGGACGACATCGCGCGCGTGGCGCGGTGGAAATCCGGACCCGGGCTCGGCGCGGCGGTGGGCCGGGTGGTGCGCCTTCGGTTCGCGATGAAGGACGCGGACCTGTATTCGATGCGGTTCCGGTGAAACTGAACGCTTGAATCCGCGCGGCGCTGGGACGGCATAGTGGGGCATGCCGGTAACGCGACCCGAACTGGAGGAGCGCGAGACCCGCCTGCTCGCGCCCCACGCGCAGACCAGCGCGGCGACGCGCGGCCGCGCGCATCCCGAGGAACCGCCCACGTGGCGCACCCAGTTCCAGCGTGACCGCGACCGGGTCATCCACAGCCGGGCGTTTCGCCGGCTCGAGTACAAGACCCAGGTTTTCCTCAACGGCACCGGCGACCACCTGCGCACGCGGCTCACCCACACGATGGAAGTCGCCGCGATCTCGAGGAACATCGCGCGTGCGCTGCGGTTGAACGAGGACCTGGTGGAGACCATCGCGCTGGCCCACGACCTCGGCCACTCGCCGTTCGGGCACAAGGGCGAGTTCATGCTCGACCGCCTGATGCGCGATCACGGCGGGTTCGACCACAATCGCCAGAGCCTCCGGGTCGTCGACGCGCTCGAGCGGAAGTACCCGCGGTTCGCGGGGCTGAACCTCAGCTGGGAAGTGCGCGAGGGGTTGGCCAAACACGACGTTGGCTTCGAGGTGCCCGCGGGGCAGGCGCCGTTCGTTCATCTGCAGCCGTCGCTCGAGGCGCAGATCGCGAACCTGGCCGACGAGGTCACCTATTACAGCCATGATCTGGACGATGGCCTGGAGTCGGGACTGCTCGACGAGCGGCGCCTGCTGGAGGACGTGGAGGTCTGGGCGACCGCGGCCGCCGAGGTCAAACGCCGGTTCGGCCGGTTGCCGGCGGAGAGTCGGCGCTACTACACGATCCGCGAGATCATCGACCGCCAGGTGACGGACGTGGTGCTGACGACCGAGGCGCGGGTCGCGGCGGCCGGGGTGAAGACGGCCGACGAGGTGCGCGGCTGCCGGCGCGCGCTGGCGAGCCACAGCCCGGAACGCCGGCGACAAAACCTGCAGTTGAGAAAGTACCTCTACCGGAACCTCTACTACCATCCCGAGGTCGCCGAACCCAACCGCCGCGCCGTGAAGATGCTCGGGGAATTGTTCCAGCACTTCGCGAAGCACCCCGGGGAAATGCCGCGTGCCGACCGCGCGCGCATGGGGCGGGACGGTTTGCACCGGACGGTCTGCGACTATCTGGCCAGCATGACCGACCGCTTCTGCATCGAGGAACATCACCGCCTCTTCGGCCTCCACCTCGGCGGGTTCAAACCGCGGTGAAACCCGCGATCGGTTTGCCCGCCACCCATCCGGACGCCATCCTGCCCGCCGTGTCCGCGACCGACCGCACGACCGAACCCGGCGACTCGCCGATGGACCTCCCGGTGACCGCCATCCCGGGCGTCGGCGCGGAGCGTGCCGCGCAATTGCGGCGGCTCGACGTCGTCACCGTGGGCGACCTGCTGTTGCACCGGCCGCGGCGCCACGAGGATCGCCGGGCATTCCTGCCGATCCGCGGGGTGAAACTCGGGGAACCCGCATTGGCCCGTGGCCGGATCATCGCCGCCGGCGTCAACCGGTTCCGCGGCGGGACCCGCTCGGTCTACGAGTTCATCCTGGACGATGGCACCGCCCGTCTCCACTGCCGGTGGTGGAACCTGCCGTTCATGGAACGGTTCTTCGCCGTCGGCGACGAGGTGATGGTGTTCGGCAAACCCAATTCCCTGAGGCCGCCGACCATGGACCATCCCGAAACCGAGAAGGTCGAGGCCGGCGACGAGGCCCCGCTGCATCTGGACCGCGTCGTGCCGGTCCATCCCGCGACGGAGGGGCTTTCGACGCGGGTGTTGCGCTCGATCGTCTGGCGCGCCATCGAACGCTTCGGCGCCGCCGTGCCCGAGCGCGTGCCCGCCTTGGTCCCGGTGGGGCCGGCCCCGGATGGATGGCCATCCCGTGCCGAGGCCATCCGCACCCTGCATTTCCCCGTCGAACCCGCCGACGTCGAGCGGGCCCGGGAACGTCTGTCACTCGACGAGTTCGTCGCCCTCCTGCTCGAGATCCGGCGCCGCCGCCGGAATCTCGAGCTCCATGCGCGGGCCATCCCTTGCGGCGGGGACAACCGATTCATCCGTCCGTTCCTGGTGTCCCTCGGGTTCAGGCTGACCGACGCCCAGACGCGGGTGCTGCGCGAGATCCGGGCCGATCTGTCGGGTGCAGTCCCGATGCGGCGGCTGCTGCAGGGCGACGTCGGGTCCGGGAAAACCGTGGTGGCGGCGTGCGCGGCGCTCATGGCGGCGGAGGGCGGGTGGAACGTCGCGGTGATGGCACCGACGGAAATCCTCGCCGCGCAATGGGCGGCCAATCTCACGCGCTGGTTCGTGCCGCTCGGCATCGCCGTCGATCTCCGGACCGGTTCGCAGAAGGAAGCGGCCGGGGCCCCCGGTTCCGCGCCCCGGATCACGGTGGGCACGCACGCGTTGATCCAACGCGGGGCGACCTTCGACCGACTCGGGCTCGTGGTGATCGACGAACAACACAAGTTCGGCGTGGCCCAGCGCGAGGCGTTGGTCCGCAAGGGCCGCTATCCCCATCTGCTGGTGATGACCGCCACGCCCATCCCGCGCACCCTGGCCCTGTCGCTCTACGGCGACCTCGATGTCAGCGTCATCGATTCCATGCCGTCGGGACGCGGTCGCATCCGGACCCACGTGCGGGGAACCGACGCCTTGCCGAAAGTCTGGGAATTCGTCCGCCGCGAGCTCGAGGCGGGACGCCAAGCCTACGTGGTCTACGCGAGGGTGGACGAATCCGAGCACGACGAGGTGAAGGCGGTGACGCGCGAACTGGACCGTGTGCGCGCGGCCTTGGCTCCGCATTCGGTGGGGCTCCTGCACGGGCAGATGCCCCCGCGGGACAAGGACAAGGTCATGGAATCGTTCCGCTCGGGGACGACCCGGGTGTTGGTGGCCACGACGGTGATCGAGGTCGGCGTGGACGTTGCCAATGCCACGGTGATGGTCATCGAGAACGCGGAACAGTTCGGCCTCGCTCAATTGCACCAATTGCGGGGCCGCGTCGGCCGGGGTGCGCACGAATCCCACTGCATCCTGGTGGCCGAACAAAAGACCGACGCCTCGAAGCAGCGGTTGGCGATCATGGCGGCGACGAACGACGGCTTCGAGTTGGCGGAGGCCGACCTGCGGTTGCGGGGCGCCGGGGAGTTGGTGGGCAAGGCCCAGAGCGGCATGCCGCCGATGCGCTTCGGCGACCTGCAGGCGGACCGCGCGTTGCTCGAACGCGCGCGTGGATGGGTGGGGTAGCTTGGCCGCGACGCGGTGCCACCGGGAGGTTTGCCAATCGCCGAGGCTCTGCTAACCGTTGCCCATGGCTCCCGACCGCTCGTTCGATTCCCGCCGGCAGGCCATGGCGTTCACGCTGATCGAGTTGCTGGTCGTCATCGCGATCATCGCCATCCTCGCCGGCATGTTGCTGCCCGCCTTGTCGAAGGCGAAGGCCAAGGCACTGGGCATCGCGTGCGTCAACAACGGCAAACAGATGGGTCTCGCCACCTCGATGTACGTCCAGGAATCCGGCGTGTATCCCGGTTGCATCGACGTCCGGAACGGAAGCCCGACGTATGGCTCGTACCTGTGGCCACTGCGTCTGTTCTCCCAGATGGGCACCAACCGGCAGTCGTTCTGGTGCCCGGCCGGGCGACCCGAATGGCGTTGGGACACCAACGTCAACCGCACCCTCAAGAAGGGCATGAACTTCGTCGGCACCGGTCTCTCGCCCTTCCAGTCGGCGTTCTGCTACGGATACAACGACTGGGGACTCCGCGATCCCGGCGTCCTGCCCCAGCTCGGACTCGGCGGCGACATCGGGCCCATGGCCGAGGTCAAGGAGTCCGCGGTGGTCGCGCCGTCGGAAATGATCATGCTGGCCGACAGCCGCACCGACACCAATTGGGACGGCAACATCGACCCCCGGCAGTCCGACCAATGGCCGGCCAAACGCCACACCGGCCGCACCATGCTGCAGTTTGCGGACGGCCATGCGGATACCGCGCGCCGAGCGGACGTGGTGAATCCCAAGTCCGAGCTGTGGCGCGCGCGGTGGTGCAACGACAACCAACCGCACCTCGGCGACGGCGGCAACTGGGCCGGCGACCCGGGCAACACCAAGGACTGAGCGCGCTCCGGAATCGCCGGAAGCATGGAATGGGTTCGGGGACGCGGGGTGCTTTCCCCATCCGTGACGTCATTCCAAGGGCCCATCTTTGCAGGCTTTGTCGTGGCGCGTTTCCGGATCCGGATACAAATTGCCCGCCATGTCCCCCGCGTCCTCTGTCCCCCGTCCCCACGCATCCGTTTGGCGGACCGTCCTGCGGTTCGGTTTCGCCGCGTTTCTGTCGGTGGCCGCCCGCGCCGCCCATCCGTTCCTCTGTTGTGATCACAACGGCGGAAAGGTGTGCGTCGTGTCGGCTGCCGGTGCCATCGAGTGGGAGTATGCCTGCAAGCTTCCCCAGGACTGCTGGCGGCTTGCCAACGGCAACTACCTGTTCTGCTTCGTCAGCGGTGCCCTGGAGGTGACGCCCGACAAGAAAGTCGTCTGGGAATACAAGGCGCCGGACAAGGTCGAGGTGCATTCCTGCCAACCGTTGCCCAACGGGCGGGTGATGGTCCTCGAGTGTGGCACCAGTCGGATCGTCGAGGTCGACCGAAACGGCAAGGTGGCAAAGGAGATCAAGCTCGTCACCCTGCCGACCATCGGCGCCCACGGGCAGTTTCGCGGCGCGCGCAAGGCGTCCAACGGACACTATTTCGTGTGCTTCAAGGGGGAGGGCAAGATCGTGGAACTGGCCGGCGACGGCCGCGTGCTCCGCGAGATCAAGGTTCCGGGCGATCCCCACGAGGTCGTGCCCTTGCCCAAGGGACACTTGCTGGTCAGCTGCGGCGATGGGCACAGGGTCATCGAATTCGACAAGCACCTCAAAGTGGTGTGGGAACTCGCCGAGAACGATCTTCCGGGCAATCCCCTGCGTCTGACCACCGGTTGCCAGCGGTTGCCGAACGGCAACACCGTGGTCTGCAATTATCTCGGTCACGGGCATATCGGCGAACAACCGCAGTTCTTCGAGGTGACGCCGGGCAAGAAAGTGGTGTGGCAATTCGACGACCACGCCCATTTCAAGACGATCAACCAGATCCAGTTGCTCGATGTGCCCGGGAACGCCGCCAAGGGTGAACTCCATCGGTGACGCCGCCGCGCGGTGATGTTCGGTAGCGGAGGCGTGGCGCCGGAGTAGTCCTTGTCATCGCCCATCTGGGTTGCGGCGGTCGGCCTGTCGGGATGCCCGCGATGGGAACCGGCCCAAGGCGTCCGACCGGGTGGATCCCGACGCTCTCGGGATGCGACCGCTCCGGCCGCGGCCGACGCCGGAGACCACATTGGCTCCGTTCGGGCCCCATCCCGGCTTCAGCCCCCCAAAGAGCGTTGGTCCGGCTTGGCGGTGCAGGCCGCCGAGTCGGAGCGATAGAAGCGGATGAAGCGGGATGGGCCGTCGAACCCCTGTCCCTGAGCCTTGGTCCGGAGAGCGGCCTCCCGCCGCCGCGGGAGTTTTTCCAGAGACCGCGTCTCCCCGGTGATTCCGTCCCTGCTTTGTTCCGGGAACCCGGTCGGCGACGGCCCGTGCGCGAGCCACCGCGTCCGACGTGGCGGCGTTTCCCATGTTTGTTGGACCACGATCCCGGTCGTTGCCTGGTCGTCGTCGCGGTTCCTTCGCCATCCGGCGGGGAAGATGTCCGGGTGGCACGCTCCTTTCAGGGCCGTCGAGGAGCGCCGCGATTGCGGGTGAATGTCCCCAGCGCCGAACCGGGGCGCATCCCGGTTCCGGGCGGGACCGACTTGGTCCAAGGTGTGTAAGGGAAACGACGACGTGCAATACGGGCAAAAAGCGTGGTTGCATGGGGCGGTCGTGGGGGTTGGCGTGGACGTTGCCCCGTCGTGTGTTGGACGCCATGGATCCCGAAAGGGTCTGGAAAAGACGTTTGGATTCCTTGAAACAAAGAATCATGGGATCCGTGAAAGGGAATATTGCCTGGGAACACGTGTTTCGATTGACCCTCGGGTTTGTGCACGTGTAAGGATTACCTCGACGCAAGTAGTAATGGTCCATACTACACCTCTTGATGCGTCGGTCAGGTGAAACGGGACCCTTCCGCCGGCCATCCGGCCGGCATTCCAAGTCTCGACGACCGTCGATGATGTCCATGAGTCCGACAACAGAGCGGGAAACCGGAGTCCCTCACGGGATCATCCCGCTCCCGTGCGTCCGTCCCGAAGCGCGGGGGAAGTTCCTTTTCCTCGGCGGCGTCGAACTGTCGTTGCGGGGCGTGACCTACGGGACGTTCCGCGAGGATCGTCCCGGCGCGGGATGGCCGGATGTCGAGCGGGTGGAGCGCGATTTCGCGTCCATGGCGGCCCACGGGATCAATTCCGTGCGCGTCTACACCGTGCCGCCCCGCTGGGTCATGGACCTTGCGCACGCGCATGCCCTGCGGTTGCTCGTCGGTCTTCCGTGGGAACAACACGTCGCCTTCCTGTCGCGGGCCGACGGCATCGAGGCCGGGTTGCGCGCCGGGGTTCGGGCCTGTGCGGGACATCCCGCCTTGCTGGGATTTGCCATCGGCAACGAGATCCCGGCGTCGGTGGTGCGATGGCACGGGCGGCGGGCGGTCGAGCGGTTCCTCCACCGCCTGTACCGCGCGGCCAAGGAAGAGGATCCCGGGGCGCTGGTGACCTATGTCAATTACCCGTCCACGGAATACCTGCGGCTGCCGTTCCTGGATTTCTGCGCGTTCAACGTCTATCTGGAGGATCCTTCGTCGCTGGCCGCCTACGTCGCGCGGCTCCACCACGGGGCCGGCAACCGGCCGCTGTTGCTCGCCGAGGTCGGGCTCGACAGTCGCCGCCATGGACTGGCCGGGCAGGCGTCGGGAGTCGGCGAACAGATCCGGGTGGCCACCGCGGCCGGATGCGCGGGGGTCTGGGTGTTCGCTTGGACGGACGACTGGAACCGGGGTGGAGAGGATGTCCTGGACTGGGATTTCGGCCTGACGACGCGGGGGCGCGAGCCCAAGCCGGCGTTGGCGAGCGCGGCCGACGCTTTTCGGGCGGGCCCCGCCGTCGCCGGTGAGCGGTGGCCGCGGATCTCGGTGGTGGTGTGCACCTACAACGGCTCGCGGACGCTGGGCGAGACGCTCGCCCATCTGGGCACCCTCGGGTATCCCGACTACGAGGTCATCGTCGTCGACGACGGTTCGCGGGACGGTTGCGGCGAATTGGCGCGGCGCGCGGGGGTCCGGGTGATCCGGACCCCGAACCGGGGGCTCAGTGCGGCGCGCAACACGGGATGGCAGGCGGCGACGGGGGAGATCGTCGCCTATCTGGATGACGACGCGTATCCGCATTCGCGCTGGCTACAGCATCTGGCAGTGGCATTCCGGGGCACGCGCCACGCGGCGATTGGGGGGCCGAACATCCCGCCGCCGGGCGACGGTTGGGTGGCCGAGTGCGTGGCCAACGCGCCGGGCGGGCCGACCCACGTGTTGTTGACCGACACGGAGGCCGAGCACATCCCCGGCTGCAACATGGCATTCCGTCGGATCGTTTTGGAGGCGATCGGGGGATTCGACCCGCGGTTCCGGGTGGCGGGCGACGACGTGGACGTCTGCTGGAAGATACACGAGCGGGGTTGGACGATCGGGTTCTGCGCGGCGGCGATGGTGTGGCATCACCGTCGGGACACGGTGGGAGGCTATTGGCGCCAGCAACGCGGGTACGGGCGGGCGGAAGCGCTTTTGGAACGGAAGTGGCCCGCGAAATACAACTCGATTGGCCATGTCCGGTGGAGTGGGCGGGTGTATGGACCCGGGATACCGCGGGCGTTGCTGGGCCGGAGCCGGGTGTATCAGGGCGTCTGGGGGACGGCGCCTTTCCAGACCCTGGAAGAGAAGCCGCCGGGCCGGTTGGCGCTGTTGGCCACGATTCCGGAGTGGTACCTGGTGTGTCTGGGATTGGCGGGGCTCTCGGTCCTCGGTGGCGTCTGGCCGAAACTTTTGCTGGCGGTTCCCTTGCTGGTGCTGGCGGTCGGACTGATGGCCTGGAGCGCGGCGGCAAACGCGTTCGGGGCGGTGTTCGCCGGCGCTGCCGACGGCGGGCGGGGACTGGCCGCCCGCCGCTGGCTCACTGCCTGCCTGCACGTGGTCCAGCCGCTGGCCCGGCTTCAGGGACGGTTTGGCAGCGGACTGCCGTCTCCCTGGCGCGGCCCCGGCGGCGGGTTCGCGCTGCCACTGCCGACGGAGGCCAGCGTCTGGTCCGAGACATGGCGGGCACCCGAAGCCGCGCTGGAGGCGGTCGCCGCCCGTCTGGCACGCGCGGGAGTCCCCGCGATGCCCGGCGGCGCCCACGACCGCTGGGACCTCGAGGTCCGTGGCGGATTGATGGGTGCCGCGCGGGTGCTCGCCCTCGCCGAGGAACACGGCCGGGGACGGCAACTCTTCCGGTTCCAATACTGGCCGCGCTTTTCGCCGGGGGGAATTGCCGTCGTCCTTGTCCTGTCGCTCCTGGGCCTGGGCGCGGCCGCCGACGGGCAATGGACCGCGACCTATGTCCTGGCCGGGTTGGCGGCGACCCTTTCCGGCCGGATGTCGCTGGAAGCGGGATCGGCGATGTCGGCGATGCGTCGCGCCATGCGCGTCGACGAGCCCAAGGCGTCGCCGGTGTCCCGGCCCCTCCACGCCCCCCTGCCGCCCGTGGCGGTCGAGTCATGAGACGCGACGCCAACACCCGGGAACGCGGGGCAAGGGAGCGTCTTCCCGCGTCGGCTTTCACGCTGGTCGAACTTCTGGTCGTCATCGCCATCATCGCGATCCTCGCGTCGATGTTGCTGCCCGCGTTGGCGTCGTCGCGCCGCCGGGCGCATTCGGTCAAGTGCCTGTCGAACCTGCGGGGGATGGGCCAGGCGGTGATGGTGTACTGCGACGACAACGCGGACCAACTGCCGTTCGCGTGGGTCGACAACCCCGATCCGAAGGAGAACAGCTTCTATGCGTTGCTGTGCCCGCAACTGTTCGGCGCGGGGTTCGACGGCTACGGCGACTTCGAGTCGCGGGTGTACCTTTGTCCGGCGCGGCGCACGGAGCCGTTGCGCCCGGACCAACCCGTGCGGATCAGCTATGGGATGAACGCGTCCAACGCGGTGGAATTCCCGAAGCCGGCGACACGGCGGTTGGCGGCGGCCCAGGCGGGGAACCCGGCGGCCACGGTGCTGATGGCGGACATCCAGCACCGGTACAACCACCCGCCGCTGCGGTTTCTGGACGGCAGCCAGGTGGGCTACCGGCACGACGGCCGGGCCAACATCCTGTTCTACGATGGGCACTGCAGCGCGACCGCCGAGCGCGATACCAACCGCATCTCCCTCGAATTCTAGGACCCGCCATGGCCCCCGCATCCCTTACCCAACGTCCGATGGACGGTTCGAACATCAACACCCCGGAATATTGGGACGGCATCTACCGGCGGGAGTTCGAGTCCGGCCAGCCCGACGCGGGCGGTGGTTCCCGGGATTATGGCCCGATCCACGACGCCATCCTCGGATTGGTCGCGGACGGCAGCCGGGTTCTGGACGTCGCGTGCGGGCCGGGCCTGCTCTGCCGCAAACTCCGGTTGCGGCACCCGGCCATCCGGGTGACCGGCGTCGACCATTCCGCCTACCGCATCGGTTGCAACCGGGAGCGGGACCGCGATCTGGGCATCGAATACCGGTGCGCGGACATCCGGACCGGACTGGCGTCGCTGGATGGGCGCTTCGACGTGGCCTGCCTGTGCGAGATCCTCGAGCATCTCGACGACCCCGAGCGGGTGGTGGAAGCGGTGGTGGAACGCTTGAGGCCCGGGGGCCGCCTGGTGGTCTCGTGTCCGCACGACGACGAGATCCCGGATCCCGAGCACGTCCGGGCCTGGGGACACGACGATCTGTTCCACCTGCTGGCGCGGTTCGGCTGGACGGTCTCGTTCCGCCACTTCGAGCCGCCCTATTTCAGCCCGTGGATGCTGGCCTGGGTGGATCTGGACCGCGGGGAGGCACGGGCGTGAAGGCGATCCCGTTCAAGGATGTGGTGCGCACGGTGCGTTACCTGCGGAACTACCGCGGGTTGGCGGCGGGGTCGGTGGTGGTGACGTTGTTGTCGTCGCTGGCGGCGTTGCTGGCGCCCTGGCCGTTGAAGATCGTGGTGGACCACGTCCTGGAGCGGCGTCCCCTGCCGGGCGGCGCGGCGCAATGGTTCGGCCTGTTCGGCACGGAGCCCGGCACGTTGTTGCTGGTGGCCGTCGTGGCGGCCCTCGGCGCGGCGCTGTTGATCAACGGGCTCCACGTCGTCGGCAACTACGCCAACACCAAGCTCGAGCAATTCATCACCCTGGATTTCCGCGGCGAACTGTTCCTGCACGCCCAGCGCATGTCGTTGGCTTTCCACGACCGCCGGCGCTCGGGAATGATCATCTACATGATCAACGGGCAGGGGGATGCCCCGGCCGGGCTGATCATGACCATCCCGCTTCTCGGCGAGAGCCTGCTCACGCTGGCGGGGATGTTCTGGGTGTCGGTGCGGATCGACGGGAGTCTCGCCCTGGCGTCCCTCGCGGTCGTGCCGTTCCTCTATTACTCGGTCGGGTACTACGCCACCCGCATACAGGCCCGCCTGCAACACGTCCGCGGGCTCGAGTCCGAATCGCTGTCGGTCATCCACGAGAGCCTCTCGATGATGCGGGTCATCGTTGCCTTCGGCCGCGAGGAGCACGAATACCGGCGGTTCCGGGCCCACACCTCGCGCGCGGTCTCGGAACGGGTCCGGATCACGGTGCGGCAAACCCTGTTCTCGCTGGTCGTGAACATGACCACCGCGGCGGGATCGGCCGCCGTCCTCGGCCTGGGTGCCCACCACGTGATGCAGGGTCGGCTCACCCTCGGCCAGATGCTGGTGGTGATCGCCTACATCGCCGCGATCTACAAACCGCTGGAGATGATTTCCTACACGGTCGGCTCGCTCCAGGACCGGTTCGTCAACCTGCGCATGACGTTCGACCTTCTGGACACGCGTCCCGACATCGAGGATGCGCCGGGCGCGCGGTCCATCGGGCGTGCGGCGGGCCACGTGGTCTACGAAAACGTCCAGTTCAGCTATTCGGGCCGTTCCGACACCCTGCGCGACATCTCGTTCGAGGCCCGCCCCGGCGAGGTCGTCGGCATCGTGGGCCCGACCGGTGCCGGCAAGAGCACCCTGCTCAGCCTGCTGCCCCGCTTCTACGATGCCATGGGAGGCCGGATCCTGCTCGACGGTGTCGACATCCGGGAACTCACCCTCCGCTCCCTGCGCGACCAGGTCAGCATCGTGCTGCAGGAGCCGCTGCTGTTCTCGGGCTCGATCGTGGAGAACATCCGCTACGGCCGTCTGGATGCCACCCGCGACGAGATCGTGGCCGCGGCCAAGGCGGCGAACGCCCATGACTTCATCATGGCGCTGCCGGAGAAGTACGAGACCCAGCTCGGCGAGCGCGGCGCCGCCATCTCCGGGGGCGAACGCCAACGCATCTCGGTGGCCAGGGCCTTTCTCAAGGACGCGCCGATCCTCATCCTGGACGAGCCGACGTCGTCGGTGGACTCGAAGACGGAGGCCGTGATCCTCGACGCACTGGACCGCCTCATGGTCGGGCGGACCACGTTCATGATCGCCCACCGGCTCTCGACCCTGCACCAGGCGGACCGGATCCTGGTGCTCAACCACGGCCGCATCGTGGAACAAGGCACGCCCGCGGAGTTGCTGGAGAGCCAGGGATTGTACCGCCAGTTGCACGACGCCCAGATGGCACGGGCACGGCGCCGCGCGGCGGCAAAGAACCCGGCGGCTGCCGGCGATGGCGTCCCCATCCCCGCATGACATGAGGGAATCCATCGTCATCCTGGGTTTCCTGAGCCACTTCCCCGTCGCGGGCGTGGCTTGGCAGACACTGCACTATCTCGAGGGATTCCGGCGGTTGGGTTACGACGTGTACTACGTGGAGGCCCACGGTTGCACCCCGACCAAGGTGATGCGCCGGCACGACGACGACGGGGTGGCACTGGCGGCGGACCACATCGCGGGGGTGTTGGGGCGGTTTGGCTTCGGCGACCGCTGGGCCTACCACGCGCTCTACGAGGAACGGACCTTCGGCAGGACGGCGTCGCAGCTCCGCGACATCTATCGGTCCGCGTCGCTGATCATCAACCTCCACGGCAGCCATCTGCCGACCCCGGAAATGGCGGCGACCAACCGGTTGGTCTACCTCGAGACCGATCCGGTCGACGTGGAGATCGATCTCCACAACGGGCGGCGGGAGACGATCGATTACCTGGCGCCGCACTGCGCCTTCTTCACCTACGGGGAGAATCTGGGCCGGCCGGATTGCGGGGTGCCGTTGCCGGAGCGGTTCGTGTTCCGGCGGACACGGCAGCCGGTGATCCTGGATTTTTGGTCCGGGAGCGGACGGGGCGAGGGCGGGGCTTTCACCACGGTCGGGAACTGGCGCCAGCCGTGGCGCGAGGCGCGTCTGGGCGACCAGGTGTATGTCTGGAGCAAACACCACGAGTTCCTGAAGGTCCTCGACCTGCCGCGCCGCGTCCCGCGTCCCCTCGAACTGGCGCTGGCCAGCGTGGAGCCGGACGACCGGCGGATGCTCGAGTCGCACGGCTGGCGCGTGCGGTCGGCGGCCGAATTCTCCCATGATCTCGACGGCTACCGATCCTATATCGGCGGGTCGCGGGGCGAATTCACGGTGGCCAAGGACCAGAACGTCCGGTTGCGCAGCGGATGGTTCAGCGACCGGGCGGCGACCTATCTGGCGGCGGGTCGGCCGGTGATCACCCAGGATACCGGGTTCGGAAACATCCTCCCGACCGGCGAGGGTCTCTTTGGCTTCGGCACGATGGACGACATCGTGGAGGCGGTCGGCCGGATCGAGGGGGATTACGAGCGGCACCGGCGGGGCGCGGCGCGGCTCGCGCGGGAATGGTTCGCGCACGACGTGGTGTTGACCCGGATGCTCCGGGATCTGGGGATGGCGTGGCCCGCGTTGTCGCGGGCGCAGTCGGAGGCCCGGGCCCGGGCGAGCAAGGCGCGGGCGGGGGCATCGACGATCCCGCCGGGGCTCCTGTTGACGCCGGTGGGCCGTTGGCCGACGCGTTTGCCCGAGGAGACCCTTGCGGTCGCCGCGACGTTGCCCGTGCCGCCGTCCCTCCCGGAGCGACCGGGCCCGGTCATGGATCCCGGCCCGCGGACCAGCGTGGTGATCGTGGTCCGCGACGCCTTGCCCTATACCCGGCTTTGCATCGCATCGTTGCTCGTGGAGGGGTGGGAGGACGGGGACGAACTCATCGTGGTGGACAACGCGTCGGGGGAACCGACCCGGGAATACCTCGGGGAACTGAAGGCGGCGCATCCGTGGGTCCAGGTGGTTTCCAACGAACGCAACGAGGGTTTCGCGGCGGCCAACAACCGGGGAATGGAATTGGCGTCGGGCACGGTGTTCGTGCTGCTGAACAACGACACGGTACTGCCGCCGGGTTGGAAGCAGACGCTGGCGGGGCACCTGCGCGACCCGGGTGTCGGCCTGGTGGGTCCGGTGACCAACCGCACCTGCAACGAGGCGCAGATCGACGTGCCGTACCGGACCCACGGCGAAATGCTGGCGTTCGCCGCGGACCGGGCGGCGATCCGGCGGGGCGGGGCGGGGGACATCCCGATGCTGGCCATGTTCTGCGTGGCCATGCGGCGCGACGTCTGGCTGCGGGTGGGACCCCTCGACGAGCGTTTCGAGATCGGGATGTTCGAGGACGACGACTACGCGCGCCGGGTCCGCGGGGCGGGATTGCGGGTGGTGTGCGCGGAAGACGCGTTCGTGCATCATTTCGGCCAGGCCTCGCTCGGGGAACTCTGCGCGACCGGCGACTACGACCGCGTGCTCGCGTCCAACCGCGAGCGGTTCGAGAGCAAATGGGGCGAGGCGTGGAAGCCGCACGGGCGCCGGCTGACGCCGGAATACGAGGCGGTCCGCACCGGTGCCCGCCATCTGGCCTTGGCGCACGTGCCGGTCGGTTCCCCGGTGGTGGTGATCAGCAAGGGCGACGAGGAACTCGTCCGTCTCGAAGGCCGTCCGGGCTGGCATTTCCCGCAGGGGTCCGACGGTGGCTATTCGGCGATCTATCCGGCGGACGGCGACGGGGCGGTGGCGCAGTTGGAATCGCTGCGGGCGTGCGGGGCGCGGTTCCTCCTGGTGCCACGGACGGCGGCGTGGTGGCTCGAACATTACGGCGCGCTGCGGGAACACCTGGGGCGCTTCGCCTCCCTGGTGGCCCGGGACGATCTGGCGGGATCGTTGTACGCGCTGGGGAAAGGAGACGGCCATGCCTAGGTGCAGCATCGTCATCCCGGTTTACAACCGTGCCGTGCTCACGGCCCAGTGCCTGGGACTCCTCGCGCCGCGGGACGACGTCGAGGTGATCGTGGTGGACGACGGGTCCAAGGACTGGACGCGGAGCCTGCTGGCGGCCCATGGCGACCGGATCCGCGTGGTGACCCACGGCAGGAACGAGGGCTTCGCCCGCAGTTGCAACGACGGGGCGGCGGTCGCCACCGGCGAGTTCCTGGTATTCCTGAACAACGACACCCTGCCGCGGACCGGGTGGCTCGACGCGTTGGTCGACCATGCGGACGCGCATCCGCGCGCCGCGGTGGTGGGAGCGAAGCTGTTGTTCCCGAACAACACCATCCAGCACGCGGGCGTGGCCGTCTGCCAGGACGGTTATCCCCGGCACCTCTATGCCGGCTTCCCGGCGAACCACCCCGCGGTCAGCCGCTCCCGCCCGTTCCAGATCGTGACCGGGGCCTGCATGCTGGTCCGCCGCCGGGTGTTCGAGGATGCCGGTGGATTCGATCCCTCCTATATCAACGGATTCGAGGATGTCGACCTGTGCCTCCGGCTCGGGGTGGCGGGCCACGAGGTCCACTACTGCTGCGAGTGCGTGGTCGAGCATCTCGAGTCGGTTTCGCCCGGGCGGCATGCCCGCGACCGGCACAACGTGGACCTGTACCGCGGGCGCTGGATGGGCAGGGTCCGGCCCGACGACCTCGGGTACTACATCGCGGACGGCCTTCTGCGGATCCACTACGAGGGGCATTACCCGGTGGGCATCGAGGCGGCACCGGAGTTGGCGGTGGTCGGCGCGGAGGCTTCCCCGGGCGGGATGGAGACCGAACTGCGCGACCGAAGCCGCGAGGTGGCGGACCTGCTCCGGGAGAACGTGAAACTGCGGGCCGAGCTGGGACGCCGGTCGCCCGACTCGGAAGTGCTGGCCTACGACCGTTTGCGCCAGGAACTCCGCAAACTCGTCTGCGAGTCGGTGCCGGAGGGCGCGTCGGTGCTGGTCGCGACCAAGGGCGACGGCGCGCTGCTGCGGATGGGCAATCGTGCGGGCGGGCATTTTCCCCAAGGCCCGGGCGGCGTCTACAGCGGCTACCATCCTGCGGACAGCGAGTCGGCGATCCGACATCTGGAAGCGCTGCGGTGCGCCGGCGCGCGCCATCTCGTGGTGCCCGAGACGATGCGGTGGTGGCTGGACCATTACCAGGGTCTGGCGCTGCACCTCGCGGACACGGCCGTCGTGGTGGCGCAACGCCCGGGGGTCGGCGTCGTGTACGCGCTCGGCGGCATGGCCGCGCCGCGGCCGACGGCGACCGCGGCCCCCCAACTTTCCGATCCGACAACCGAAACTGTCACAACCTAACAAAACCATGTTCGCCAAGCCCGCCTGCCGTGTCCGCGGACTCCCGAAGCGAGGCCAAAAGCCCGCGCTTCCCGCCCTCCCCACGGCCTGCGCGCCCGGAACCGAAACCCCAGACGCCATGAACAAGTCCATGATGCGGAAACCGACCCTGGCGGCGGTACCCAAACCCCAACCCCGCCCCGATCCCGCGGAGGACCTCGTGCGCCGGAACGCCGACACGATCGACGTGCTGATGGCACGGTTGGAACGCGAATCCGAGCAGCGCGAGGAGATGTGGGCCACGATCCACGAACTCGAGCTGTCGCGCTCGACCGGAGCCTCCGTGGATCCCGGGACCGCGGCCCACACGATCCGCATGCTTCGGTACCGCTCGATGGTGCGCGAGATGGTGCCGCGGGGAGCGACGGTGGCGGTGGCGAGCGACGGCGACCCGGCATGGCTGGACCTGCCGTCGCGGACGTCGTGGCATTTCCCGCGCGACGCCGCGGGCAACCACACGCCGGGTCCGCTCGCGTGCGGGTTGTCCGCCCTGGTGCATCTGGAAGCCCTCCGGGGTTCCGGGGCGGAATTCCTCGTTTTGCCCGCGGCGACCGCCCCGATCCTCGAGGCCCTTCCGGAATTCCGGCAACATCTCGAGTCCCGGTTCCGACGGCTCCGGCAGGACGACGTCGGGACGGTCTACGGGTTGCAGACCGTGGTCGGCGGGAACGTGGCGACAGGCGACGGCGGCCTGGCCCGGGCATTCTCGGAATGCGAGGAGCACGTCGGCCGCGAACCCTCCATCCTGGACTGGGACACGGGGCTTGGTCTCGCCGCATGCCATCCGCAACGGAACGTCTTCGACGCGCGCATGGAGGCCGGTGGATTGCCCTATCTGGATGCGAGCGTGGACGTCGTCGTGCTGCGCTCCAAGGCGCCCCAGCACCTCGCCGAGGCGCGGCGGGTGGCGGCGGTGGCGTTCGTACGGGTGGAAACCCGGCCCGGGGAGACGGGCCCGCGCGGGATCGAGATCGACTGGAAGGCCCCGAGGACGGCCCCGGCCTATCCGAGTTCCTCGATCGTCATCCCCACCTACAACGGTTGGAAGATCCTGAAGAATTGCCTCGTGGCGCTGGCGGAGACGCTGCCGGCGGACGCCGCGGTGGAGATCGTGGTGGTGGACGACGGCTCGAGCGACGGGACGCTGGACCGTCTCCGGGAATGGGCGCGCCGCGAACCCCGGCTCCGGCCGGTGGCGAGCCCGCGCAACGGCGGGTTCATCGCCGCCTGCAACCGGGGGGCGAAGGCCGCCACGGGAGACGTGCTGGTCTTCCTCAACAACGACACGCTGCCATTGCCGGGCTGGCTGGAACCGCTTCTCCGCGGCATCCGCGACTGGCCCGACGCCGGCGCCATCGGCGGCAAGCTCGTCTATCCGGACGGCCGGTTGCAGGAGGCGGGCGGCATCATCTTCTCGGACGCCTCGGGCGCGAACTTCGGGCGCAACGACCCGCGCCCCGACGCGCCGCTCTACAACTTCGTGCGTCCCGTGGACTATTGTTCCGGCGCGCTGCTGGCCACGAGCCGCGCCCTGTTCAACGAGTTGGGCGGTTTCGACGCCTATTATTCCCCGGCGTACTACGAGGACACGGACTATTGCTTCCGGGTCCGCAAACACGGGCTCCGCGTCTATTACCAACCGGAAAGCCAGATCGTCCACCTCGAGGGAGCCACCTCGGGAACGGACCTTGCGAGCGGCGTGAAGAGCTACCAGGTGGTGAACCGGGGACGGTTCACCAAACGCTGGGAACCGTTCATGCAACAGCAACCGACGGCCCCCAAACGGTGGGATTTCGGCGTGATGCACGGACTCGCCGTCGGCGGAAACATCATCCGGACGGAGGTCGCATGAGGACGCGTCGCGCCTTGGTGATGGCCCCGGTCATGCCGGAATTCGACCGCGAAAGCGGATCCCGGCGGATCCACGACCTCCTGATCTTCCTCAGGGACGCGGGCTGGGCGGTCACGTTCGTGGCCCAGCGCGCGCCCGACGGCGAGCGCTACCGCCGCCTCCTCCAGCAGGCCGGCATCGCCACCTTCGTGGGATTCGACGATGTGACCGACCTCATCATGAGCGGCGGCCACTACGACCTCGCGCTCTTCGAATTCTGGAACATCGCGGAACAACACCTCGCCTTCATCCGGCGGGCCTCGCCCCAGACCCGCGTGGTCGTGGACAGCATCGACCTCCACTTCGTCCGCCATGCCCGCCGGGTCTTCCTTCCGACGACCCCGGGAGGGCAGGGCGGCCTGCTCGACAACGCGTACGGCGCGGAAATGGTCCGCGAACTCAACATCTATGCCGCGTCGGATGCCGTGCTGGCGGTGTCGGAGAAGGAAGCGGGCATGATCAACGATCTCCTCGGCGATTCGAACGCGGCCCGCTGCGTTCCCGACTGCGAGGAATTCGCCGCGTCCCCGGTCCCCTGCGCGGAGCGCAAGGGAATCCTGTTCCTCGGCAGCTTCCGCCACACGCCCAACATCGATGCCATCGACTTCTTTTGCCGGCAGGTCGCGCCGCTCGTCGACCCGCGCGTGCTGGAGGCCGATCCGTTGCAGGTGGTCGGCACCGGCATGGACGACACCATCCGGGACATCGCGCGCACCGTGCCCCATTCGCGGGCGATCGGTTGGGTGCCGTCGGTGGTGCCCTACATCGAGCGTGCCCGGATCATGGTGGTCCCGCTTCTCTACGGTGCCGGAACCAAGCGGAAGCTGGTCCAGTCCCTGATGATCGGCACGCCGACGGTTTCGACGACGGTCGGGATCGAGGGTCTGGGACTGAAGCACCGCAAGCACGCGTTGGTGGCCGACGATCCCCGGGAGTTCGCCCGGCACGTCGAGAGCCTCTGCCGCGACACCGCGCTCTGGGGCCGCATCGCGGCCAGCAGTCGCGAACACATCATGCCCGTCCATGGCCGCGAGGCGGCGCGCCGGCGTTTTCTGGACGCGATCGAGGCGGTGATGGCGCGCGAGCCGAAAAAGCCGGAACTGGCGAGTCCGGACAAGGACCACAACTACCGCATCAGCCTGCACTACCAGCGTCTGGCCCATCGTGTCCGCGAGGCGATCGCCTCGCACGTTCCGGAAGGCGCGACGGTGTTGGTGGCGAGTCGCGGCGATCCCGCGTTCGTGCAGGTGGTCGGCCGCCAGGGATGGCATTTCCCGCAGGACGAGGGCGGGGGCTATGCCGGTTACCACCCGGCGGACAGTGCCGCGGCGATCGTGCATCTCGAGCAGTTGAGGGCCCGCGGCGGGAACTACTTCGTGCTGCCGGGGACTGCGTTCTGGTGGCGGACGTTCTACGGGGAATTCCAGAGGCACCTCGACGAGACCTACCAACGCGTGACCGGCGGCGAGGACGCCATCATCTACCGGTTGAACTGACCCGTCCCACGGAACGGCCGAACCAACCAACGACCCGATGAAATACCCGACCCATTCACCGGCCCGCGCGACGCGGGCCGGGCTGCTCGCCGTTTTCCTGCTGCTCGCGGCGGCCCTTCGCGCCACCACGTTGCCGCCCGGCTTCGCGGAAGCCCGCCTTCCCCATGCCCTGTCGTTTCCCGCGACCATCGCCGTTGCCCCGGACGGGCGGGTGTTCGTGGGCGAACGCATCGGGCGGTTGCGGATCTTCAAGAACGACCAATTGCTGCCGACCCCGTTCGTGACGCTGAACGTCGAGAGCGCCGGCGAACGCGGCCTCGTGGGCGTGGCGTTGGACCCGAACTTCGCGTCCAACCAATATGTCTACGTCTATTACACGGCGACGACGCCGACCATCCACAACCGGATCAGCCGCTTCACCGCCGGCGGCGACGTCGCCGTCCCGGGCAGCGAGGTGGTCCTGATGGACCTGGACGACCTCGTCGCGGACCAGCACAACGGGGGGACCCTGCGGTTCGGGTCCGACGGGATGCTCTATGTCGCGAGCGGGGACAATTATTACTCCCCGAATGCCCAGAGCCTCCAGACCGTGAAGGGGAAGATCCTGCGGATCCGTCCGGACGGGACCATCCCGTCGGACAACCCGTTCTATCTGGCGACGACCGGCATCAACCGGGCGATCTGGGCGCTGGGGTTGCGGAATCCCTATACGTTCGACATCCAGCCGGGGACCGGGCGGATGTTCGTCAACGACGTCGGCGACATCAAATGGGAGGAGATCAACGAGGGCATGGCGGGGGCGAACTTCGGGTGGCCGGAGACCGAGGGGCCAACCGCGGACCCGCGTTTCGAGGCGCCGTTGCTGGCGTATGGCCATGGACCCGGCGACACGTCGGGATGCGCGGTCACCGGCGGTGCGTTCTACAACCCGGCCAACCCGCAGTTCCCGGCATCGTACCTCGGCAAGTACCTGTTCATCGACTACTGCAACGGCTGGATCCGCATGCTGGATCCCGGGGACAATTCGGTGGTGCCGTTCGCGACGGGCATCGGGGTGCCGAACACGGTGCAGGTGGCGATCGCGCCCGACGGCGCCCTCTATTACCTGACGGTGGCCGACGCGCAGGCCGTCGGGGGGATGTTCAAGATCACCTATACAGGCAGCCTGGCACCCCAGATCGGGACCCAACCGGTGGGCAAGACCGTCACGGTGGGCAATGCGGCGAGTTTCTCGGTGACCGCCTATGGAAGCCCGACCCTGGGCTTCCAGTGGCAATCGGGCGGCTTGAACATCCCGGGTGCCACCTCGGCGACCTATACCACGCCGCCGACCACCCTTGCGGACAACGGAAGCCAATACCGTTGCGTGGTGACCAACGCGCTGGGGACGACGACCAGCGCCGTCGCGATCCTGGCCGTCACCACCAAAAACGCGCCGGTCCCGACGATCACCCAGCCTTTGCCCGGGGCGTCGTATGCGTCACTGGACGTGGTGTCCTTCGCGGGGCAGGCGACGGACGCGGAGGAAGGGCCGATGCCGCCATCGGCCCTCGTCTGGGACGTGGTGTTCCACCACAACGGCCACTCGCATCCCTTCATGGATCCCGTCGGCGGGATGGCCGATGGCACGTTCACGGTCCCGGACACCGGCGAGGTTTCCACCGACGTCTATTTCCACGTGACCCTGACGGCGACGGATTCGCAGGGCATGAGCGCGAGCAGCTCGGTCGACGTGCATCCCCGTCTGTCGCAGATCAACCTGTTGACCGTGCCCGGTGGTTTGCAGGCAACGCTCGAGGGCGCGCCGGTGACGACGCCGGCCTCTTCCGCGAGCGTGATCAACATGCAGCGGTTGATCGGTGCCGTGACGCCGCAGACCAACAACAACGTGGTCTATGACTTTGTGGGTTGGTCCGACGGCGGGGCCGCGCAGCATCTGGTCGCGACACCCGCGGTGCCGACGACCTATATAGCGACCTACCAGATCCGGACCAACGGCACGCTGTCGGCGAGTCCGAATCCGGTGACGGTGACCGACGGCACGGGGCTTGGGGCGACGACGCTGACCTGGACGTCGACGGGGACCAGTGCCGTCGAGGTCCACGTGAACTCGCCGGGCGGACCGTTGTTCTCGCAGTCCGCAGCCGGCGCCTGGATGGCGACCACCGGCAAGTGGGTGGGCGACGGGACGACGTTCTATCTGCAGAACGTGTCGGGAGGTTTGCCCTTGGTGGCCGCGAACACCCTGGCGACGGCCACCGTGAACATCCGCGCCGGGACCATCGCCGCGAATCCGAACCCGGTGGCGGTCTCCGACGGGAGCGGGCTCGGCGCGACGCAATTGACCTGGAACACGACCGGCACCGCCAACGTGGAGGTCCACGTGGGTTCGCCCTCGGGACCGCTGTTCTCGCGCTCGACCGCGGGCGGTTGGACGGCCACCACCGGCAAGTGGGTGAGCAACGGCATGGTGTTCTATCTGCAGGACGTGACCGGGGGCCAGCCACTCACGGCCGCGAACACGCTCGCGTCGGTTCAGGTCGGCGTCGTCAACCGGGGAGGTTCGTTGGCCGCGGCTCCGAATCCCATCGTCGTCACCGACGGCACGGGGTTGGGCGCCACGACGCTGACCTGGAACACGACGGGAACCGCCTTGGTGGAGGTTCGGGTGGGTTCGCCCACCGGGCCGTTGTTCTCGCGTTCGCTCACCGGGGCGTGGACGGCCACCACCGGCAAATGGGTGAGCAACGGCATGGTGTTCTATCTCCAGGACATCTCGGGTGGTTTGCCCCTGACCGCCGCCAACACCCTGGCAACCGTCCAGGTCGGGGTGGTCGCCCGGTCGGGTTCGATCGCCGCGAGTCCCAATCCGGTCACGGTCACCGACGGCACCGGGCTGGGCGTGACCACTCTCACCTGGACCAGCGTCGGGACCAAGGCGGTGGAAGTCCGCGTCGGATCTCCCTCGGGTTCGTTGTTCTCGCGTTCGGGTCCGGGGGGGTGGACGGCGACGACCGGGAAATGGGTGGGCAACGGGACCGTGTTCTATCTCCAGGACGTCTCCGGTGGCCTGCCCCTCACCGCCGCCAACACGCTCGGATCGGTCACGGTGACGATCCGCTGAGCCGACCGTCCCCGGAGTCTCGCCGTGCCCGCGATCGGGCGGCGCGGCGGCACTCTCCGGGAATGGAACCTTCGCAAATGACAAAGAACCAGCAACAGGACGCGACCCAGCCGGGAATCCCGCGGCGGGGCAACGGGTCGCTCCCGACACGGATGGCCGGCATGGTGCTCGGATTGGTGGCATGCCTTTTCGGCACCGGTTGCCGGCCCGGCGCGCCGCAGACGGGACCGGGAAAAGGTCCGTTCATCACGGCGCATCCCAACCCGGTGCCGGCCGGCAAAGGGGCCGGTGTCACCACCATCGAATGGGACACCGGGAGCGACGAGGCCGGGGAGGTCTATGTCGCGGTCGACGGCGGCGAGGAGAAACTGTTCGCGGAACATGCCCGCGGCTCGGTGGCGGCGGACTGGATCCAAGACGGGCAGGGCTACGAGTTCAGGCTCTATGCCACGCCCGACCGCGCGAAGCTCCTGGGTTCGGTCAAGGTCGCGCGCGCAAAGCCGAGGACCCCATGAGGCACCGGGTCGACATCGCGGGGCGGGGCAGGCCGCCGCTGGTGGTGGTGGGCGGGGCGCTCGCCAACAAACCCTTCAACGGCGGGAACGCGTGGACCCGGCTCAGTTGGGTGCTCGGATTCCGCCGGCTGGGACTCGAGGCCTGGTTCGTGGAACAGATATCCGCGGGCCAATGCACGGATGCCATGGGCCGGCCCGCGACCCTGGCCGACTGCGTCCAAGCGGCGTATTTCCACTCGGTCATGGCCCGGTTCGGGCTCTCCGGAACCTCCGCGCTGGTTTGCGAGGAGACGGGGGAGTCGTACGGCGTGCCATCCCGCGAGTTGTCCGGCCGCGTCGGGCGCGCGGATCTCCTGTTCAACATCAGCGGGCATCTGACCCGGCCCGAGATCGCCGGAGGGGCACGGACAAAGGCCTACCTCGACGACGATCCCGGCCACACGCAGTTCTGGCATGAGTCCGGGACCGGGGCCGCGCGATGTGAGGGCCACGACATCTATTACACCATCGGCGCGAACATCGGATCGAAAGGGTGCCGGATACCCACGGCCGGGCTTGCGTGGCATCCCGTGCGCCCGCCGGTGGTGCTCGCGGAGTGGCCGGCCATGCCCGCCGGGGAATTCGGCCGCTTCACGACCGTGGCCGGCTGGCGGGGCGCCTACGGGACGGTTGTCCACGGCGGACGGACCTACGGGCAGAAGGCACACGAATTCCGGCGCTTCCTCGATGTGCCCGCCCGCACCGGCGAGCGGTTCGAGATCGCCCTGCAAATCCATCCGGCCGACGCCGCCGATCTCGCCCGGCTCCGGGACCACGGATGGCGGGTGACCGACCCCATGCAGGCCTCCGCGACGCCCGATGCCTTTCGCCGCCATGTCCAGGGATCGGGCGCGGAGTTTTCCGCCGCGCAGGGCATGTACGTGGACACCCACAGCGGTTGGTTCAGCGACCGGACGGCACGGTATCTGGCATCGGGGCGGCCGGCCCTGGTCCAGGATACCGGGATCGGCCGGCACCTGCCGACGGGCCGCGGCCTGCTCACGTTCGGTACCGTGGACGAGGCGGTGGAAGGCGTGCGCCGCATCGTCGGCGAGTACGCGATGCACGCGGCGGCGGCGCGCCGGTTGGCGGAGGAATACCTGGATTCGGACGCGTTGCTCCGCGGTGTGTTGCACGATGTCGGCATCGACTGCGCGCCCGTCCCGGCGCATGGACATTCGGGATGACCGGTTCGCCCCCATCATGATCTTCAACAAGGACGTCCTTTTCATCCACGTGCCCAAGACGGGCGGCATGGCGGTTTCGGAGGTCTTGCTGCAGGCACTGCCGAAACCGCTGCATTACTCGCATCCGCACCGGCCGGATCCGCGCCTCGCCGCAAGGGGGATCGTCGAATTCCCCGGGAGCCGGCACGAGACCGCGGCCATGTGCCGGGAGGCCATGGCACGCCACGGATACGACATCGGGGCCGTGAAGCTCGTCCTCGCGGTGGTGCGCGATCCCTACGAGATCGAGGTCTCGCGGTTCGCGTACCTGCAGAACGGCAACGCGTGGGATTCCGGGTCGAACCAGGAGCTCGCCCTGGACGGCGACTTCGAGGCGTTCGCGCGGGCCAGCGACGACCACGGCGGCGGGACGGTGCCGATCGAGGAGTATTTCGAACTCGACGGCGAGAGGATGCCGGCGCTGCGGGTATTGCGTCAGGAGAACCTGGCCGAGGATCTGCGCGCGGCGCTGGCCTCGGTGGGGATCGACGGCGGCCCCGCGTTGCGCCGGTTGAACACCAGTCGGCACGGGGCGGTGCACGGATATTATACCCCCGGGGCCGAGGAAGCGGTGTTCCGCAGGTACCGCTGGATTTTCGAGCACGGGTATTATTCCCGGCTCGACCCGGGGATGCTGCCGGCCGGCGGACCGCGGCGGCGGTTCAACGACACGCTGGCCCTGGACGGGCCGGTCGAGCGGTTGGGATTGGCCCGCGATTGCTGGGAGGACACCTGGGTGGGCGAAACGTTGCGGTTTCCCGCGCGTCTCACCGCGCCGGTCCGGGGCGTGCGGTTGGCCGGCGGCACCCCGGAGCGCAACACCGCCCCCACCGAACTGGTGCTGCGACTGGGGCGACGCGAGTTCGCCGGGACTTTCCCGCCCGCGCGGTCTTTCGAATGGGAGGTCGCGTGTCCCTTCGCGCGCCACGAGGCGCTGGAGGTGGAATTGCGCGCCGGCCCCACCTTCTGTCCCCACGCGGTCGAACCCGGGTCGCCCGATCGCCGCGCCCTCGCGTTCCGTCTCCTGCGGTTCGAATTCCTGTCCGAAGACGGATCGCCGGTGCGGGGGCATGGCGCGTCGCCGGGAGGATCCCCGCCATGAGGCGCCCCCGCACCACCGTCGTCGTCAGCGGGATGATCGCGGCCGATCCCTTCCAGGGCGGCGCGTCCTGGGCCGTGCTCCAATACGTCCTCGGCCTGCAGCGCCTTGGGTACGAGGTGCACCTCGTCGAACCCATTCCCACCGCCTCGATCCAGCCGCCGGGCACGCCGTTGGGGGAATCGCTGAACGAGGCGTATTTCCACCGCGTGGCCGAGGAGTACGGGCTGGAACGCCACGCCACCCTGTTGCACGCGGGCACCCGCGAGACCGTCGGGATGCCCTACGACGAACTCCGCGCCCTCTGCCGCCGGGCGGCGGTGTTGCTCAACGTCTCGGGCATGCTCGCCGATCCCGAGTTGGTCTCGCCCATCCCGATCCGCGTCTATCTGGATCTCGACCCGGCATTCAACCAACTCTGGCATGCCGCCGAGGGCATCGACATGCGGTTCGCCGCCCACACCCATTTCGCGACCGTCGGGCAGGAGGTCGGGAGCGACGCCTGCCCGGTGCCGACCTGCGGGCGGGATTGGATTCCCACGTTGCCTCCGGTGGTGCTCGACCGATGGCCGGTCGCCGGCGAGATCCGCCGGGACGCATGGACCACGGTGGCCAACTGGCGGGGTTATGGATCGATCGAGCACGGCGGCGTGCACCACGGGCAGAAGGCGCATTCGTTCCGCCGGCTCATGGAACTCCCGGGCCGGACGACGGGGAAGTTCGCGGTGGCGCTCTCGATCCATCCCGGCGAGACCCGCGACGTGACGGCCCTCGGCGCGAATGGTTGGGAGATCCTGGATCCGATCGAGGCGGCGGGAACCCCGTGGCACTACGCCCGGTTCGTCGCCGGCTCGCGGGGGGAAATCGGAATAGCGAAGAGCGGCTACGTCGCCTCGCGGTGCGGTTGGTTCAGCGACCGCAGCGCCTGTTATCTGGCGTGCGGCCGTCCGGTGATCGCGCAGGAAACCGGGTTCGGGCGGCATCTGCCCACCGGCAGCGGCCTGTTGAGCTTCGGGGACATCGAGGGCGCGACGGACGCGACCGCGAGGGTCCGTGCCGACTATGCCGTCCACGCCCGGGCTGCCCGTGCGGTGGCCGAGGAATACCTCGATTCCGACAGGGTCCTGGGCCGGCTCCTGGGAAAGGTGGGTGCCCCATGCTGACCGACGTCGCCGCGCCGGACTGCATCCCCATCGGGGAACTGCGGGCCGCGTTGGACTCGTTGTTGGGACGACGCGACGACGGCACCGCGAAGGTCCGGAACGTGCGCCGACGCCGGTCCGCGTATTCGTCGTCGCACGAGATCGACAATCTCGATGTCCGGCTCGCGGACGGGCGGTCGCTGCGTCTCGTGGTCAAGAACCTGAGTCCCGCCTCGTTGTTGCCGACGGCACGGCGGGTCCGCCCGGAGTTCCTGTACGACGCGGGCCGCGAGATCCGGACCTATACCCGGG